>DAOTAV010000204.1:0-4597 GCA_035382785.1 Salinivirgaceae bacterium | reverse complement strand
GTTATTTTACAAGAAGGAAAACTTCCTGCTTTTATTGTCTGTTACAATGAAGGGGTAAAGTTAATGTGTACAGGAAGTCCAACGCTCGAAATGCTTAAAAGTCTCGAAAGTAAAGGAGTGAAAATCATAGCCTGCACCACATGTTTGAAACATTACGGTTTGATGGATTCGTTGGAAGTGGGTATTGCGGCTACCATGATGGATATTTTTCACCTACAAAACGCCGCCGACAAAGTCATTAATCTTTAATTTATCGCATCATCTTGTGGTTATTCGCGGAAAAGGAACGAGACTATTTGGGTAAGATATACATCGGTCATTTTGTCCACAAAGTTTCATTAGGTTTTATTAGTAGAGACCACGAACGTACAACTCCGAAAAGTAAAAACTTCCGCAGTGTTTTGTCGTCTGCGGAAGTTTTAGTTTATTATATCCTATTGCTTAATAAGTTTTCCAATTAAAAGTTGAAACTGATTCGTAACCATTAAAGAATAATATCCTTGGGCTAAATCATTCAATAAAATTGTGGCTTTCCCTTGTTGGAAATCTACAAGCAGCGATTTTACCTTCTCACCCGAAATTGAGTAAAAATCCACAGTAGCTTTTCCATTGATTGGAGCCAAAATTTCAATGGATTGAGAAGCCGGATTCGGGGATATTGTCAATGCTGTCGAACTAGCCAGATGTCCAACACTTGTTTGCGGCAAAATTCCAATATAGACCCAAGCTTCACCGCACAACCCTGGACGATTTTGAATGCAAATTCTGTATTTCAGGCTATCAGTCCCGGCAAAATTAGTTTGAGGCGAATAAATGATGATATCGCCTGCAAGCATGGCATTACCATGCGTAGGTTGCGCGACAATGGAAACCTGAATTGAAGAAACCTGAGGATGGATAAAATCGTTTGAGCGATAATCGATGAACGCGGTCGTATTTACCTGACCTGTTATAGAGTCGTTTTGAAGTTGAGGTGTCAACAAACGATTAAAAGTTTGAGTAAATTCTTGATGATATAAATTGGCAATGGTTGCATCATAGATTATGAGGGTGTTTTCGTCATTACGTGTTTCTGCCGAAGCTGTCCAGTTGTGTGAACCCACAATTACAAGCGGGTCAGAATCGGAGTGATTGTAGTCAACTATGGCGTATTTGTGATGCAAAGTTGCTCCAATGGGCCATTGTGAACCATCGGGGTTTTGATAATCAATCACATCAACACCCGCATTTAACAACATTTGAAATTCGCTTCCTGAATATTCAACATAATCAATAATTCCACGGGTATTAACTCCGGCCAAATGAAGATTTTTTATGGCTTGCCCCAAAACATCTTCGGTAAATGCCATCACATTAAATTCAATTTCACTTTGGGCAGTTTGTAGTGCTTTTGCGATTTTTGAAGTAGTTCTGTCGCTTGGTGAGAAATACAATTCCACATGTTTGCCACCAATGTTAAAGTGATGGGGAGTATTGTTAGTTTTCTGATTTCCAAATTTTGCGTTGGATGGATTGGGTTGAAAATCGAGACTTCCCCACATTTCATAAAATTCTAACATGTAGGCTTTTACTAAGGATTGGTCCTGAATAATTATAATACTGTTGTAATCCTTATTCAGGTTTGCTATTGTGTGGTTGGTTGAACCTACAATGACTTGGCATCGATTCACATCATCTCGGTCAATGATAATAATTTTGTTATGCATAATTGCATCTACATTTCCGTACAAAATAGGAATTCCGGGATGAAGATACTGAAGAACAGAATCGGGCTGTTCATTGACATTGGGAGCATCGGTAATAAATCGAATCTGAACTCCCCGGACATGGGCGTCATTTAAAGCGTCAATAATAGGTCTGCAATCATTATCATACATGATAATATCAATAGTTTGCTGCGCCCTATTGATATAGGCAATGGTTGTATCGGTAAATTGATTAATGAGCGATATGGCATCATCACCGGTTGATACACTGTGGTCAACTTCTTGGTTGAAGTAAACTTTAATGTCTCCACTTGATAACGATTTAGAAATAAAGATATTATTTCCGGTAAAGGCGGTGTCTTGTCCATTAACGGAAAACGCATTAACATATATCAACGTTGCAGGTTGAGTATTGATTGTTATTTGATGAATAGTTCCACTACTGTTTGCGTTTACATGCCCCATCTCAAGTTCAGGAGTTAACCCCCAAAAATATTCGGTGGTTCCCACACTATCGGTTTGCCATTGAAGACTTACATGGTCAACATCAATCTCAAACGGCAATAAATCACTAACAACATTGATACCGGAACTAACAATGATATCGTTAGCATCACGGGGCAAAAGCTGATATCCCGCAGCAGGATTCGAGGTGGAATATTGAGACACAATGGCCACCAATGTGAATGGACGAGTGGGGATTGGTCGTCCTACCAATGGGCTACTGTTTACAACACGCATAGTTGTCGTCTGCCCGCCTGAGACAATAGTGTAATTAGTATTTCCCGAAAAAGTTCCGCTAGCACCGGAAATGGTTGCCATGTTGATTTGAATCAATTGTGATTCTAAAGCTTCTCCCACCTCCGAAGGAGTAATCAATAGGGGCTGAGGCAGCGGATTATCTCTCGAAAGAATAACAAAGTTTGCGACCGGATCAATCTCAAGCAAATTGTTGTAGCTTTTCAAAGTTCCGGTAACGGTAATTGAGTCGCCACGGCGAATCGACGAAAGCGACGATGAATAAACAGCAATTCCGGCAGATAAATCTTGCAAATAGCGTATAACACCTAATTCCGGGCCGTTGGTAACAATACCGGTTACCGTCACTGTACTCCCTATTTGCTGCTGCCGAGCTTCTATGATGGGCATTTGGCATTGGCTATCAATAAAAGTAAAAATCAAAATGCCCAAAAGAAAAAATCGTTTCATGAGTAACTCCTTATTTTTCAATTTAATTATTAGGGCAAAGATACGTATTATAAATCGGAAAAAGCTTGAACTTCGTAATAGTTTGTTATCTTTCACAAAATCAGGATTATGAAATAAATTTAACGTTTGGTTTCGAAGTGAAATATCGCTTGAAATCTTTTGCTTAACTTTGCCGTTACTTTTTGGAAGTATAAACCTGAATACCCAACATGAAATTTGATCCCATCAACAATGCCTACTCATTTGAAATTTTTGAAACCATTGGACTAAAAACCCTTGTAACCACAAGAAATAGTTTTGGACATCCCGATTTTAATTTAACTCTAAAACGCCAATCGTCGGAGGAGAGGCAAAAAAAAATCCAAATGGTTCAACAACATCTGAAAACAGAATTCCCGATTGTTTTTCCACATCAAATTAGTAAAGACAACATTTGGATCATCGACCATGATAAAACGCCACAAGAGGCCGATGCTGTCATTTCCAATCGCCGCGATATTGGTATTGGCATACTTACCGCCGATTGTCTTCCAATTATTCTTTGCGATCCACAAACAAAATACATATCGTTAATCCATGCCGGATGGCGAGGTGTCTTGGCTAACTTGACAACAAAAACCATTGTAGCCATGTCAGAAAGGGGTTGTACTCCACGATCGATGCTCGCTGCTATCGGTCCTTCGATTAGTCCGGCTGTTTATGAGGTAGGATTAGACGTTTCCGAATTGTTTTTCAATGCAGGGTATTCAAAATATCTAAAAGTTAAAAACCGGGAAAAATACTACCTTGACCTTTGGGGAATTGTTTTAGAACAACTAACCAATAATGGAATCTTAGCCCAAAACATTGAATTTAGCAACCTTTGCAGCTACCAAAATCCCGCCTTTTATTCTGCCCGACGCGACGGAGCAAATACCGGACGATTTGCAACTATAGCATTGTGGCAATAAGTTTTATCATCATTAATGTTCAAAACTTGTGAATAAAATTTAGCTCTTCATAATTGGGGTTGCAATATTTAAAACTAATTTTGCCAACGAATTTGGTTCGTTAGAACGATTAAAAGGGAATCCTGTGAAAGTCAGGAGCTATCCCCGTAGCTGTAAGTTCTAAACCGTTTGCCAAAATGCCACTGTTGTTATCCAACAACAACGGGAAGGCGGCAAACCATGGGACAAGCCAGAAGACCTGCCAAGTTCAACATATCGTAGCTTTCGGGTGAAAAGCGATCGATGACAATAGAAGGGCAACTATCCTATTTTCATCATCACTCCCGTAAGTTATCCATAAAAACCTAAAACGCATTAGATATGGATAACCAAACTTATTTTGAAAAGATTGTAAAAAGAAATGGTGATATCGTACCATTTCAAATCGAAAAAATTGAAAACGCCATTTTCAAAGCAATGAGGGCGATTGGCTCTCCCGACCGTGAGAAAGCCCAACAGTTTAGTTCCATTGTGATTAAAAATGCTGAAAAAATGGTTGGATCGAAAACGCCAACAGTTGAGCAAATTCAGGATGCCGTTGAAATTACGCTTTTCCAAAGTGGAGATTTCTCATTGCTTAAAGCCTACATGTTGTATAGAAAGCAACATGAGGATTTACGAAATGCCAAAGATCTCATTTCGAATATTGAAATCATCGACGACTATCTTGAACTTAACGATTGGCGGGTAAAA
>DAOTAV010000203.1:0-4666 GCA_035382785.1 Salinivirgaceae bacterium | reverse complement strand
ACGGATATAAATTCATTCTCGCCCACATTGACGGCAAACCCGAAATTCCGGCATTAGCCGATTACGTTTCAAAAACCGAACGCGGTACAACCCTGAAAAAAGGCGATCACCAAATCCATACAATGGAACACCTTCTGGCTGCACTCTACGGAATGCAAGTGGATAATGCCATAATTGAAATTTATGGGCCAGAAGTTCCAATTCTCGACGGCAGCGCTCTCCCATGGGTTGATGCCATCAACAAGTCAGGTATTGAAACACAAAACGCCGATAGAGAATATCTCATCGTTGACGAGGAACTATCCTACGAAATTCCGGAAAAAGGAATCGAAATAAAAATTTCTCCGGCCGACGAATTCGCCGTAGATGTTCTCATTGACTATAACAGCCAAGTATTAGGCAACCAATATGCTCGTTTAACCAATTTAACCCAATTTGAAAAAGAAATAGCCCCTTGCCGTACCTTTGTGTTCTTCCATGAGCTCGAATTCCTATTTAAAAACAACCTTATAAAAGGTGGCGACTGGAATAATGCTATCGTTATCGTTGAACATGCAGTAACCTCCGGACAAATACAACACCTTGCCAAACTCTTTAACAAATCGGTTATTGAGGTGAAACCCAACGGAATATTAAACAATTTGGAGCTACGATACGTTAACGAACCTGCCCGACATAAACTTCTGGATGTAATTGGTGATCTAGCTCTATGCGGCCAATTCATCAAAGGAAAAGTCACAGCCATTTGCCCGGGACATTCCAGCAATACGGAAATGGCAAAAATATTACGAAAAAGAGCCAAAGAGCAAAAAAACAATCCCGTGGCGCCTAAATACGATCCTAACATTGCACCATTATACGACATCAATAAAATAAAAGCAACCCTCCCACATCGTCCTCCATTTTTATTGGTTGACAAAATAATCGAACTCAGCGACCACCATGTGGTAGGCGTGAAATGCGTCACCATGAACGAGCCATTTTTCGTAGGGCACTTCCCTGACGAACCTGTGATGCCCGGAGTATTAATCATTGAGGCAATGGCACAAACCGGAGGAATTTTAGCTCTCAGCACAGTTCCCGATCCCGAGAACTATGCAACCTACTTTTTAAAAATCGATGGCGTTAAATTCAAAAAGAAAGTTGTTCCGGGCGATACGCTGATTTTCGAATTGCATTTAACCGAACCCATTCGTCGAGGAATTGTGATCATGACAGCAAGAGCCTTTGTTGGCAAAACCATGGTTACCGAAGCCTTTTTAACAGCACAAATAGCCAAAGTAAAATAACGCTAATTAACACATTAATTTTTTTTGTAATTTGGCAGCAAAAAAACAACCCTATGAATAATCCACAAGCCTATATTCACCCCGATGCTAAAATTGGGAACAATGTTCGAATCGATCCATTTGCCTATATTGATGCTGATGTTATAATTGGCGACAATTGTTGGATAGGACCACATGCAACTATTTTTGCCGGCTCAAGAATTGGAAATAACTGCCGAGTATTTCCAGGTGCAGTTATCGGTGCCATACCACAAGATTTAAAATTTGCCGGAGAATACACCACGGCCGAGATCGGTGATAACACGACCATCCGCGAAGCTGTTACAGTAAATCGAGGAACTGCAGCAAAAGGGAAAACCGTAGTCGGCAAAAACGTTCTGCTTATGGCCTGCGCTCACGTAGGACACGACACAATTATCGGGAATAATGTAATTGTTGCCAACGCCGTACTTTTTGGCGGAGAGGTTGTTGTTGACGATTTTGCTGTAATCGGTGGAGGTTCGGCAATTCATCAATTTGTCCATATCGGTGCTTACTCCATGTTGGCAGGCGGATCACTAGTTGGTAAAGACATTCCTCCTTTTGTAAAAGCAGCCCGCTATCCTGTATCTTACTGCGGTGTCAATTCTGTGGGATTACGTCGGCGCAACTTCAGCAACGAAACTATTCAACATATTCAGGACATTTACCGTATTTTATTCCTTAAAGGATTTAACTATTCCGATGCCATAAAATACATCGAAACCGAAATGCCGGAATCAAAAGAAAAAGATGAAATTGTTTCATTCGTAAAAAATTCAAAACGCGGCATAATGAAAGGATACGGTGACGAATAAAATTCTTTCATTGGTCAAAAAAATACTAGCCTGTTTTAACAAAAACAGGCTTTTTTTGTATATTAGTGCAAGAATTTTGAGGACACACATAAACCAAATTGTATGATAAACGGGAAAAACATCGTAGTAACGTGGGATTTCACTGAAGTTTCGGAATATGCCGCTCTTCACGCTATCAAAATGGCAAACCATTTAAAGTGTAACATTGTCCTGCTCCACATCATCAAAAAAGATTCTGATAAAGAATTAGCCGAGGAACAACTACAGATTAAAGCCAACGAAATTCAGAATAACACCAAAATTCCCACTGCTTTCAAGGTTATCAAAGGAGATATCTTCCACAGTATTGGTGATTACACCAGCGATGATGAAAACCAGGTAAATATGGTCATCATGGGAACTCACGGAATTAGAGGTATGCAAAAAATCACCGGCAGTTGGGCATTAAAAGTAATTGCAAGCTCAACTGTTCCTTTCCTGGTTGTACAAGACAAACCCAGCGAGAAAAAACTCACCGATATTGTTTTTCCGCTCGATTTCAAAGCCGAAAACAAAGAAAAACTGGTTTGGGCTATCTATCTTGCTCAGTACTTTACACTGAAAATCCATATTTTCAAAGAACTTAATGACGACGATTACTATCAAAAAAAAATTAACAACAACTTGCTATTCGCCAAAAAATATTTAACAAAATATAATATCGATTTCGAAATTCACACTGCAGCACAAAAAGGCAATTTCGAAAAGCAACTCATTGATTTTGCTGAGGAGATTAATGCCGATTTAATTTTAGTAATGACAACAAAAAACATTGGTTTTGCCGATTACGTTTTTGGTGCCAGCGAACAAGATATCATTGCTAACAGTGCCAAACTACCTATTTTATGCGTTAATCCACGCAACGACCTTATGAAAGCTAATTTCTGGAGTTAAATAAACTCCCCCTACACTTCTCAAAATCAAAACTTTGCCGGAGTAGAAAACTCTCTCCGGCTTTTTTATTATATTTGCAACAATTTTTCAGAACGATTGTTGCAGTATAAAAACCAACATGAAGCATCCCAAAATACCATCCTGTACCGAGTGTTTCTTAAACTCAGCCAACATGTTTAAAACGCTTTCCCCTGAACAGTTAGCGTTGTTAAACTATGAAAAAAGTTGCCAAACCTTTCGCCGCGGTGATATCATTTACCGCGAAGGAAATAAAGCATCGGGTTGCTATTGCATCAATTCAGGCATCATCAAGATTTTTAAAACCGGCGTTGAAGGAAAAGAGCAAATCATTATGTTTGCCCAAAGGGGCGATATTATTGGCTATCGTTCAGTAATAAGTAACGAACCTTTCTGCACAACTGCGCGTGTTCACGAAGACGCATCGCTTTGTTTTATACCAGCAGAAGTGTTGCTCGATCTAATTCAACAAAATCATGACTTTAGCATGGCATTATTAAAATTGGCCTGCAAAGAATTGGGTGAAGCCAACAGTTTTCTTACCGACATTGCTCAACGTTCAGTTAAAGAGCGTCTTGCAGAAGTATTGCTACTACTGCGAAAAACTTTTGGAACCGATGCCGAAGGATTTATCAAGCTGATATTAACCAGAGAGGAGCTTGCTAACATTGTGGGGACCGCCACCGAATCGGTAATCAGACAACTTTCAGAATTTAAATTAGGAAAATTGATCGAGATTCGTGGACGCAGAATAAAAGTACTGCAACCTCAACGATTGGAGCGCTACGCAAATACGCTATAAACTTGGCCTTGAACCCATTTTTTTCATAAGATCATTGCGTAAAATATTGATTTTATGAAGTTGTGTCATAATCGCCCGAATCTCATCATCCGATAATTCGCTATTAGCCAAACGCGAAGTTAAAACCTTTTGCAATTCTAAGATACGCCGCCATTTATACTCGTTCACTAAGTTCTGAACATTTCTTGCCAAGAGCTGCTCTTCGCTATTATAGCTGATTCCGTATTCTTCCCAAAATCGTGAAAGAGGGTATTTTTTCGCCATCAAGTCGGCCACACGCGAACTGACCTCGATATCAGGATGGTTTACAAAATAAAGCTGATTGAGCTGAATATTCTTTTTTAAATCGTTGCTGAAAATGTTGAATATTTTAGCCCAAACCGAATCAATAGGTATCAATTCATCGCTCTCTAATTCTTCGACGATAAACTCCGCTACCGTAACGATAGAAATTTGTTCAGGATCCTCCTCATCTCTCGATATAAACACCGCCCGATCTCCGTACTCAAGCATAAAACGTATTAAATCTCGCTCTGAGGCTTCAACACTGTTATCGGCAAAATCAACCGTCGTTTTTTTTATTATGCTTTCTTTGGGGGTGATCTTGGTCTGAGTTGTTATGCCTTTTTTATGCTCTCCAATTTTTTCACGCAATTCCTTAGCTACTGCCGAATAAAAAATGTCCTCTGAAATTTCGAACATCCGACTGCATTGTTGAATGTATATGCTGCGTGAAATCTCAGAGGGAATATGGGCAATTGACTGTACGATATTGTTTAGCAAAGTGG
>DAOTAV010000202.1:0-4676 GCA_035382785.1 Salinivirgaceae bacterium | reverse complement strand
TTTGGAATATCGTAATTCATGCTTTAGTCCGGCTTTTGTAGAATTTAAACTCTTAAAATTTTGTCCTAAGAGTAAAAATTGATGCTGAAGTTTCCCATCAAAAAATCGAATGTCGCTTCCGGTTTGGGAAAGTTTTATTTTAATCTCAGGAATTGAATAATTAATCGAATCGGTAACAAATGTTGGATCAACAACGCCACCATTGAAATCATTTTTTAATCGGTTAAAATTGACAGACGAAAAAAGCCGATATTTCTTTCCGTTAACATCGATCCAAAAGGATCCGTTCCTGTTTCTGGAAGATTGATAAACGTAGCTCCCTAATGATGAGTATATGTTATAAAGAACACCTAAATTGATATCATTATTGATATTTTGTGTATGAGTAAAATGAAAAGTTTGCCATTTTCGATTACTGCTGGTGTAATATAAACGGGTAAAAGGGGTTTTCGTGTTAAAAACTTTTATTTTTTCATGATATTGTAAATATGGATCGAAATATTGTATCATCCAGTGGTTTGAAAGCTCAATTTCCTTTCGCTCAAAAAAATTAGAGTTCATCACGGGTTGTCCGAGATTCCCTAAACCAATTTGATAATATTTCCCGACCCGTGACGGATCTCGATAAAGAACAGTATGAGGCGCAGTATCAACTTCTGCAACAAATTTAACGAAACCTGAAAGATATCGCCAGGAATAAATAACGGTGTCGGGAAGAATTGTGTCACGATTGTTTTTTTCTCTCACAATCCCCTTTCTGCTTGTGGTAGAAACCGAATCGGTTTGAGAGAAAATTGGTTCAACAATTAGTATAGACAATAATATATATATAAAATTCTTCATCAATGAATTAAGCGCTATTTATTACTTTGCCCAAGTATCTCTATCGAGGGTTCGATATTGAATTGCTTCGGCAATATGATAACTTTGAATTTCTATTGAATCATCAAGATCGGCGATGGTTCGGGCAACTTTAAGAATTCGGTCATAGGCTCGAGCAGATAAACCCAAACGTTCAACAGCGTTCTTCAAGAGGTTTTTCGATGTTTCATCGAGTTTAATATATTTTCTCAATTGTTTTGACGACATTTGTGCATTGCAGAAAATCTTATCCAACCGAAATCGCTCTTGTTGAATTTTCCTTGCTTTAATAACTCTTTCGCGTATAGCAACACTGCTCTCTGAGGCATTTGTTGTGGTAAGTTCTGAGAATGGAACAGGAACGATTTCAATGTGAATATCGATTCTATCGAGTAGTGGTCCTGAAATTCGATTAAGATATTTTTGTACCATACCAGGGGCACAGACACATTTTTTTTCAGGATGGTTATAATATCCACATGGACAAGGATTCATGGAGGCTACCAGCATACAACTTGCAGGATATTGAACCGAAAAACGAGCCCTACTGATGGTGATTTTTCGATCTTCCATCGGTTGGCGCATTACTTCTAAGACTGAACGTTTAAATTCGGGTAATTCATCTAAAAAAAGGACACCGTTGTGTGCTAAAGAAATTTCTCCGGGTTGGGGGAAAGTCCCGCCACCAACAAGAGCTACGTCTGAAATGGTGTGATGGGGCGCACGGAATGGACGCTGAGTTACTAAAGAAATATCGTTGCCCATGTTCCCGGCAACAGAGTGAATTTTCGTGGTTTCTAGAGCTTCTTCAAGAGTGAGTGGTGGCAAAATTCCGGCCATTCTTTTGGCCATCATAGTTTTACCGGCACCCGGAGGACCAATCATAATCACATTGTGACCACCGGCAGCTGCAACCTCTAGAGCTCGTTTCACCTTTTCCTGCCCTTTCACGTCTGCAAAATCAATTTCAATATTCTGAATTGATTTGGAAAAAATTTCCTCCACATCAACCTTTATCGGCTCTACCTCTTTATTGTTATTCAAAAAGTCGATAACTTCTCCTATGGTTTCCAACCCAATCACCTTTAGCCCATCAACGACAGCTGCTTCCAAAGAGTTTTTCTTGGGAACAATGATTCCCTCAAAACCTTCGTCTCGGGCATTGATAGCTATAGGTAAAACACCTTTAATGGGCTGAAGACTTCCGTCAAGGGATAGCTCACCCATAATCATGTATTTTGATATTTTTTCGGTATCAATTTGGCCATTGGCTGCCAATATTCCGATAGCTAAGGTTAAATCATAGGCAGCCCCCTCCTTTCGAATGTCGGCCGGAGCCATGTTTATCACTACTTTTTTGCCGGGTAGCTTTAAATTGACCGACATCAGGGCACTCTCAATTCGATGTTGCGATTCTTTAATGGCACTATCGGGTAATCCTACCAAAAAAAATCCAAAACCGGCTACGACATTCACTTCAACCGTGATTTTTAATGCTTGAATGCCATATACTGCCGAACCGTACGTTTTTACCAGCATAGGTGGTTCTCGTTTTGCAAATGGCAAATCTACTATAATTTTATTGATTTTGCTCGTTCAATAATGTAAAAAAAAGCAACCTTAATCGGTTGCTTCTCTCTTTAGGCAAAGGCTGAATATTTTATCAAGTCGGTTCTTGGCGGTATTACCATAATTGGAATATTCAATTTTATATCTTTATCTGAATCAATCCAGCTTTTGTATCGTTTTGCCATCATCACAACCAAGTCTGCATCAATCATTTCTGCAAAACGGAAAATCTCTTCTTTAAATGAATGATTTTTCTTTGCGGTTTTTATTCCGTAGATAATATTTTGCTTATCAAGCATTTTTTTTGTGAAATAAATGTTGTTTGCCATATCCTTTTTGGCAAAACTCTCATTTATAAATGGTTTTAGAATATTGATGTTGCAACTATAGTAATGGGCTAAATAAATAATCCATGCTATAGTTTCTTTGTATTTTTTATCAACATCCATGGGCACAACCAACTCTTTGTAATATTGATGCTTTGGGGGATTTTTAACAATTATGAAGGGGATAATGGATTCCTTCATAATGTTAAGAAACTTCGAACCGCCAAAAACAAAATTTCCAAATCGTTGCCTGAAAGGCATTATTACCAAGTTGGCATGGTTATTTTTTACTTCTTGAGGAAAAACTTCAGGAATATCTCCTTCAATAATCATCGTTTTAACCTCTAAGCCATATTTCTGCGAATACTCTTTGGCTTCATTCTCCATCTTCTCTAAACGATTCTTCTTTTCCTCCGGTGAAATTCCTTTTGAAGAGAAAAATATGCCTTTTTTTACGTGAACTATGTTTGCAAGAATAATCCCATTCTTCATAACTTTTGCCAGTTGCGCGGCATGTTGTAGGGCATAATCAGCCTCCTTCGTAAAGTCCCAGGGAACTATCACATATTTTTTATTTGCGTCCATATGATGTTAGTTTTCTTAACTTTGTTTTTCCAGTTGGTTTCGTATATTCTCAAGCTGCTTGTTTTTATTAACGTCGCGCAACTCTTTTGCGGTTTTTGTAAAATATTGATGATTTGAAATAAATTCTAATTGCTTTTGATTCCATTGGTTAATATCGTACTCAATTGCTCCATGCTCAACCAATTCTTTGAATAGCATATTTGAAACTGGAATAAAGTCGGCTCTTCCTAAATAGTCCAAATCGGCATCGCATATGATTTCTTCAAGCTTGTTGGTTGGGTTTGGCGGTAACCGTGTAGCAAAAATTAAATCGCATATTTTTGAAATCTGTTCATCAGTATAATTAAATTTTGGCAAAATCTCCTTGGCAATTTGAATCCCTAACAATTCATGATCTTTATAGCCTACGGTAAAACCAATATCATGAAACAGTGCCGCTGTTTTTAATAATAACATTTCTTCATCTGTAATATCTTCCCTTCGTCCAATGATTTCAACCTGATTTACCACATCAATGGTGTGCTTTATGTTATGATAATATAAATCTTTGGGTAATTCCCGTTCTAATTTATCTAAGATTTCCTCTTCCAAATCATCAAAGCGAATAAAGGCAAGTTTTACTTTAAATGCGTTGTTGGGGACTAATCCCTTATTTTCAACTGATAATAGGGGTCTAAATCCTTCGATAACGTATAAATCGATATCGCCACGATACTTGACGGGAAGTTTTCCGAAATATTGGCAAAGAAAATAATCTCGAACTAATTCATAGGTACTACTTGAAATGTTCACCCTTCCAAAGTCACCGATTGCTTCTACTCGATTGGCAATATTGACTGTTTCCCCCCATATCTCATATTTTGGGCTCTTAATGTTTTCAAACTGTGCAAATACCGGTCCTGTGTGGATTCCTATGCGTATTCCCCAAATTTTCTGTTTGTCTAATGGATATTTGCTCTTTAAATGATTCATATATTGCTGCATCTCAAATGCGGCTAACACTACTTCTATTGGGTTGGTGCGATTTTTTTTGGGAATCCCTCCGGCGCAAATATATGTGTCTCCTATGGTTCTAATTTTTTTAATGTTGTGCGATTTGACAGTATTATCGAAATGAAAATAAAATTTATCCAAATCGTCAATTAATTTCTCTGCATTATCTTGTTCGGTTAATTTTGAAAATCCAACAACATTACTGAAAAGGACTGTCACCATTTTATACCGGATACCTTTAGTTTTTGATTTATCACCAACAGTCTCTGCTTCTTTTTCTTTTTGAAGCAATGCTTTTTCATAGCGTTCTTGTTCGCGAATAAACTTTTCAGTGCTTTCAAA
>DAOTAV010000201.1:3028-4690 GCA_035382785.1 Salinivirgaceae bacterium | reverse complement strand
TTTTTCTCTAATTTAAGAACTAACTCACTTTACACACTTTTTGGGACAGTATCACGTTTTTTAACCTAGTCGCATTAAAATTAGCATGGTTTTTAATTTCATCGTGCATAATTGTATCGTAAAAACACTACTTTTGAATTCAAATTCACAATTATGGGTTTTTTCATTCAGAAAATTGTCAAAGATAATCAGGTTCTCAACGAGTTGAGCCTCAATCCCGGAATAAAATTTTTAGTAGTTCCATTGGGCCCCGGAAAAGATGAGCCAATAACACACGCGGTTTACCCTACCGTATTTGTTGAAACGGAAGAACAGAGCAGTGTCAACTTGTTAGATCATTTTTGGACGGCGAAAAAAAAATGTGTTGAAATTTGTGGAGTAAACGAAGATAAAGGATTTTTCACGGCACGATCATTGAATACATTTACCCTGAAAAAAAATTCAGAATTGGAACACATTCCCCGTACCTTTAAGGTTGCAGTGATTACATTAAGCGATAGAGCTAGTGCCGGAGAATATAACGACCTTTCAGGGGCTTTTCTAAAAGATGAAATCTACCGATATTTTTTACAGAAGAAATATTCTTGCTCAATTGAATACGATTTAATTTGTGACGATGAACACATGTTGGTAAAATTATTGGATGAATATCTTCAAACCAATGTTGATCTGATTGTTACCACGGGTGGAACGGGAATCGGTCCAAGAGATATCACTGTACCGGTTGTACAAAAAATGATCGATTACGAATTGCCCGGAATAATGGATTTAGTGCGAATAAAATATGGCATGCAAAATCCGGCAGCAGTTCTCAGCCGATCCATTGCCGGGATTGCCAACAAAACCTTAATTTTTTGCCTTCCGGGAAGTCTGAAAGCTGTAAAAGAATATTGGTCAGAAATCAGCACAATATTGCTTCATGCCTACTATATGCTCTATGCTATCGATAAACACTCATAGAAATATCTGTAATTACCCCGTTAATCTCAATAATTATGAAAATGATCGAAACAAAAACAACTGTTGTTTTCCTTGTTCTTTTTGTCCTCTGGTCGTGTCAAAAAGAGAAGGATTTTTCTCTCAACTTTAAATTCGACAACATTGGAGAAGGGAAAATCTATTTAGAGAGAGAAATTTCAGCTGATTCCAATGTGACTGACTCAATTGAAATAATTGATAGCCAGGCTACCTACAAGGGGAAATCTTCAACACCGGAACTCCTATGGATGAGATTCAACAACGACAAACGAAAGTTTCCAATCTTTGTGGAATCCGGCAACATAACGGTAACGTTTTCATCCGAACTTCCTAATAATTATACTGTTACCGGATCGTTACTCCATTTAAGATACGATCAATTTATGGAGTTATACCAACAATTTAAACAACAAGAAAACCAGCTTTATGACAGTTACCAAAAAGCGAAACAAGAGAATAATCAACCACTGGTGGAAGAAATTTCGAAACAGTTAGATGATCTTGAGACTCAACAATTAAGATTTTGTCAGAACTATGTTGACACTACCTCCGATTTGGTTTCATTGTATGTGATTCGACGATATTTGATTTACACAGCCGATTACAACACGTTAAAAAACTACCTTAATCGGTTTGATAAAAACGTTCAAAAAAGTGGAATGTTTCAAATGTTAACGAAGCGCT
>DAOTAV010000201.1:0-3018 GCA_035382785.1 Salinivirgaceae bacterium | reverse complement strand
GCTTAGCGCTGCTCGAAAAAATACAAGAAGGGAAACCGGCTCCCAATTTTACTATGGAAAACACAGAAAACCAGAAAGTTTCTCTTTCCGATTTTAAAGGCAGTTATTTGATGGTCGATTTTTGGGCATCGTGGTGTGGTCCCTGTAGAAAGGCTAATCCACACATTGTTGAGATTTATAAAAGATACAGTCCCAAGGGATTCAAAATCTTAGGTGTTTCGCTCGATAAAAATAGGGAAAAATGGATTGAAGCCATTAAAAACGATGGTCTTACCTGGGAACACGTATCGGATTTAAACGGTTGGAAAAATGCTGCAGCACAACTTTACGGTATTACTTCCATTCCCCACGCAATCCTTATCGATCCCGATGGAAAAATCGTAGCCTACCGCATTGATCCGGAAAAACTGGAACAAACATTGGCCGAAATCTACAAAACGGAGTAACATGGCAGGCACTCTGTATCTGTTGCCGGTTTCAATCAGCGATGAGAACAACCTAAATTGGATTAGCGTTGAATATTCGATTCTTTTAGGACAAATCAACATGTTTGTTGTGGAGAACATCCGGACTGCTCGCCGATTTCTTCGACAAACCAACAAAGGAATAAAAATCGATAATTTGCAATTCATTGAAATAGGCGAAGAGAGTGTATCCTCCTCTATTGAAAATGCTATTCAATATTTACTTGAAGGGGGAAACGTAGGTCTAATGTCTGAATCAGGAGTTCCGGGTGTTGCCGATCCGGGTGCTGAGCTTGTTCTTCAAGCTCATAAGCACAACATTGAAGTGATGCCAATTGTAGGGCCATCGTCTATTGTTTTGGTTTTGATGGGCAGCGGATTAAATGGGCAAACATTCACCTTTCACGGTTATCTCCCCATCAAACCTAAAGAACGAGTTGTAAAAATAAGGCAGATTGAAACAGAATCTTTAAAAAACAACAGCACACAAATTTTTATCGAAACCCCTTACCGAAATCAAGCTATGTTTCAGGATCTGGTGCAATCATGCCGTCTAACAACTTTACTCTGTCTTGGAATTGATCTCTGCGGAAAAAATCAAATTCTAAAAACCAAAACCATTGAACAGTGGCGGAAACAACCATTGAAGATTCCAAAAATGCCAGCTATATTTGCAATACAAGCACAAAAAACGTAATATTATGGAACTTAATTATGAATTCGTTAAAAGCCTTCCCAAAGCAGAACTACACTGTCATTTGGATGGGTCAATGCGGGTTGAGACCATTCTCGACCTTGCTAAAACCTATAACGTAAAATTGCCCTACGATGATAAAGATAAATTAGCCAAGTTTCTCCATGCCGGAGAAAATTGCAAGTCGCTCTCGGATTATTTAAGAGCTTTCGACATAACCTGCTCCGTTCTTCAGTGGGAAGATGCATTGGAAAGGGCAACCTATGAGCTTGCTGAAGATTGTGTTGCAGAAAACATTCGTTATCTCGAAATACGTTTCTCCCCCGTTCTACATCTGAACAAAGGGTTGAAAATGACCCAAGTTGTGGATGCTGTTCTTCGAGGAAAAGATTTGGCAGAAAAGAATCTGGATATCAAAATAGGCATAATCATTTGCGGTCTGCGGCACATGTCGCCTGAAGTTTCGATAACGTTAGCCGAACTTTGCGTTGCTTACAAAAACCGTGGTGTTGTCGGATACGACCTTGCCGGAGATGAGTACAATCACCCGGCAAAAGATCACCGCGAAGCGTTTTACCTGATTATCAACAACAATATCAACACAACGGTTCATGCCGGCGAGGCTTCAGGACCGGAAAGCATTCACCAAGCACTCCATTGGGTGAGGGCAAACCGTATCGGCCATGGTACAAGACTACGCGAAGATGGCGATTTGCTAAACTATGTGAACGACCATCGGATACCGCTGGAAATGTGCATCACCTCAAATGTGCAAACCAAAGCTGTTGAATCGTATGGAAAACACCCACTGAAATTCTATTTTGATTTCGGATTACGAGTTACCATAAATACCGATAATCGCCTAGTTTCCAACACAACCCTGACAAACGAATACATGATTGCCATTGAAAAATTCGGATTCACGCCTGATGAGTTAAAATATCTGATTATCAATGGATTTAAGTCAGCCTTTATGTCCAATAACGAAAAAGTTAAAATGCTTAAACGCGTAACTCAAGAACTCGAACAAAAAGGGTTATCCATTCGCCGCGATTATAACTAGTCTCGTTCATTCTTTACATGCCATAACATAAAACCAGTTAATAGAATATGAAAAAATCTTTTTTTCTAATGCTTTCAGCACTGACACTTTACACAGGCTGTCAAAACTCACCAAACAAAATGGACAGCGAATTCAAATATATTGCCGATCGATTCTACGACTTACAAGTACTACGCTATCCTGTTCCCGGATTTGACGAACTCGATCCAAATTCGAAAAAAATGCTCTATTGCCTTCAGGAAGCAGCTCTTTGGGGAAGAGAAATCTTTATGGATCAAAACTATGAACATAATCTCCAAATCAAACGCTTGATCGAAGCTGTCATAAAAAATTACCAAGGAGATCAAAACAACGAACAATACCAAATGTTCGAGAAATATGCCAAGCGTTTTTGGTTCAGCAACGGAATACATCATCATTATTCAAACCAAAAATTTGTTCCGGAATGTTCGTTTGATTGGTTTGCAGCTCAAGTGAAAAATCTTCCGGCCAAAACCCTGCCTCTTCTTGAAGGTGAAACAACCGAAAAGCTGCTTGAAAAAATGCAGAAAGTGATGTTTGATCCCAACTTTGATAAGGAACAAATTGTGCTTGATCCCAAAAGAGATATTATTCTTGAATCGTGCACAAACTTATATGACCGAAATATTACACAAAAAGAGGTTGAAGCCTTCTATAAACAAAAGATCATTCCCAACGATCCGCAACCAATCTCCTATGGACTTAACAGCAAATTGATTAAATCTGAGAATCAAATCAGAGAGGAACCCTACAAACTCGGAGGAATGTATTCAGCA
>DAOTAV010000200.1:0-4712 GCA_035382785.1 Salinivirgaceae bacterium | reverse complement strand
CCCGATCGCGTAAACGGAAAACCAAAAGACTTCAGTGCCATTATCGAACACGCTAAGCGTTGCAAACCACCGGTTGAAATAGAAAAAGGTGAAATCATTGGTGGATTTGCTCACGAACAAGTGTTTGCTTTAGCCGACAAGGTGGTTGATGCTGTAAAATCGGGAGCTATTCGTAAGTTTATCGTGATGGCAGGATGCGATGGCCGAATGAAGGATCGCAACTATTATACCGAGTTTGCCGAAAAGCTGCCCAAGGATACCGTTATACTCACCGCCGGTTGCGCCAAATATCGCTATAATAAGCTACCTTTGGGAGATATAGGAGGAATTCCTCGTGTTCTTGATGCCGGTCAATGTAACGATTCATACTCATTGGCAGTGATCGCCCTTAAGCTAAAAGAGGTATTTCAACTTAACGATATCAACGAACTGCCCATTGCCTACAACATTGCATGGTATGAACAAAAGGCAGTAATTGTTCTTCTTGCTCTACTCTACCTAGGCGTGAAGAATATTCACCTAGGCCCCACACTTCCGGCATTCCTTTCACCTAATGTAGCCAAGGTGTTGATTGAGAACTTTGGAATTGGTGGAATTACTACTGTGGATGAAGATATCAAACTAATGGTAGGCTAGTCCTCTTTCCCGGCCGTATTGCAATACGGCCGGGTTCCTTTTTACAATCAAACAAATTAATCCTAATCCATACAACTATGAACTCAATGAATGAATTTCCTAAGGAACAAAAGTTCAACTTTATCAATGAAGTGGAATACAGCAATGGTGGTATAGTAAGCAAAAACGTACTGAAACGCCCAACCGGAAACATTTCGCTTTTTGCGTTCGATAAAGGTGAGGGACTAAGCGAGCATACAGCCCCTTTCGATGCCGTTATTCAGGTTATTGAAGGTAAAGCCAAAATAATAATTGGTGGAACACCACACCATCTTGATGCAGGCGAAACGATAATTATGCCTGCACACATACCTCATGCTCTTCAAGCAGAGGAAAGGTTTAAAATGGTTCTGACCATGATAAAGGAATAGCTTATTTTAATCAATTCACTATCCTTGCACTTGTTTAATTCCTAACTTTAAAGTATAAAGCATGAGCGTACTGATAAAAAGCCTCGCTAACCGAAAAAGCCAGCTTAGAAACTTATCCTCCCAGTAAAATAAAGGAGAATGAGAATAGTAAGTGCGGTAGGAATTGATGGATAAAGGATTCCCGGAACAAGATGAACTGAACCTTTGCAATGTTTACTCAGGAGTTCTTAATAGGAATATCTATTTTGTAACGGAAAAAAGATTTCTGAGCATCATCCCGTAGAGGTCATTACTCATGAAAACAAAGAACTCAACTAGATTTACTAAATTTAATACTGCACGTCTAAATTATAAGAATTCGAGCTTGGGAATAAATTATTGTTAGGGAAAAAATGACAATGAACACTTTAACATCTATTGCTACAAACCATAAACAGTTTTCTGAAAGAACAAGCCCTTATTTACTATGAGATTTTATAGTACTCTGCGAAAGTATCACAAATGGCCGGCTTTAGTTTTTACTTTGTTTTTCTTGCTTTTTGCCATCTCGGGAATTTTGATGAATCACAGGCAAACCACAGCCCATATCGATATCGACCGGAAGTATCTACCTAAGAACTATCATTTGAAAAACTGGAACCTGGCATCAGTAAAAGGCATAAGAACCATTACATCAGACTCAATCATCTTTTATGGAGGAATTGGAATCTGGCTTACCAACAGCAACTTTGACAACTGGAAGCCACTAATGGAAGGTATTCCGGCTGGTAGCGATTACAGAAGAGTTTTTGACCTAGAGGTAACCCCCAATGGGATTCTTGCCGCCACACGTTTCGGTTTATACTGGCTTAATAAAGGTGAAAATCAGTGGGAAAAGTTGCACTTGCCCGAAACCGATGAATTCTGTACATCAATTGAGATAGTCGAACCAAATATCTATATTACAACACGCAATTCCATTTACTATGCAACGGCACAAACCCTGCATTTCACACCAATCGATTTAAAAGCCCCTATAGGCGCTAGAAAAGAAATATCAACTTTTCGACTTTTTTGGAATATTCATAGCGGCGAGATTTTTGGAATTCCCGGACGATTATTAGCCGATTTGGTTGCTTTAGTCATAATCTTTTTAAGCCTTACAGGTATAATTTACTTTTTATCCCCCAAAATAATTAAAAGGTACCATGAGCGTATCAAGTTACATAACTTAAAACGTACCACCCGGTTCTCAATAAAATGGCATTTAAAGGTAGGAGCAATGGCTACGCTCCTTTTAGTTATATCGGCACTAACTGGAACTTTCTTGCGACCACCTTTCCTACTCACCATTGCTAATAGTCGAATAGTGTTAAGCAATCAAGATGTCACCAACAGCTATTATTGGAACGATAAGCTCCGCGATTTAAGATATGACTCATGTAGAAAAAAATTCATCTTGGCAACTTCCGATGGACTTTATCATTGTGCTGACTTATCAGAGCCTTTAACTAAATTTCATGGACAGCCCCCAGTAAGCGTGATGGGTATTAATATACTTGAACCACTTGATAATGAATTTTACCTGGTGGGAAGCTTTAGTGGATTATTCCTTTGGTCACCTCAAACGGGTGAAATTTTCGACTACATTACCGGCAAACCGCACAGAAATGACAACGCCTTACGAAAACCATTAGGAGAAAATGTTGTATCGGGGTATGCGCAAATTTTAGGAATAGAGTACATGTTCGATTACAATAAAGGGATGGTTTCTTTGCATCATTCAGAATCGGTAATCCCAATGCCATCATCCGTTGCGAATGCCTTCAAATTTCCACTGTGGAATCTGGCTCAAGAAATCCATACTGGTCGTATTTTCAGCTTTTTACTTGGAAACTTTTACATATTAGTTGTGCCATTAACAGGCATTTTCCTTGTGGTAGTGGTATTGTCAGGCTTTATGATGTGGTATAAACGCAAATATTTATCTTGATTCTGAAATTCTTTTTATTTAAATTTGTAAAAACATCGATATGTTAATGCGTATTAAATTGACTCTTAAACGTTTTCAACCCCCACCAAACTGGCGAGTACCGGTAATTGTATTGGCGGGTATATTTTCCGGAACAGGACTGTTTGTTCTTTATACTTCCAGAGCTTGGTCATATATTTCCAACGACCCAGCTACTTGTGTCAATTGTCATATCATGAGGCCGCAATATGTTACTTGGCACCATTCATCGCATAGGGAACACGCCACCTGCAACGATTGCCACGTACCCCATGACAACATTATCCGAAAGTATTACTTTAAAGCAAATGATGGTTTGCGGCATGCCACCATCTTTACACTTAATACCTACCCCCAAACCATTTTCATGCACAAACCTGGGCAAAGAGTGGTCCAGGAAAACTGCATACGCTGTCATGAAACCCTCACTGCCATGGTTAAAGCCAACGTCGATTTAGATGCTATACTTGCCGGAAATGGGAAACGTTGCTGGGATTGTCACCGTGAGGTACCTCATGGCACAGTTAAAAGTCTTTCCGCAACACCATTTGGGACCGCACCCGTCCCCAAAGCTGAAACTCCTAACTGGTTAAAAAAACTGATTAAATAGACAATAAACCTCTACCATCATGAAAACTCCGTTAAGTGAAAAAATTGCTAAAAATCCATGGATTGGATGGGCATTATTTCTGGGAACAATGATTTTTGTTTTTGTTCTTGGGTTGCTGGCAGCCAGCATTATTCAGCGTCGAACAGAAGCCAACCTAATGAATACTCCAAAGTATAAGATTGATGAATTTGAACCCCGAAACGAGGCGTGGGGCTTGGCATTTCCCCGTGAGTATCAAACTTATTCACAGATGTCAGATACCCTTTTCCGTTCAAAGTACGGTGGAAGTGCTTTTCGTGATTTACTTGAAGAAGACCCACGGCTGGTAATACTCTTTGCCGGATATCCCTTTTCAAAAGATTTTAATCAGGCACGAGGTCATGTTTACTCTGTAGTTGACCTATACAATACATTACGCACCGGGACACCTGCCAACGAGAATGAGGGACCCCAAAATTCAAGTTGCTGGGCATGCAAGAGTCCCGATGTTGCAAGGGTTATGGCTAAAATGTCACCATCCGATTTCTATAAAACTAAGTGGTCGGCTATGCTCTCAGAAATTGCAAACCCTATTGGTTGCGCAAACTGCCACAACCCCAAAGATATGACACTACGTCTATACCAGGTTCCATTAAAAGAAGCCTATGCGCGTATGGGTAAAAACGTTGAGTCCTTTCCTTTAAATCAAATGCGAACTATGGTGTGCGCTCAGTGCCATGTAGAGTATTATTTTAAAGGCGATGATAAATATGTGACCTTCCCTTGGGATAAAGGACTTAACGTTGATGACATCGAGAAATACTACGACGAATACAATTTTACCGATTGGATTCATCCTTTAAGCAAAACTCCTATTATAAAGGCTCAGCATCCCGATTTTGAGCTTTTCCAACATTCCATTCACTATCAACGTGGGGTTTCTTGTGCCGACTGTCATATGCCTTACATAACTGAGGGAAGCCAGAAAATTACCGACCATAAGGTGCAAAGTCCCCTGAACAACATAGAGGCATCATGTATGGTTTGTCATAAACAAACCAAGGAAGAACTCATTAAGAACGTTTAC
>DAOTAV010000199.1:0-4726 GCA_035382785.1 Salinivirgaceae bacterium | reverse complement strand
CGATGATTCTACGACTTATCATACTACTAAATCGTTCGATTCCACTTCAGCGGCGAAAAACGCTATTGAAAATACCGAAAAACAAATTGAACGAATCATATTAATCTATACCGACGGAACCTTTGAAACTATGATAAACCGAAAAAACAGCTAACTTTGTCGGTAAATCTACATTTTATGTATTCGATTATTCGTCAAATCCTGTTTACCTTGCCCCCGGAGAAAGCCCACCATTTTACTATCTCTTCCCTAAAAAGTTTGCGTCTGCTGCCAGGGGCACAATCGTTATTACACTCCATTTTCTTTCGACAAAATCCTGTTCAACATATGGGAATAACCTTTCCCAATAGAATTGGATTAGCTGCCGGACTCGATAAAGATGGGGTTGCAGCCGATCTTTTTCATCATTTGGGGTTTGGTTTTGTCGAAATAGGTACCGTTACACCCAAAGCCCAACCCGGAAATCCCAAACCACGATTATTTCGCATTCCTAAAGACAAAGCACTGATAAATCGAATGGGTTTTAACAACGATGGATTAGAAAAAGTAATTCACCATCTTCAGCGTTATCAAAACCGAAATTTTGTTCTTGGCGGCAATATCGGGAAGAATACCATTACCCCCAATGAAAAAGCAATTGAAGATTACCTTGAATGCCTTGAAGGATTATACCCTTGGGTTGATTATCTTGTGTTAAATGTTAGCTGCCCCAATATTCAAAATCTTAGTCAACTGCAAAACGCCGATGAACTCGGTGCGCTTATGGCTGAGATGAGTAGCTTTCGTATGCAGCAAGTAAAATATAAACCAATGCTGGTAAAACTCTCGCCCGATCTCACTGATGAAAATATCGAACAGAGCATTAGCTTGGTGCATACCTGTGGTTTTGACGGAGTAATTTTTTCCAATACAACGGTCACGAGAGACCAATTGTCTATTTCTTCAACCCAAATTACCCAAATAGGACAAGGAGGATTATCAGGGAAACCCTTGTTGAATAGAAATTTATCCAAAATATCGCGTATCAAACTTCTTTTAAACGATAAAACTTTGATCGGGTGTGGCGGAATACTTACCGAAAACGATGCAAAACAATATTTAGATGCCGGCGCCGATTTGATTCAGGTTTACACAGGCTTTATTTACTCCGGTCCATCATTGATTAAAAAAATAGCAGCTTTACAAAAGTAAACCGTAAAATATTTACTCTTGTAAACCGCCTAATGAGCTAAAAATTCTTCGCCAATCGGGTGTATATTCTACCAGGAAAAGATGCTGATTAATTTGTCCATGGTTAGCATTATCTGATTTAAAGTTAAATTTCATTTGAAGTAACTCCGGATTAAAACTCTTTAGACAACAGCGAAAATCTTTTCCATAGGTAAACAAAGCTTCGGAGAAATATTTTGTAATATCGTAACCTTCATAGGCTCGTTGCGTTGGTTCCGTAAGAAAATAGGTTCGATACTGTTTAATAAAATTAACAACGTTCTTGTTGGTAAAGTCCTGATTTGATATTGAAAAAATGCGGGTATTCAGATTATGAAAAAACTCTAACTTAATATTTTCAAATTTTGCCCAACGGGGTTGGCCAACAACAATCAAAACTCTATCTTTTGATAAGCTGTTTAATCTGCCGATTAAATCGCTCACAAAAGCTTCATCGTTGGATGGTACTAAGACTAATGTAGTATCACTAGAAGTGAAAATATCTAACAGTTTTGTTTCCTGTCCCTTAAAATAAGCAAATTCGGTGTAGCGAAGAGAATGAATATCGTTGGGATCATATTTTGAAAAAAGTTTGCGCTTCAGGCTTGGAATATAGGCTGAGTCTTGGGATAATCCATCATATATAATTACAAGGTTTCGTAACCTAATGCTTGAAACGTAATTTACCAAAGCCTCTTCCAAAGTTTTTTGAGATGGGCTAACCATAAAAGAATAAGGATTGCCCTCGAGAAAATTTTCTTCCGTCGATAAAGGACTTACTACGGGGATTTTGTACATTTTGGCCTCTTGCGCAACCAGTTCAATATTTTTTCCAAAGATTGGCCCAATAATTAAATCGAGTGTTTTAAATTGTTGAGATTTACAAATTGATTTTGTTTTTTCTATATTATTCTGAGTATCAAACACATAAATTTCAGCATTTAATCCTTTTGCTTTAAGATCATTAATTGCCAATAGGGCACCTTGATAAAATTCGATGAATTGTTTAGATCTTGCCGGAACCACCTGTATGGAATCGTTCAGTAGATTTGCATAAAAAGGAAGCATTATCCCAATTTTGTAGGTTGGTTTGGGTGCGGGGGTACATGGACAATGTTGGTTTTCGGATCGTACAGATTCTCTTGTAGTTTCGGGTTCAACACCAGAAGCTGTAGCAGTTATATTTCCTTTGGGAACTCGAATTATTTCTCCGGCCTGAAGCTCTCTCGACTGTAGAAAGGGATTGATTTTTTTTAATGTTTCAACATCCGTTTGATACTGTTTTGCAATAGAATAAAGAGTTTCTTTGGGTAGCACCTTACGGGTTTGATAATACTTGTCGAGTGAGTCGGGCAGTTGGGATTGAGATTTTTTTTCCTTTTGAGGAATTTGTAATACCATTCCTTTTTTTAGTCGCTTTAGGTTAATTCCCGGGTTAGCCTCTGCCATTTCTTGAGTTGAAATTTCAAATTTACGAGCAATAACATCGATGGTTTCGTCAGATTCAACGGTATAGAGGATGTAAATATTATTGACTTGCTTTTCCGGTATTTTGGGAGATTCTGAAGGTATACGTAATTTTTGACCGGGATGTAATCCCTGGCTTGCTTCGGGATTTAGTTCAGTTAACGTTTCAACTGTAGTGCCATAATTAATGGCTATTCTGTAAAGAGTTTCCCCAGACTTTACTTCATGATACCGATAAGGAGTAGGCTCGGAAGGTTTCTCCTTCTTATAAACAGGGATTTTGATAGTTTCACCCACTTCCAAGGATGAAGGGACTATAAATGGATTGTGATGCAATAAGGTATCGTAAGGAACGTCGTATTTTTTCGCAATTCCAAACATTGTCTCACCTCGTTTTACTATATGGATTTGGTATTGTTTCCCTTGAATAATAACGATATTTTGTTGAGATTGAGTGTTGGGCTGTGCTGATATATGACTCATTATCAAAATAAATATACTCCCGACAAATAAATGAAATTTGGTCATGATGCGAGGTTTTGGTGCAAAATTAGCGAAAATGAATCAAAAATTTTGAGGTTTATGATAAAAGAAAAGCGTCCGATTGAATCGGACGCCCTCACTAACCAAATTACTGCATATGAAAAATAGCCATGAATCAATAATTATACATCAAATTTAATGCCATTATTCGTAAATATCGTCAGCAAGATAGGTATTCTCAAAATAAAAGGAATTCGATATGTTTAAAATATCTTTTATAGTTTTTAGATATGCTTTTGCTTGAGTACAATCTGGATTGATCTCTATCGCTCTATTAAAATGGTTTATTGCGCTAGCAAAATCTTGTTTTTTGAGAGCTATTTCGCCAAGCAGAATCGACAATTGGAAATTATCAGGATAGCTGCTTTGAGCCAGTATTAGATTTTTCTCGGCTTCATCTAACCGATTTTCGCCAATTAATTGCTGAATGGGAGAAATATCCATAATTTTATTTTCCATTTTTAACAAATAATGTTTTATTTTGTTTATCTAATAAACTCAAAGATCATGAAAATCTACCAATTTGAAGGGACACCAACCCTTCCATCGATTTATCTTGACAAAGATAGGGGGATTTTTGAGATAAAAGGTACGAGTTTCCCTGAAGATAGTATTAGTTTTTATCAGCCGGTTTTTGATTGGCTTCGGGATTTTGAGAAGTTTCCCGGTGAAGAGTTAAAAATTGTTTTTTATTTCAAATACTGCAATACAAGCAGTTCAAAAGTCATCCAGAATTTTTTTGAAATATTTCAGAGAATTTTCAAAAAAGGAATACCTGTCCAAATTACTTGGTATTATGACACCGACGACGAAGATATCTATGAAGCAGGATTAGGGTATGCTGAGCGTGTAACTTTTCCGGTGGAATTAGTTGCTGAAAAATAAAAAAGAGGAGACAAGCTCCTCTTTTTTTATAAAGATAAACCAACATCTAGACAATCCCGGCGAACCCCATGAATGCTAGTGCTAAAATTCCGGCAACCACCAAAGCAATGGGAGTGCCTTGCATTCCTTTGGGAACATCTTGCAAATCGAGATGCTCTCTTAATCCTGCAAAGATTATCAACGCTAAAGCAAATCCGATTGCTGAAGCCGCTGCAAAAACTACCCCTTCTACCATGGAATAATTCTTCTGAATAATTAAAATAGCTACCCCTAAAATAGCACAATTAGTGGTTATCAACGGCAAAAAAACTCCCAACGCCTGATATAGCGCAGGGCTTACTTTTTTTAGCACAATCTCAACCAATTGCACTAGAGCCGCAATTACCAAAATAAACGTGATGGTTTGTAAAAATTCGATTCCTAGCGATTCAAGAATATATTTCTGTAGTAAAAAGGTAACCATCGAGGATAGAACCATGACAAAGGTTACAGCCATCCCCATACCGATTGCGGTATTGATTTTTTTTGAAACACCTAGGAATGGGCAAATTCCAAGAAACTGACTAAGAACAATGTTATTGACAAAAATTGCCGAGATAAGTATAGTTACATATATCATGGT
>DAOTAV010000198.1:0-4736 GCA_035382785.1 Salinivirgaceae bacterium | reverse complement strand
TATATTTGAAACCAAATTTAACTTACATTACACACTTTTAGGGATACTACCTTTGAGTGCAACTTCTTTAGGTAAAATATTATGTAATAAATCGTCGGATCGTTGTTTCTCAATTTCAAACAATTGCTTTTGTTTCTCAATCTCTTTTTTCCCCTCCTCAAGGCTTTGTTCAATTTGTTTCAACTCGGAAATATTGGTTTCGACAACCACGAATCGATCCAAACGATTTTGTTGATCAAAGAAAGGTGTAATGGAAGTTTTTAACCAAACCTTCCCATTTTGTTGATGATTAACATGCGACGTGTATTCAACTTGTTGATTTTGTTTCAATTGCTCGATTATTTCTGCCGGGTTCTCTAATACCGATGCCTCATAAAAACTTTTATATCGTTTTGTAAATTCTTCAAAAGAATATCCGTAAATTTTCTCGAAACCCTGGTTAGCCCACAAGGGTTCACCTTGTGCATTGAAAACTATGATTGCGTTAGTGGTTGTTTTGATGGCTAACGAGGTGTGATCATTTAAGTCATTGGCTAATGAAACAATTTTTTGTACAATCAAGGGTAGTTTCACCTGTCCGGGGAACAATTCTACATTGTCAGGTAAAGATTCTTCGTAGGACGTATAATTGTCAAGCCAAAGAATTTTTTTTGCAATGGTTGATAACCGATTAAGTTCATCTGACGACATTTCATCCCAAAGAAGGACGATATCGTAAACATCTCCAATCCGAAACGGCATCCAAAGGAATGTGTCTCCGCATAAATCTTTTAACCTTTCTATTTCAACGGTCTGATTTTGGCTTTTTGACCTTATGGTTATAGTGACTTGTCGCATCAATGGATTCCCGATTCCTTTTTGTCCCAAATTTACACTTTTGTTTTTTTCTCTGACTTTGAAAATCCCATTTTTTTTGTTTAGAAAATAAATTGTTTTCCGGAAGGAGTTGTGAGAATCGCTATAATCTTACTCATGGATATAAATTCCCGACACCGTATTTCTTGCTGCTCCGGTAACACTTGCCAAAACATTCCAACGCCGATTGAGTTTCAACCACCCCAGGAACGCAAAAATTAAGGCTTCTTTAAAATCGATAATCTTTGTATCGGGAATTATGAGTTGATGGTGTGTTGCTTTGCTCAATTGTTGAATTAAAAAGGTATTGTGAGTTCCCCCTCCCGTAACAAATAGGGTTCCTTGTTTAAAAGGTTCTAACACTCGGGCAATCTGTAAACTGATATGTTCCACGTAGGTACGTAATTGGTTTGCAACCACTGTGTCAGAATAAAATTCGAAAAGCGGCTGAATGTTTTGTTCAACCCATTCTCTACCCAACGATTTCGGTGGTGTTTTAGTGTAAAAAGTCAAGGAATTTAATCGGTGTAACAATTCGGGGATAATCTCTCCCTTCGACGCATTTTCTCCATGGGAGTCGTAAGAAAGTCCGAGTTTCTGAGCAAGTCGATTTAATACAATATTCACAGGAACAATATCGAAGGCTATTCGTTGTCCGTTATAAGAATAGGATACGTTGGCAAATCCACCTAAGTTGAGACAGAAATCGTAATTTCCGAAAAGGAGTTCATCGCCGATAGGAACAAGGGGTGCTCCCTGCCCTCCAATAGCAACATCCAACCTCCGGAAATCGTACACAGTGGGGATTCCGGTTTCAGCATAAATGGCGGTTCCGTCGCCAATTTGCACAGTTATTCTTTCCAATGGATTATGAAAAACCGTATGTCCATGAGAAGCAATCAGCGCAACGCGGTTTTTGTCGATGCCTACTCTTTTGCAAAATTGCAATACACATTCCCCCAGAAATTTACCGTAATTGTTGTTAAGTAAACAAAAATCGTAAGCCGTCAGATTTTGTGCATTAGCCAAAGCATTGCTCCAATATGGCGAATATGAAATGGTTTCAGCTTCAATGATTTCGTAATTTATTTGTTGGTTTTCATCCCAAAACCGGCAAAGAACAATATCTAACCCATCGAGCGATGTTCCCGACATTAACCCAATGCAAAGTTGCGATGTTTCCATGGCTCTATCTCTTTTGATTTCGGGTGAATCGAATTGTTTTTGTTGCCTCATTTCCAACTTCATCGGAAACCTTGAGTTGCAGTGCATATTGTCCTTCTTTGACAGGGAAATGGTCATCGATGCGATATTCCAACAAATTGTTTTTAGCATCGTATTCAAAAAGCATCCAACGCCCGTTGATTCTACCTTCATAACGACCGATTCCACTAAGATTATCCACAATTTTTATTTTTTCGAAGTTTGTCCGTTGAGCGAAGCTCCATCGGCTAAATTAATGGGTAAAATCCGCGGTGGGACTGTATCGACAGCAAAGGCTACGGTTGTGAAAGTTCGGATTTTTGCAATAATTTTATCATCAACCATTTTAGGCGAAACATCCAAAACATCAAGATTTTTATCGGTAGCATTCACCAATACAAGATAGGGCTGCCATTTCTGCGGAATTTTCTCGTTGTGAAAGACTATTTCAATGTTTTTATGTAACGGGATGTCGGGGTTTCCTATGGAATAAAGCCGACTGACAAAGGGATGCTGTGGCTTTTTAACTTCATAATCAAAAAAAATGGTATCGTAAATTGCATCGGCCGGTAGCGAAACCGACAAGGTAGAATCGCTATAACGGTTTGCCATGTTGGGAATCCAAACAGCACGATAGTTTTTCTTTGATGGTATGGTTCCCGAAGTTCCTACTCCCGCAATGACAAATCGAACCCTAGATTTATTTTTCCGGCTGTCGGACGCCTCAATTTCAATTTGATAAAATTTGCCGGGCTCAACATTGATTAAGCCTCGATTTACTAATTGTCGATAGTTAGGCAATTTATTCCCGGGTTCTACAAAGCATTTATGGACTGTCTTTTTGAAACGACGGTTTAAGGAAAAATCAGTGTGCGATAAAACATAACGAACATGGGAAAACGACAACCGATCTTGAATGAAATCGTAAACCGTCGATTGATTTACCTTCATGGTTAAACGATTAATTCCGCAAATGTTATTGCTTCCAGTGATTCGATCGGTTACGTGAGCCCCAATGCCTATTAAACCATAAGCACTGATTGTATCGCCATCTGACAGTCGGTAATAACCATTTGCTTTAATTAATGGCTTTCCCTTTAACCTATTATCTTGTTCAACATGACTTTCCGGGGTTTTGGGATAAAAGTAAATGTTACTAAACTCCGGAGCAATATCATCCTTAATGTCGAAATAGAACATCAATGGATCAACAGGCATTTCAGTGATGGTGCTGCGGATTTCGAAATGAAGATGCGGTCCCGCACTTGAGCCGCTGTTGCCTGCAAAACCGATGAGCTGTCCCTTTTTTATCGGGAAAAGATGTTTTTCTAAAGCAATATCAACGTCAAAACGCTCAGTCCGATATTGATGATCTCGGATGAAAGAAGCCACATCGTCAGAGAAGTTGTTTAAATGAGCATACACCGATGTATATCCATTGGGATGATTAATATAAATTGCCTTCCCGTAGCCATAAGGCGACACAAAAACTCGACTGACGTATCCTTCTTCAACGGCAAAAACCGAATCGCCGATCCGGCCAAAAGTCCTTATATCAATCCCGGTATGAAACGAGGATGAGCGAGGTTCGCCAAACGAAGCCGATAAAACCTGCTCAAAGCGAAAAGGATTATCAAACTTCGCCGGGGGAAAAATTTCATTGGATATTTCAACAAAAACGTAAAGAATAAAATTAAAAAACCACAACATAATTTCTCAAACTTTCCGCTACAAAGATAACCAACCGTGGGAGTTAAATCCGGTTATATGTCCATTTTTTCTTTCCAACGACCCAAGAAAGCTCTTTGGCCTAGCATTAAAAAAACTTATTTTTGTTGATTCAAGCAACGTATCATCAACGTTAAACCATGATCAGGTTTAAAACATCATTCTTTAAAATATGGTTATGCCTTCCAATCTGTTTTTTTGCCGGTTTACTCCATAAAACTTCATACGTTAAAGGACAAGAAAATGTTGGTCGGCAGTATGACGTTTTAATCCAAAACCCCCAAATATTGAATGCCCCACAGGTGGTTTTCCTTCGGCAAAAGAATTTGATGGTATATCAAACTTCCGAAATATATCGTGGAATCGATGTAAAGTTCCCGTTAAAAAAAACGGTTACGCAATTCTTATTTTATCATAACGATAGTTGGGAAAACACGCCAATGCTGCTATCGGACGGAGCTATTGACTTAATACTGCTTGGAGGAAATCCTATAAACAACATTCTGCTTTTAACCGATTCAAAAACTCGATCACGACTCTACCTATTAGAACTAAACAACAAACGAACTCCGGTTGCTAAGCCTGTCGAAAATTTTAATAACGGAGGTTTTCCCATTCACTCTGCTACCATCAATCAATCCGGCGATGTGATAATTTTTTCATCGGCTCGGTTTGGAACTCATGGGGGGTACGATCTTTTTGTTGCCGAACTCTCTTCAAAACGTCGTGTTACACAAATCAAAAATGCAGGGACAAAAACAAATTCTCCTTTCGATGAAATCTATCCACGATTTGCCGACGAGAACAATCACCTTTATTTTGCCACTAATTTTACCTCTACACCCGGATTTTTCCAAACGATTGAAGCCCGGTTTGAAAACAATCAAATCATACCTATTTCCCGTTTTCTACCAACCGACCCTTCGCTAAACTCCATTTGCGAAATTCAA
>DAOTAV010000197.1:0-4765 GCA_035382785.1 Salinivirgaceae bacterium | reverse complement strand
TTTGTGGAAGATCAATTAAACAACAGACCAAGAAAAAGATTTAACTTTGAGTCACAAAATTATATGTTAAACCAAAAAGTTGCATTTGTAACTTGAATTCACCATTTATACTTTTGATTTTCTACGTTTTTTATAGTGTTGTGAATCGCCCCACTCTCCATAACCAACCTCGTGGTTAACCATTCTTACGCGCCCATCGAGACATTGGATGCAATCATCGGCATTTTCGTCGGTGCAAGGTTTGTTTTCATAGAGTTTATATTCATCGCGATATTTCCCCGGTGTGATGTTAGGCATGATAATGTTGGCACCTGCCATTAAGGCTTTTTCACGTCCCATAGGGTCGATAGCTTGCATAGCTGTGGTTGCGGCCATATTTATGTCGGGAACCATGATGCGCAAAAGAGCCACCATTTTCAACGATAACAGGAATCGTTCCTGCAAGGACAGTAGATTTTCAGCCTTGGCAAAAGGCGTAGCGTGATGTTCAATAAACGGTCCCATTCCCACCATGTCGGCATCGAAGTTAACGATAAAGCGAAGGTCGTTGGCCAAGTCAATAAGGGTTTGAAACGGCAGACCAATCATAACCCCCGTTCCGGTTTGATAACCGATGCTCTTGATGGTTTCTAGACAAGCCAGCCGACGGTGAAAATCGTGAGTTTTGTTGTTGGGGTGAATTTTTCGATAAAGTTCAGGATTGCTAGTTTCAATCCGTAACAAATAGCGATGGGCTCCGCTTTCAAACCATCGGCGATAGGTTTCTTCGCTCTGCTCCCCCAGTGAGAGTGTAATGCCTAAAGTGTTGTTTGATAATTGCTTGATTTTGCGAATTAATTGGTCGATACGTTTTACATAAGATTGATTGGTGCGTTCTCCTCCCTGTAATACAATAGACCCGTAGCGGTTTTCATAGGCAAACCTTGCTGATTCTAATATCTCCTCATCGGTTAAATCGTAGCGACTAACTTCTCGGTTCCCTGCACGAATGCCGCAGTAATAACAATTTTTAGTGCAGCGGTTCGAGAATTCAATCAATCCTCGATAATAGACTTTATTGCCAATTACACTAAGCTTCACTTCCAGGGCTTGTTTGAGCAATGCTTTCATTTCATCGCCCTGTAATTGAAGATACAGTACCAGTGTTTCGATTTCCAGAAGTTTGCTCACAGGGATTAGTTCCATGATGTTTTGCAATTGGTGATTTATCGTAACAATTTTTATTCCACGTTTGTTTAAAGAAGTGTAGGTAGCAATGGTATTCGGGGTTGTGTTTGCTGATGAAAGGGGGCCTTGATTAAAGAGAAATTTGAATGAATCGGGAAAGGCTGAAATTAGTCGTTGTTTTATCAATAGTGGCTAATCGTCAAATTTTCAATACAATACAGTTTACAAAAAGATTCACAAAGGTAGTACGCTGCAGGTTTCCCGTTGAGGAATGCGTGTCCAAATAAGGATATTCCATTTATTTTTCTCTTCAAATTCATAACCTCTCGTTTGAACAAAATCTTTTGTGAAAATTAAGAAGCTAATTGTGTTTGAAAATACTGTCCCCAAAAGTGTGTAAAGTGAGTTAGTTCTTAAATTAGAGAAAAAAACTAAAAATTTAAATTGGGAAGAATGAATGGGAACTACGCTCAGGCTATGCCTTTGCTAGATTCCCATTCAATACAAAACAATTGCAAAGAAAATGAATAAATTTGAAACCAAATTTAACTTACATTACACACTTTTAGGGATACTACCGATTTTCGAAACGATTATTTCATTTGTTGAATCCATTCCAAAAGAATGTTATAGGGTTGCGCACCTGTGAGTTTGTATTTCTGATTAGCAATCAGAGTTGGTACAGAGTTAATTCCATATTGATAGGCACGATAGAGATCATCATCGAGCATTTGACGGACCTCTTCACTGTTGAAGTCCTTTTCCCATTTTGTTGTATCTAAACCTATTTCCCTAGAGCACTGACGAAGAATTTCTAAGTCATTAATATTGAGACATTCTGTTAAGTGTGCCTTTTGCAGTCGATTAAACATTTTGGCGTGCATAACATTTCCACCTTGCAATTCTGCAGCCTTACATGCCAGCAGGGGTGGAGTGGAATAAGGATAATCGAATTGCCTAGAGGTCATTAAATCGACAATAATCCGATGCTCATCATCATTTTGATTGGCTGCACGCCAGTGATTCAGAATTTCCTTTTTGCCCTGTTCCTTCGATCCAAAAATTCGTGCAATGCCATCTGGTTCAGGCGCTAAAGCAAAAGAACGATGAATAATTTCGATTCTTTCGCTAAAAGAATCCTTCAATTTTTCTACTCGGGGTGAAAGTGCATAGCACCAAGCACAGAGTACATCATGAAAAAATTCTATTGTGATTTTATTAGTATTCATATTATTTTAAAATTTATTAACCAAACTTAAATCCCGAAATGCTTGCTCCCAGAAGAATTCCGGAATAATCCCTATGGCCTGAATCGTTTCCAGCGGCGCCAGCAGCCACAAATAAGGGCACTAAATGTTCGCTCCTAGGATGAGATTCTCTTGCTGCAGGGGCTTTCAACCAATTTATCAATTTTTCGTTTCTCTCTTCAATATTTTCCAACTCTACCGCTACCGTGAGCCAATCGTCGAAACGTTTCGAATCGTCTTCCACATGTTTACTGCCCGTCATCATTGCCTGTAGATTATGATAGCTCATGCCAGAACAGATGATAAGCACCTTTTGTGAACGTAAAGGTTCGAGAGCCTTGCCCAATGCAATATGAAGTGCAGGATTGAGGCCCTCAACCAATGAGAGCTGAGCAGTTGGAATATTGGCTTCGGGAAAAGCTATCATCATGGGAACAAAGGTGCCATGATCATAACCTCTTTCGGTTTCAGGTTTGGTTTGAAAACCCGATTGCTTTAATAATTGTTCGATATGGGCAGCAAGTTCTGGATTACCTGGTGCTGGCCAACTCAAACGATAGGTAAAAGCAGGAAAACCATAATAATCGTAAAACATGGAAGGTTTGTTCCCAAAATGTACTGCAGGCAAAGGTTCTTCCCAATGCGCAGAAATGACTAATAAAGATTTTATTTTTTCAAGATATTCCTTTCCAAGTTTTTCGAGATAATTTTTGAGCATCCCATATCCCTCAGGATCGCCCATGTAATCTTCCATTACGTGCCATGGTCCTCCTCCATGAGGGATATAGAATACCGGTAATTTTTCAGGAGCGTTCATGGTTTATTTCCTGATGGTTTTCAGAGCTTCACCCCAAGACACTAATTGGTCAATCATAGTGTTTAGATAAGTTTCGTGCATTGCAGCTGGTTTGAATACACTGTAATTTTCAAAATCGGTGAAAAGTGATAAAACAACCTGTGCACGTACATCAGCTATTTGGAGTTCTGCCATAATTTGCCGTAGTTGTTCTACTGCACGAACTCCACCCGCAGAACCATAACTGACAAATCCCGCAGCCTTGTTATTCCATTCGGTGTAAATATAATCAAGCGCATTTTTCAAGGCAGCAGTGGGGGCATGATTGTATTCTGGAGTTATAAAGATGAAAGCGTCTAGCGAACCAATCTTTTCTGCCCATTTGCGCGTGTAATCATGCTCATAATGATGCATGGAGGCCGGAATAGTTTCGTCAAGCAAAGGCAAATTATAATCTTTCAAATCCACTATCTCGAATGTGGCATCGTTTCTTTTGCTTGCAATTTCATAAACCCACTTGGCAACTGCTTCTGCATTGCGCCCGGGACGTGTACTTCCAATGATGATTCCAATGTTTGTCATAATTCTTTATGGTTTTTAATGATTTGTTAATTAGTTAATTGCTATTATTTTAAATTTTTTGAAGTTCACTTAGAAAACTTTTGCAAAGTTTTGTATATACAAATGATGTTGTAACATATAATTTTAAATTTTTGTTAAGTTTTGAAGGTTCTATATTAAATGTATGGATTTTAGGTTATTAGGATTTCAATTTTCTTGCAACCGGATGGTTATCTAACAATTACAGGAATATTAACAACTGTGTATTCAAAATGTTCTATTTATTTGAGAGTCAAATTTACACCGAAGCTTTATTAACGCTTTTTAGTAATTATTCAAGACAGAACAACTGAAGACGAATCAATAGTTGTTAAAATTCGTTTTCAGTTCAGGGAATCTTAGATTAAAGCATAATTTTGTTAAAAAGAGGAGGATTTTTTAGGGTTATCGAGAAGGTGGAGGTTTTAATAATCATGGGTTCCTTTGGGAAGAATTAAGTAATTCGAATAAAAGTGTTTGTGATGCAGATATCATGTTTCATGAAGATATTTAGTTTTCCAAACGGAATCAGTCAGTTTTTTTAATTCTTCATCAAATGATGCCATTCTTTCATTTTCATAATAAAGGGGATAGAGGACAATTTCTTGAGCTTCTTGATTTTCACCTTTTGCTTCTGAAGTAAGAATATTTTTGCGGAAGTTTTCGTAGTCATCAGGTATAGAGCAAGACATAAGCCAGTTATTGGGCGATTTTTGATTGTTCAATCTATAATCATGTTGCCACTTTCAGCCGTTTTTCATAAAATCGGATTGAAGGGCATAAGTAAGATCTCGACGAGTACTTTATAACCCGATGATATTATGTTGATAATAAGGGACGAACACGCTAGGTATAATGTTTCCGTTCCAATCGATATAGAGGTAGCCTCGGTTTCCGACATGGATATGCCGGAGCATGCTGACCCCAAAAACCGGGCAAAAAATCACCGTTTAAT
>DAOTAV010000196.1:0-4796 GCA_035382785.1 Salinivirgaceae bacterium | reverse complement strand
TAAGTGATAACTTATTGTATGAAATTATCGCAACTTAGAATTGCAAAGTTTAAGTTCGTTCGCTGAAAAAGCTGTAAAAAAAGCTGTCAACACCTGACAGCTTTTTTTGTGACCCCGACAGGACTCAAACCTGTGACTTTCAGAACCGGAATCTGACGTTCTATTCAACTGAACTACGGGGCCCGATGCGGTGCAAAGATAAGTTATTTTTTCGATACCGAAAGTTACTAATCATTTTTCTACTCCTTTGATGGCCATTTAGACGTGAGTTTGTTGTTTTTCATGCGATAACGGAAATCTTGCATGATTGCCTTTAGAAGCGTGATTTCAGAGGGATCTTCTCCAACAGTTTCCTTTAAATCATTTTGAAGCAAAGGATCTTCGATAGGATTGAAGATACCTAAAATCTGATGCCCATCGAATTGAATCAATAAACTATCGGTGGTGATTTGATAAATATTATTGAGATAACTTACAGCCCAACCGGTATCTCTGGTAAAAACAGAACTTCCATAAGCTACAATCGGATCACTGAGCCCCAGCAGATGAATCACCGACGGAAAGATATCGGTCTGTTGAACTGGATAATCGTAAAATCTTTTCAAAGATGGGTTTCCCGGATAATAGAATACAATAGGAACACGATAGCTTCCATGCATATTTGCAAATTGTGGTGTGAATGAAATTGATGTATGGTCTGCGGTAATAACAAAGAGAGTATTCCGGAACCAATCAGTTTTTTCAATTCTGGAGAAAAATTGATTTAGGGCAAAATCTGTGTAAGCAACCGATTTTAAGATAGGATGCTCACTGTCAGCAAAGAGGTTCTCATATTTTTGAGGAATTTTATACGGGTGATGCGAAGAAAGGGTGAAGATGCCTGCAAAAAAGGGTTTTGGCACCGAATCAAGAATATTGGCCACATATTGCAAATAGGGTTCATCGTAAATTCCCCACGAACCATCATAATCGTCAGCACATCCCACATATTCTTGCTTGCCGAGGTAATGATCCACACCTACAGACTGAGAAAAATTGTCAAAACCCATGGTGCCGTTAGGCCCTCCGTGGAAAAACCAAGTGGAGTAACCATGACGCTTTAGAATCGAAGGAATTCCCTCCACAAGATTTGAATTATAGGGACTTGTGATGAATGGATTATCCATTAAGGCAGGAATTCCACTTAAAATAGCCGGAAGTGCTTCGATAGATTTTTTTGCGTTAGCATAACCTCTGCGAAAAGTTAGACTGTGTTGCATTAACGAATCTAAAAATGGGGTATAACCGTTCTGATTTCCTGAAAGTAATTGACTATATTCTGCTCCAAAACTTTCAAGAATTATCACTACAACGTTTGTTTTTTCAAATTTGTTGTCAAAGGTAATGTAAGCCTGTTCTGGAGTATATATCGAACTTAATTCCTCTGAATTAAAAAAATTGAAATGGTCGAATCTTTTGGATGAATAGGTATCGAGTAAGGTGAAGGTAGTATTTGTCACTAATGCCGTTTGATCGGCGCGAATATATCGCACGGCTGTCAAAGAATTGATGGGGCGTAACTGAATGCCACCACGCGAACCAATTATAAATATTCCAAGCAGAAAAGCAAAACCGATGGTTTGCCGTGAGAATATCCGCCAAGAATATGGTTCTTGCGGTGACAGATTGTTAGGTTTAGGATAAAATCGATAGAGAACAAAAACGCATAAAATCCAGAGAATTAGAATATACCAGAAGTCAGCAAAGTAGTCTGGAAGTAGGGTAAGAATATCATTACCTTCTTCCATAGTGTAATAAAAAAAGTCCCATGTTGAACGTTTTAGCACAAAGGAGTAGTATTCAATATCGATAAAGTTGAAAATAAGAAAGAAACTGTTGACAACAACAAACAGCCATTTGTTAATTTTTTGTATCGTTATGCGGGACTCCCAATTACCGGGAAGAATATGCAAAAGGATAAATAGAATATTAGTGTACAGAATAGAAGAGATATCAAAGCGCCAGCCGGCAATGAAGATTCGAATCGTTTCCCATAACGATAAGGGGAAATGTTGATAGTTTATTAAAAAAAAGCAGAGCCGAGTAAAAGTGTAAATGCCCAGTAGTAACAACAATCTTAAGAATAAATACTTAACTATGGTTTGGTACGTAGAGGCGGACGTGTTGCCTATCTTATAGAATATTGTTTTAGCGACTGACATTTCTTCTGAATTTTTTTAGTCGTGATTATTATCAACGAGTTCAAAATGATGGTTTAGCCCCATGATTTTAATAATTTTCTTTGGTAAATCGGTGTTTTCAAAAACCCCGCTAAATTCCTCTGACCCGACACCGGAGGCAAATACCATGGTGGGTTGAAAAGTATGTGCTGTTGTTCCCCAGGTAACACCTGCTCGGTGATTTAATGTTTTAATGGCAAAGGCAACCAATGGATATATCTCTTTTTCTGTTTTTCTTTCCGATTTTTGGACATTTATAAACAATTGCTGTAGTTTTTGTAACTCTTTTTCTGAGAGCGGAATATCTTTGCTTCCGACACCTGTATATTTCTTGAGAGTATCCGATATTTGCTGGAAGGTAACCTGATTTTTTCGTACAGTGAAAAGATTAACCAATAAAGATGTCAGAGAGTCATGGGCTAAGGTTTGATATTTTAATAAACGAATATCCGTGTCATATTCTTTTCCGGTAAAGCCTAAACTCAAACCTCCGGTTTCATGATCGGAACAAACAACAATTAGTGTTTCATTGGGATGTTTACGATAAAATTCGAGGGCAACTTTAATACCATTACTAAAGTCGATTACTTCATGAATACACGTTGAAGCGTCGTTAGCATGATTTGCCCAGTCAATTTTTCCACCTTCAGCCATGATAAAAAATCCATTAGGATTATCCAGCAATTCAATTGCTTTTGACACAATTTCGGCTAATGAAAGATCGTGTTGATTTCGCTGAATTGCGTAAGGAATGGCCGCTTCCTGATCGAGATGTTGGTTGATAAAATAAAGCGGGGAGGTAAGTTGGCTCAAATTTTTAAGTTCCAGATTATTTCGAAGGATAGTTAATCCGGATTGTTGAAGATATTGAAGGAGTAAATCGGGGTGTTCCTTTTTATCGGCAATCAGACCGCCTCCTCCATAGAGATCGAATAGCATCTCCGGCATTTGTCGAGCAATGGTACGGTAATCGTCCCGATCGGTTACATGCGCATAAAAGGCAGCCGGTGTAGCATGGTTTATTCCTACGGTAGAAAAGACACCCACTTTGAGTCCATTATCTTTGATGGTTTTGGTTATAGGGATCAAACGTTGTTTTTCCGGATCAAGCCCAATGTGTTTAGTAATGGTTTTATATCCTGAAGCTAAAGCTGTTCCAGCTGCGGCGCTGTTTGTTATAAGTCGGTTCTGAGCGTAGGTTTTGGTTAATCCCACATGCTCCATTTCGAAAAATATCAAGTGATTTTTATCGTAGCCTGTTTGATAATTTTCAGAAAGATAGGCTTCTGCGAGTGTAATATGGGATAAGCCAAGACCATCGCCAATAAAATAAAAAACATATTTCGCTTTTTGGGGTTTGCTGCCATGGTCGGTTTGGCAGGCATACGCGATAAATAAAAGCACCAAAAGTAGATTAATGATTTTCATTTTGCGGTATAGATTTTAATATACACCAAATTGCTTACAGCGAATATTTTCCACTTTTACCCGAAAAACACTTACTCCATGGATTGACGGCGGATTATAGTTGAAGTTGCGTTTAGTATATTGTTGCATAATGATATTCAGGGCATTTATTTTATCTTCATATTCTTCAATGAATTCAACCCTACCTTGAGCACTCACACTGCGGTAGTACATTCCATAGGAACATGCAACATTTTCATGTTGAAACACTAACTTGTGGTCAACACTTAAAAATATCGAGACTTCTTTATTTTGCCTGAGTGCATCCATTTTTTTTCCATTATGGTCGCCGTGGAAATAAAAATAACCATCACGATACCCAAAGTTCATCATCACCACATAAGGTTTTCCTTCGGTATCAATCATTGCCAAGGCGCAAACTTCGGCTTTGCTAATAATTTCTTCTATTTTTTCTTTTTGTTCAATCCAAATGGTTTTTCTCATAATTTATTGATTGTATGTTGAGTATTATGCTTTTGGTTTTTTTCGACGCAAATAAATTTTAGTTCCTACAGGAGGTTCCTCTCCAGGTGTCAAGCGATTTAATCGATATAGATGTTTAAGTTTAATGGCATACTTTTGCGAAATTTCCCACATGGTTTCACCTTCGGCTAAAATATGATATTTGTATTCTACATCGGCTTTACGTCGTTTGGGTTGTAAATAAACAATTTGTCCGGGAATAAGTTCTGCCGGCATTTCTCGAGAAATATCGTTATACCTGTAAAGTTCCCACGGCATTTTCTGGTATTTTTGAGTCAGACTTTGCCAAGTATCGCCTTTTTCGGCAACCACATATTCAACTCTGTTGATTTCTCCCCGACGAATGGTATAAATGTCTATTTGGGTGTTATCCTGTAGGTTTCCGATATTGTGATTTGTTTTTGGTTTGGATTCTTTTGGTTGAGTTTTTTCCGTGTAGGTCTCCCGCGGAGTAACTTCATCGTCGTATTGATAAAGTTGATATTTTTCAATCAAATGAATAAGGCGTTTGTCATAATTCTTATCGGTGGCGTATCCGGTTTCTTTGAGTCCTTTTGCCCACCCCATATAATCTTTCGACGAAAGTTGAAACAATTGTGCGTATCGACTTCGTGTCATTAAAAAATT
>DAOTAV010000195.1:0-4803 GCA_035382785.1 Salinivirgaceae bacterium | reverse complement strand
TTTCTCTAATTTAAGAACTAACTCACTTTACACACTTTTTGGGACAGTATCTTTTAAAACGATATGCAAAGCTAAACAAATATTGATGTAATGCCTTGTATTAACCTACGAAAAAATATGCCGATACCAAAAAATCATGGCAGATGAAAAATGCGAAGGAATCATTTATTTCGCCCCAAGTAACATTTTTAAGTCGATTAAAATCGAGAGAAAAATTACAGTCGAACCTTTAGCATTAAAATTATGTCGCTAAAAGTGAAATATTAATTGCTGACGACAAAAATTGTCGTATTAACCCACTAAATTTGCTACAACCTTAAAGAGTTAATTTATGGAAGTTACAATTATCTTATTTTTAGCAGCTTTGCTGATTTTGAATGTAATTTTGTTAGTTCGGAATTTTTCTATTGGTGGTCAAGGATTGCCCCAAAACTTTTTCGAAACACTCCAACGCTTTGAATTCACCCTTCGGGCTATTGAACAAAAAATTCCCGAAGAATTTCAACGAAACCGACAGGAATTTAATGCTATTGCACAGGCCAATCGTGAAGAATTAAATGCAACGTTGGAAAAATTCTCAAAACAATTTTCAGAAAATATTCGCGAATTGAATGATTCATTGCGTCAAAAGTTTGGAGATTTTTCCGATCGTCAAAAAGAGATCAACGAACAAAATTTAAAGTCAATAAAAGAACTTAAAGAAAGCATCGAAAATCAACTGAAACAAATCCGCGAAGACAATTCACGCCAACTTGACGAAATGCGCAGAACCGTTGATGAAAAACTGCAAAAAACGCTGAACGATCGGTTAAGTCAGAGCTTTGAGACTGTTGGGAAACAACTTCAGGCAGTTCAAGAGGGCTTGGGCGAAATGAAAAATTTGGCTAACGATGTGGGTGGCTTGAAAAAAGTATTGAGCAATGTGAAACAACGCGGTGGTATCGGTGAATTTCAACTTGGCATGTTGTTGGAACAAATTCTCGCACCGGCTCAATATGAAAAGAATGTTAAAACTAATCCGGCGAGCAACGATCTGGTTGAATATGCCATTAAACTTCCCGGTCGTGATAATCCCGACACTCCGGTTTGGCTTCCCATCGATGCTAAATTTCCCAAAGATGTTTATGAAACCTTGCTCGATGCCTACGAAGATAGCGATCCACAACGAATATCCGATGCTCAAAAATCGTTAGAAACAACCATCAAGAAAATGGCAAAAGATATTTCAGAAAAATATTTGGCTCCACCCTATACAACCGATTTTGGAATTATGTTTCTGCCGTTTGAAGGAATTTATGCCGAAGTTGTTCGCAAAGCTGCCTTGTTGGAAGAATTGCAAAACAACTACAAAATCATCGTCACCGGACCTACCACTCTGGCGGCAATTCTGAACAGTCTGCAAATGGGATTTAGAACCTTAGCCATTCAGAAACGCAGCAGCGAAGTCTGGGAAATTTTACGAGCAGTGAAAACAGAATTCGAAAAATTTGGCGGTATGTTGCACAAAGCTCAAAATAATATACAAACGGGACTTAATCAACTTGACGATGTGATTGGCGTTCGAACTCGTGCAATTCAGCGAACATTGAAGAACGTGGAAAAAATGAGTGAAATTGAAGCTAAAGCCGTTTTACCTGAAATTGAAAGTAAAAACGATGATTACGAAGATGCCTAAGGTTTAGTTTCGTCGATATTGTGCGGTAAAGTTTTCGATAACACCGGTTCGGGAATTTGAAATTCGGTAGGTAAAATTGATTTGCTTGTAATCGGTTTGAATAGTTCCCGAACCTTCGTATAGATACAAATAGTCGATTTGTTGCCCGTAAATTGTAATGTTGAAGCCATTTACTTCAAAATTGGTTTCATTATAATCGCCCGAATTGCAAAAATTGTTTATCACATAAACACTATCGATGGTATCATGCTTTCGGATTGAAACGTTGTAGCGACGAAATGGAGTTAACTCTCCAACTTCTTCCACCAACCAAACTCCTGTAATTCCACTGTAATCCTTGTCTTTACATGAAAACATAAGAGTCAACAACAGCATCATCAGAAACTTTCCCGTCCGTTCGATGAAAAAGTAGCGGAACGCTTTCCAAAGAAGTTGAAATGGTCGCCGAGAAAATATTTGATTCTGAGAAAATTGGTTCATGGCTTTTATTTTTGGTACGTAAAAAAGACTGTCTCAATGTTCAAAATGCTTTCGAAATGGATTTTTTCTATTTCTTGGATTAATTGAAAATTCACCAAACATATTTACATTGAGACAATCTTTAGAAAATCAACAACTTAAATTCAAAAAAGTTGAACTATTTTTTACCCAAAGCTTCAAGTGACCTTTGTGTTGCACTGAAAATCGGTTCGAGATTTATGTTTTGTCCAACTGCTTGTTTCATCCAATGATCGGGAGTCAAACGCCCAAGTTTGAAAATGCGATCCACTTCATCACTAAACTTCTTATCGGCGATGTATTGCTCCAATTGAAAATCGATGAGCAATCCAAATGGATATGCCGACAAGTAGAGCGGAGAAGAGATCATGTGGCTGTAAATGGCTAAAATAGGTTGATCGGTTTTGCCAAACACAGGCGCATAGTATTGATTCCAAACGTCGTTGGCAATGCTGATTACTTGATTTTTTAGTTCATCAACCGTAGCATTCGGATTTTGATAAAGCCATTTCCAAACTCTCATATCGACCAATGAAACCCCCATAATTTCGTACATTGACCAAAACTGATCGAGAGTGTTTAAATGTTGAACCATAACGTCGTTGGTTTCTATGCCAAGGATTTGCAAATCGCGTTTTTGGAACATAAAGGCAAGAGCTTCGGTGAAAGCAGTGTTTGGAACCCCTTGAAGCATGTAGTAATCCATATCGTAGAGCGAGATGGTTTGTTCGATGTTATGTCCAAGTTCGTGAATAGCAATGTTATAGCCTTTATAATTCATTCCTTCCTTCCCAACTCGTGTGCGTAAGTGTGCCACGTCGCCTTTCATGACCGCACCCCATGCATGACCTGAACCACGTGCCGGATCCACAACGATTTTCTCGGCTAAATATTTGGCGCGTTCGGGTGTGTAACCTAATTTCATTAATATCGTCGGAATTTCTTGTTCGAATCGTTTAGGATTGGGATATAGCTTTTGCGTTTTTGAATCCAGCAATTGTTGATTCATTGAACTACGCGACTTAAATCCATCGTACCAAATGTCGAATGGTTCCAATGGTCGTCCCAAACGCGAAGCAATTAATTCACCAACCTGTTTTGTCAGTGGGGAAGAAACATATTCCATGAACAGTTTTTCAACTTCTTCTTGGGTAATTTCCATTCCATCATCGAAGGCTCGTTTTATGTAAGTATCAGATTGCGTGTAATATGGATCGTGTTTGCGATATTCATCAAAAAACGCCTTCACATAATAGTAGCGAGTATTGGGTTCCGGTTTCAGCGTTTGTTTCTGTCCATCTTTCCATACCTCGTTGGTAAACGGATTCCACTGGTATTGATTGCTGTTAATTACTGCCTCCGGAATGGATTGATCAATGATTCGAAGCATAACGCTATAAATCATGCGCTGTTTGGTCAAACCATTGTCTTTATCGGCATAGTTCGATTTAATTTCATCGCGCAAATTCCAGTGTGAAAGAAGTTTCATGTCGGCAGGGAAATATGTTTTTCCGTTGTCATCAATAAGGTTGCCAACGAAAATGTTGTAATCAGCAATGTAGCTGTCGGCTTTTGTGTTGATTTCGGCCAACGATTGTTGCAAAGAAGCGGGAACTCGAGCAGTGAATAAATCGCCCATACGTGCATAAGCCCATTGCTGACGGCTCCAGTTTTCTCCCAATTGATTTTTTTCTGATGTGGAATAATTCGGGAAATTGAGGGCAACTATAAAGGCAAGTTTATTATCATACATGTCGTTCCATAAATGCGCACCAACATTGTAAGCACCAAAAATATGATCCACAGCATGCAACGGACCAATATCAAGATGCAATGGTTCCAGCAACGATATCGTAATTTGATTGAAGCGTCCCAGGAGAATCTCCAAGTTTCGTGATACTTTTAAAAATACCGTATAAAGCTCCGCGGAATCGGCAATAAAATTCTCATTACAAAAATTCTGAAATTCCTTTTCATCACCATCGGATTGACGCCAAAGTGCAGCTGCTTGCCGAACGCCCCTCTCAATACGAAATGTTTCATCAGGATACTTTTTTTGCAATTCAGAAATGGTGGCTTCCACCGTTTTGTCTTTTACGTTTTTTACATCACGAGCGTCGCGTGGACACTCATTTTTGCATCCGGTTAGCCAACTGAATGCCGCCAGGCAAAAGAGTAATTTTCGCATATTGTCTCTTGATTTAATGGGTTGATTTTTCGGGGTAAATATGAACGATATAAACGATTTTTACAACGATAATTGTCAGTTTTTTTATTTGCCCGGGTATCTTTCATTTTAGCAACTGTATTCCACAAAATAAGCTTATATTTTCCGGTTCAAAATAACAATAAAACATTATTTTTGCGTTAATCAAAAAAAATAGATGGAAAAGCAATGTACAAAAAACTCTCAATTATACCTTTCATTCTGATTTTACAGTTAACCGTTGTAGCTAAAAAACAACACGCTTACGACACATTGCTATATCGTTCTATTGAACCGGAGATACAAAAAAGACTTATTGAAATTCGCAACAGCAATTACGAAAAACGAATGCTTCTCAGTTCTGAAACGGAAGCAATTTTTGATACACTTCTTCAGCGAAAAGATTCGTTTTTTTATCCATTTG
>DAOTAV010000194.1:0-4853 GCA_035382785.1 Salinivirgaceae bacterium | reverse complement strand
CAGAGATTTAATTCATCACTTTATCGACCACAGACATGAAGTTACTATCCGTCGAATTCAGTATGAACTAGAACAAGCAGAAAAACGTGCACACATACTTGAAGGGCTTATTATCGCCTCCGACAATATTGACGAAGTGGTACAGCTCATAAAAACTTCTGATAGTAGGGACCATGCCCGTACTCGATTAGTCGAACGGTTTTCGTTAACCGAGATTCAGGCCAATGCCATCGTTGAGATGCGTTTGGGACAATTGACAGGTTTAGAGCAAGACAAACTCCGTCAAGAACATAAAGAATTGCTGGAAAAAATCGACTATTACAAACGTGTTCTAGCCGACGAACAACTTCGGATGGAAATTATTGCTCAAGAACTTATTGAAATTAAAGAGAAATACGGTGATAAAAGAAAAACAGAAATTGTTTTACAAGCCGAAGAGTTTGATCCCGAAGATTTCTATGCTGACGATCAAATGGTTATCACTATTTCTAATTTAGGTTATATCAAACGCACACCAATCACCGAATATAAAATTCAAAATCGGGGAGGAGTAGGGGCAAAAGGAACAGCAACTCGTGACGAAGATTTTGTCGAACATATCTATGTTGCGTCAATGCATAGCACTTTACTGTTATTTACCGAAAAAGGCAAGTGCTATTGGCTAAAGGTTTATGAAATACCGGAAGGAACAAAGACAAGTAAAGGAAGAGCCATTCAAAATATTCTTAACATCGAACCTGACGATTCCATCCGTTCCTACATAAACATAAAAAATCTCAAAGACGAAGCTTTCATTAATTCGCATTATTTAGTAATGGCAACGAAAAATGGGATCATAAAGAAAACCCTACTGGAGGAATATAGTCGACCACGTCAAAATGGGATAGTAGCTATTGCCATTCGCGAAGATGATCGATTGATTGATGTAAAGTTAACCGCAGGCAATAGCGATATCGTAATGGGCGTCTATAGCGGAAAAGCAATTCGTTTCCATGAAAGAGATGTGCGGACCGTTGGACGAAATTCCTTAGGCGTAAAAGGCATCACCTTAGAGCCAGAGGACTTTGTTGTTGGTATGATCGCTGTTGAAAATGAGTCGGAAGATATTCTTGTTGTTTCCGAAAATGGATACGGGAAACGTTCATCCATAGCGGATTATCGGATTATAAAGCGGGGTGGCAAAGGAGTTAAGACCCTGAATGTTACGGAAAAAACAGGAAAAATGATTGCGTTGAAAGGCGTCCTTGATACTGACGATCTGATCATCATTACACGTAAGGGATTAACAATCCGAACTCCGATGTCCTCGATTCGTCAAACAGGGCGTGCAACTCAAGGAGTTCGTTTAATCAACCTTCGCGACGACGACCAAATTGCTGCCGTTACCTATGTTGAGCAAAACAGCGAGTTAGAAACTATAGAAGAAGAATACAATCAAGAATAAACTTTTTAATCACCCAAAAACGGAATACAAATGAAAAAGTTATTGACAGTCATTATGGCATCGATAGCCATTGTATCAGTTAACGCACAGAGCCGTAATGTTATTTCGGCCTATAATTATGGCATTAAGCCAGGGCAAACACAGTATGAGAAAGCAAAAAAACTCATCGACGAAGCGGTTCAGCATCCTGAGACCAAAGAAAACGACAAAGCATGGTATTATCGCGGATTGATTTACCAAAACATCTTTCAATCCAAAAACCCAGAGGATCAACAACTTCACCCGGATCCTTTGCGGGAAGCTTTCATAAGCTATCAAAAGTCGATTCAGTTTAGGGATAAAAAGGCAAAATTTGTCAAAGATGCCATTACCAATCTTAAAGTTGCCCGCACCCAAGCATTTAACGAAGGAATCAAACAGTTCGAACTCAAGGATTATGAAAAAGCCGCCCAATTATTCGCACTTAGTGCAGAGATTGGCGAGTATGAGGAGATCGATGAAGTAGAGTTGGCAGTTTATTTCAATGCGGCTCTGTCTTATGAAAAAGCGAACAAAATGGATGAAGCCATCAAATACTACCAGAAGTCGCTTGAAAAAAACTATGAACCCGTAGCTTCGGTGCGTAAAATCGCAGAAATTCACCTAAATCAAGGCAATGTTGATGCTTATGTGCAAACCTTAAAAGATGGAATATCAAAAGTTCAAGACAATCAAATTCTGATGCTTCTACTGATTGATCACTACAGCAAAGCTCTGCAATACGATGAAGCTCTCAATTACTTAGACAAAACCATTGCTGCCGAGCCAAATAATAAAGTATATTATTTCGCACGTGGAACCTTTTATGATCAAAAAGGTCAGCCTGACAAGGCTTTAGAATCTTACACAAAGGCACTCGAAATTGATCCAAAATATTTTGATGCAACTTTCAATATTGGTGTGCTTTTCTTCAATAAGGGAGCTGATTATAACAATAAAGCCAATGATCTTCCTATAAACAAAGAACAAGAATACAATGAGCTAAGAGAAAAAGCAATGTCAGAATTTGCTACCGCTGCAGAATATTTCGAGAAGTGTATTGAAATGAACCCAACCGATCTTTATACTTTAAAACAATTAAAACTTATCTATTTCCAACTTCGAAATAAACCGGGTTACGGCGATAAATTAAAAGCTATTGAACAACGTATTTTAGAAGTTGAAAACAAATAGTTTCGTAAGGGAGTCGCGGACTCCCTTTTAATTAATTTTTATATTTAACATAATATAAATTATAGGTATAATTGTTAAAAAAAAAGGGCAAAATGCCCTTCATTGTCTATAAAGCTTTTTTAAGTGTAAAATTGATTTCTTGACAAATTCGATTGAAAACTTCATCAGGAGTTCCATGACCATCAACTACATGTAGCATATTTTTTTTTGCATAAAAATCTCTCGCTAACATGGTTTTTTGTTCATATTCTTCTAATCGACTCACAATCAACTCTGTGTCCATGTCGTAAGTACGACTTTTATCAGTTTTACTTCGTAAAGCTAAGCGTTTCACAGCTTCTAAGGGCGAAACCTGAATTTCAATAGCTGTGGTAATAACACTATTCATCTTGCGTAATAATCCGTCCACGATGTAGGCTTGAACAATGGTTCGAGGAAATCCTTTAAAAATAAAACCTCGTGAGTTAGGATTTGCTTGGATCTTTTCTTCAATAAGTTTTATGGCATACTCATCCGGAACTATGGCACCTTTTTCCATATAAGGTTTTGCCAATCGGCCGATTTCTGAGTTCTTACGAATTTCTTCGCGTAGCATTGAACCTGTTGAAATATACACAAGATTATATTTCTGTGCCATGAGTTTTGCCTGTGTACCTTTGCCCGAGCCGGGGTATCCAAAAAAGATCAAATTAATCCAACGATTTTCCAGCGATTTTTCAATGGCTTCGCAAAGTCGCTTTTGAACTTCCTCAATTGTTCCAACTCCATTTACAGGGAAATAAATGTTTTTATCCTGATAATATTTTGCAACGGGAACGGTCTTTTCGTAATATTCCTTCAAACGTACCTGAATTACTGCATCGTTATCATCTTTACGGTTTGATATTTTAGCACGTTCGCGTAGTCGTCGTACAAGTTCATCATCAGGCACTTCAAGACTCAACATACAAGTTAGCGATGTATTAAGCTTCATGAGAAGCCCATCAAGGATATAACATTGAACCGTTGTACGCGGAAAACCATCAAACAAAAAACCATTGGCTTCAGGATTTTGTATGATTTTACTTTCAATGATTTGAACGATAATTTCATCCGAAACCAAACCACCCTTTTCAATAATATCTTTTGCCATCAATCCAAGCTTTGTGCCTGCATTGATTTCTTCACGTAAAATGTCACCGGTGGAAATATAAGTCAAGTTATACTTTTTAATAAGCATCTGACTTTGAGTTCCTTTACCGGCTCCAGGAGGGCCAAAAAGCGCAATGTTTAACATAATTATTCCGATTAGTTTGTGTAAAAATATAAATATTTGAAATATCAACCAATTTTTTCACGCGAATCCATAATTTTGTCAAACTATATTGTTAACCAATGTATCCAAAATTTGTCCGAATAAACTTAATGCTTATTTTAGGAGCTCTTGTCGGAATTTTAATTATTCAGTATGTGTGGATTAAGAATTCCATCGACGAAAGCCACCAAAAATTTGATTCAGCTGTCAATACCATGTTGGTGAGAATTGCCAATCGATTTGAGCAAAACGAATCAATGTGGTTTTATACTCAAAAGAAAAATTTTCATCAATATTTTGAAGTTAATCAACCCTATCTCGATTCTATTTATGAACTCATTGATAGTCTGAAAAAAGTTATGATAGCTTCGGCAAATAAAAACCGATCATCATCCGATTATGAGTCATTAAAGGAATATTTATCACTCGATGCAACCATCAATCAATTGCAAAAAAACGCCTTCAACCATTCAACCCAAATGCAAAATTGGATAGAGTGGATCTTTTTTGAATATCAAAGTCAGAACATTCCATTGATAGACCGCATCATATCCGTAAATTTACCAGAGATTATTGAGGAAGAAAAAATTATTCAAAACCTTAACCTTCCTATGGAATATGCGGTTTATGAACCTGAAAGTAGAAAAGTAGTTTATTCAACGCCCGATTTTCGTCAAAGCAGTGACGACAATGTTTACCAAATTGATTTATATTCCCGATCTATACCGGGAAGCTCCCCTATTCTAATTATGAAAATTCCCGGGAAAAGGCAGTTTATTTTGAAATCATTACAATGGTTGCTTGTTATCACGTTTATACTGATAACCATTATATTAGCTATCTTTTACTATACCATTATGGTAATTTTGAAACAAACAAAACTTTCGATTGCTAAAACCGATT
>DAOTAV010000193.1:0-4856 GCA_035382785.1 Salinivirgaceae bacterium | reverse complement strand
GAGGAACAAATCGTCATGTAAACTGATGTTGGAATGATTAGGGTTTTCAATTGCTTCATGCGGATAAATTCCATAACCGGTATCGTCGGTAAAAATAACTTCCGATAAAATATGCATTCCTGCTGAGGTCCCTGCGATTATGCCTCCATGATTATACAAATATTGCAGAGCTTGCGCTGTTTTTGTGTTTTTAATGTAGTTGTAATAGTAGTATTGATCTCCTCCACGAAAATATATCACGCCATAGGTTACTATGGTGTCATAGGTTTGTTGAAGATTTGCGTTGGAAGAAGTTATGACTAATTCTTTGCTATAGGTAGCTCCCCAAACATTCACAAAATTCTGTTCCAACCAACCATCTCCCGCTGAATGTCCTATAACCAATACACGCTTATTGGATGCCTGATTTACAATCCGGGAAAACAGCTGATAATTCCAACTCATTGTTCCGCTTCGTTCCATTCCTCCTCCTATCAGCACTATACTACCGTTTTGGGCTGAGGACAAGAACACTGCTGTAAAAAATGAAAATAATAAGATTGTGCGAATTTTCGGATTCATATAAATATCTAATTTTATTGAGTTAATAAAAAATTTTTTCTTAAAAGTAGAAATAATTTTTAAATATTTTCTCTTGATATATTTCCCAAATTTTAAAAAAATTAAAGCACAACTAATCTATCCCAATATCACACATTATCATTTTTGAGTAAAACTGCTGTGCTTTGAAAGTGTGCCATTTTTGACTTAAAATATACCTTTCGGTGTTTCGCTTTCTTAAACTGAAATCCTTTTTGATAGATTTAAAATTTCTCGGTATATGATCCCATTAGATTGCAAAGAGACGGTTCGTCAGGGTATATATCAGAAAAGTCTTCTAAGAATACTCGATTCTGTCTTTGTTACGATTATAGACTTGTTCTTTTATTTTATATACTAAACATCCGATACTTTGAAGGAAGGTATCAATCGGTTGAAATAATTGCTCTTAATCATATCAGCTCGTACAAACTTTTCTATCCTTTTTCGACACTTTAACGATACTTATCTAATCCAATCATTTTTTCTGCAGGGCAATCTGTTATAAAACTGCGAGGATAGAAACCATCCTGCGCAAAACAATTCAAACAATGATTGAATTTAGCTTTCGTTTCATTCATAATTCCCCACTTTTAGTACTTGAAAATTTTTCTTCATAAAAATCCCATTGGCTAAATAATGGACAATTTGGAAATCTTGATTTAGAAGGATTAGATCGGCATCTTTTCCGACCTCTATTCTACCTTTGTTTGCTAACTTTAGTATTCTGGCTACATTTTCAGTAGCAACTTTGATGGCATTTTCAATAGGAATTTTTTCCTCGAGAACACAATCAACAATTTCCGTGAAAACCGATTTTGATAGTCCCATTTCTAACCTCACCAGGTTTCCATTTTCATCAAAACCGGGTAATGAACCGCAAGCATCGGAAGTAACGGTGATATTTTCGACCGAGACTCCGGCTTTTAATAATTCAGCAATTGCTTTTGAAGTTTTAATCTCATCGTCCGGGAAATAGGGATAGGAACTTGTTGTTAGATCAAGATGCGATTTTTTACCATATTCTTTTGCGTCTTGGAAAATATAGTGATTACGATTACAATGGGTTGGCCAAAATTGCGACAGTTTTAGTTCGCTTATATTAACGGCCTCATACAACTGCCGGAAAGGATTCATGGCATCGCCCATGTGAATATTTACAATCCCCGATTTACCACCAAGCATACCTCCTACCCGTGCTTGAAGCGCAAGTTTTACCAGTTCCTCTGTGGTTGGGAACGATGATCGATGATCGGCAATGGCAATTTCACCAACGCCAATCACTTCATCAATCAAAGCAATATCTTTGGCCACACTCCCCAGAATTGTGGGTGGCGGTATTTGATACGACCCGGTAAACATCCATGCCGAAACGCCCTGCTGACGGAGTGATTTAACTTTCATCAATACCGATTCCACGGAGCGGGTTATGCCATCGGTTCCCAACGATCCTACCACGGTTGTAACTCCGGCTTCAATCATACTGCTGAGCCTTAATTCAGGGGTTCGGGATGCCGGACCGCCCTCACCTCCGGCTCCAGCAATATGAACATGGGCATCAATTAACCCAGGCAAAGCTTTTAACCCTAAACAATCGACCTCATCGACCTCTAATCGCTTATCGATGGATATTTCCTTGGCTATCGCTAAAATTTTCCCGCTTCCGATTAATATATCATTAACTCCTTTATTGCCGGAGCTAATAACTTCGCATCGTTTTAACAAAATGAGCATTTCTATGGTAGGTTAAAGTGTAATTTATTATCAAAGGTATAAAAAATGCAATAAGAGCTTAATATCAAGGATTTTTTTTGATTACGAATGCACTATTTCTATGAACGATTATTGCTCCTTCTTGCAGGGATGCATTATCCCCAATACGCTATTACCAGCTAATTAGCCGATGGTTGTTTCCGGTAACAGTAATGGAGATACGAAGATAATCGTCGGGCAAAATCGACTCTACAACCATAGGCCACTCAATAAAACAATAATTTCCCGAGTCTAAATAATCGGGTATTCCTATGGCTAATGCTTCGGAAATATTCTCAATCCGATAGAAATCAAAATGAAAAATGGATTCTCCGGTGGTTGTTTTATATTCATTGACAATGCTGAAAGTGGGACTGGTAACAGTGTCAACCACATTGAGCTGCCTGCAAATCTCTTTGATAATAGTAGTTTTGCCGGCTCCCATAGGAGCGTCGAATGCCCAAACACGACTTTTACCCGCTAAGGTTCGCAATAGTTGCGCTACTTTTTCGGGTATTTCATCGACCGAAGCTATGATGATTTCATTTTTTTCGATCATAGAACAGGTTTCATATACACTGCAGGGATGAGCATCTCTTCCATGGAAATTCCGCCATGCTGAAAGGTATCCTTGTAGTAATTTACGTAATGGTTATAATTGTTAGGATAGCCAAAAAACTGGTTGCGAAGAGCAAAGATGTAAGTGCCACTAACGTTAAATCGAGGTAATCCAACCTCTTCGGGTTTGGAAATTTCAAATACGTCGTTCGATTCACAATTCAGGTTTTTGCCGTACTTATAGCGTAAATTGGTAGATGTATTCCTATCTCCGACAATTTTTACCGGATTCGACACTTTTATGGAACCGTGATCGGTGGTGACGAACAAATGCACCTGGTGTTCGGCAAAATACTCTATTAACCGATGCAGGGCCGATTGCTCAAACCATTGTTTGGTTAAATTCCGATAGGCCGCTTCGTTGGAGGCCAATTCTTTTACCATATCCACATCGGTTCGTGCATGAGAAAGAATATCCACAAAATTGTATACTAAGACCGATAAAGGCTGTTCTAAAAATCGCTTCGGATTTTCATCGATCCTTTTCATGGATTTCATGTTAGTGGCCTTTTCAAATAAAAATGGAATTTTAATCCCGTTTCTTGATAAATACTGCTGAAACAATTCCTTCTCGAATTCATTTTTTAACCCATCGTCGGTTTCATCGCGCCAAAGATCGGGTTTCAGGGTTCGGATCGATTCGGGCATTAATCCTGAAAACAGTGCGTTCCTTGCATATTGGGTTGCCGTTGGTAAAATACTGCAATAGATTTCTTCCTGCTCGATTTTGTAAAATTTCTGAAAATAGGGCTTTAAGGCAATCCATTGGTCGTAGCGAAGATTATCGATGACCAACAGCACCATTTTCGGCTGCGATAAAAGCGGGAAGAAATAGTGCCGTAGAAGCTGTGGTGATAAAACGGGGACATCCTTAACTGTGCCTGTAAACCATCCTTTATAGTTCTTTTTTATAAATTTGGCGAACTCGGTGTTGGCAGTCTCTTTTTGCATCTGGAGAATTTCAACAATTTCATTGCGTCCGAGCCATTGTTGAAGCGAATTTTCCCAATAGGTAAGTCTTTTATATACTTGAACCCAATCTTCAAAAGTATTAGCATTATAAATAGAGTTGCCAAGCTCACGAAACGAACGTTGATATTCTTCGATCGTAGCTTGCGAAATCAGTTTCCGGTGATCCAATATTTTTTTCAGCGACATCAGAATTTGATTCGGATTCACCGGTTTTATCAAATAGTCGCGGATATTATTACCCAGAGCTGTCTCCATTATATGCTCTTCTTCACTCTTGGTTATCATCACCACAGGGGTTTCATTGAGCAAAAGTTTTAATCGCTGGAGGAACTCCAATCCGGTCATTCCGGGCATATTTTCATCGAGAAAAATCACGTCAACCTGTCGCTTTTTGAGTATTTCAAGGGCGTCGATGCCGCTGTTGGCCGTGATCACTTTGTACCCCTTCGTTTCCAAAAAAAGGATATGCGATTTCAAAAATTCGATTTCATCATCAACCCAAAGTATTTCTATGGCTGCTTGCATACTTTTTTTTAAGGAAAACGCTGATTAAGTCAAAAAATTACATTTCACGGAACTCTATTTTTTCCCTTCCAAATAGTGGCGCTTAAAGAAATCGAGATAGGTTTGCACCGATTTTGTCTGACGGAGTTTCTCAAGGTTATCGCTTGTGATTATAAAATGCTGATAGTCAACCGAGGTAATATCAGAAAAAACTTCATCGAGGAAAATAACCGATTGGTAATAATTGAGTCCCGAAACTGCATCTTTAAATTTTTCAACCGTTATGATATCAATCCCTGCGGAGAATAAACTGCTTTGTATCTGAAACTCAAACATGGGATAATAATCGATATTCATATTCCCAAGGTTGAATTTGATTTTATTGGTAACTTTCTTTTCTGTGTTGATTAACGCAACATAGATATGTTCGG
>DAOTAV010000192.1:0-4869 GCA_035382785.1 Salinivirgaceae bacterium | reverse complement strand
CGCATCGCCCAACCAATCCTTCTTCCAATTCGCAGCGTCGATTGGCTAATTTACGCCGTCCATAGGCAACGGCTGCAGTCATCCTGAAATGTTTATCGTGTTCGACAGTGTCATCGATGATGTAAATGGCTCCTTGGATTGCTCCAACATACTCAATGATTTTTTCAATCACGTTGTATGATAGTTCCTCGATATTTTTGCTTTGCCGTAGAATATCACCAAAAATTGCCAATCCGTGGGTAGTCCAGTTTCTGATTTCGTCTTCCCGTTTTCTGGCTTGCTCTGCTTCATGGGCTTTTTTCAAGTCGTTACGCATCGTGATAAGACTGTTACCTAAAATATCTTCGGCACCTAAGGCATGATATTCAGCTTCAAAGTTACCCTTTCCAATTTCGAGCGCAAACTGGGATGTTAGCTTCATGTTATTCACAAATTGATTAAGAGCTGCTGACATATCACCAATTTCATCGTTGGTAATGTTCATCTCTACATCGGGGAGTATTCCTTGGGTCATTAATAGTAAAAATTCTCTTAACCTAAGAATGGGGGAAACGGTGGCTTTGGTGATAAAATAAGCAGTGGATAGGGCAATGATCATAAGAAGTATCCCCATGACCAGGATTATTCGCTGAAAGCTGGCCATGGATAGAAACATTTGCGAATTGTAATCTTCTGATTTTTGATTGATGCGTTCGCGCAAATCGTAGAGTCTATGTAAAGCTTTGTCGGTTAATATCATTACTACGCCGCCGTCTTCTACCATTGGGCGTACCTCAAAAATTACCATCGGATCATCGTATGCGTCAAACGAGTTAAGTTGACCCATGATTTGTTGATGAAGTGGGAAAAGCGAATCGCTTAAGATGATAAAAATCTCGTTTAACTTATTTTTTTCCTCTTCGTCCCAATAGTTTTTAAGTTGTGATAGCTGTTTTTTTATTTCAACATATCCTTTCGTATGTAATTCCTGAAGTTTTATTTTATCGGGGGTATTGGCTTTATGTTCAATAAAAACCCAGTTCTTTATCAACATTCTGGAATCGTTTACCAGGTTTATCAGATTATTGACGGAAACTAACGAAGGAGTATATACTTGTGATACCAGTTCGTTTAATCGTTTATTTTTTTGCAGGGTGTAAAATGTTAGTCCGCTACTAATGATAACGGCTAATGTCACTAGCCCGAAACCTAAATATAAGCGATTTGCAATTGTAAATCTGAATTTCATTCTTCCGATAATTTAAGGGTTATCGTCACTGATTATCGTTTTTGATACCAACTACAAACATACTATTTTTTCGTGAAAAATCATTTTTTTTTGAATTTTTGTCTGGCAAAAAAATCCCCGAACAATTGCTTGTTCAGGGTGTGTTTGGCAAAGATGGTTTGTGTTGGGTAATTTGCTTGTAGGTAGATGGACAACACGGCGATATCCCAAAAGTATTTTCTTATCTAAAAGATTCCGGGATATTTTTTGGGGTTGCTTTCGTGCATAATTTGATAAACTTTTTCGAAAAGGTTTTCCGAATTGGGTTTTGAGAAATAATCACCATCTGTTCCATAAGCCGGACGGTGGTCCTTGGCGGTGAGTGTTGCCGGTGGTGAATCGAGATATTGATAACCGCCGTGTTCTTCAAGTACTTTTTGCATCATAAATGCTGTGGTTCCGCTGGGATAGTCTTCATCGAAGAAAACGATGCGGTTTGTTTTTTGAAGTGATTTGAGTATGATTTTGGGGTCGTCAAATGGAATGAGTGTTTGAACATCGATAAGTTCGGCGTGTATGTTGAAATCTTTCAATTGTTCAACGGTCTCTTGTGCAATTCTTACACATGATCCATAGGTAACTATAGTAATGTCAGTTCCTTCAACGAGAATTTCGGGTTGTCCCAACGGAATGGTGTATTCACCAAGATTTTGCGGTGTATTTTCTCGCAGACGATATCCATTTAAAGGTTCGATAATTAGGGCCGTTTCGTCGGTTTGGAGCAAAGTGTTATACATTCCTGCAGCTTGGGTCATATTTCGTGGTACGGCCACTAAAATGCCACGTATTGAGTTTAGTACCATGCTCATAGGACTTCCACTATGCCATATTCCTTCAAGACGATGCCCCCGGGTTCTTATAATCACAGGTGCTTTTTGCCCTCCGTTGGTTCTCCAACGCATAGTGGCTAAATCGTCGCTCATTGTTTGCAGTGCATATAGAAGATAATCAAAGTATTGAATTTCGGCAATTGGTCTTAAACCTCTTAGAGCTGCTCCAATAGCTTGTCCGAGAATGGTTGCTTCTCTAATTCCTGTGTCGCTGATTCGATATTGTCCAAATTTCGCTTGTAATCCTTCCAAACCTTGATTCACGTCACCGATATTACCCGTATCTTCGCCAAAAGTTATAAGATTTGGATATTGGCTGAAGAGATGATGAAAATTATCGCGTAAAATTTCTCGTCCGGGTTTTTGTTGGGGTGGGGTGGAAAATCGTGGTTTTACTTCTTTCACATTTTTATAGCTGTATTTTGTTTCGCTATATAGATGCGAACTATACATTTTTTCAACCTGATTATACCCGTTTTCTAACCACTCGGAGAGTTGTTTCTGAAGTTCTTTCCGTTGTGGACAATCGATGCAAATATGCCGCAGGATTCGTTTGGCTGCGCTGAAGTTGTCTTTTCTGATGGGGAAAGGAATGCGTTTAAGGTTATTGGTTAGTTCGGTTACTTTATCGTAATGGTCTTTTTTACAGACACAATTTTTCTTTTCGATTATGGCAACCAGCTTATTTCGTTCTTCTTGCAAAGGTTTTGTATAGGCTTCCCATGCTTCATCTTTTGCTTTGTTGGCATCGTTAGCGGCTTTTTGTTCAATTTCGGTTAACGTTTTTTCGAAGGCATACCCTTCAGAGAGCAACCATTCTTTCATTTTTTTGATAGGATCGAAGTCTATTTCCCATTGTAGTCTTTCGGCTGATTTGTATCGTTCATGAGATCCGCTGGTGGAATGCCCTTGGGGTTGGGTCATCTCTTCAATGTGAAACAAAACGGGAATGTGGTCTTTTCGGCATCGTTGAATCCCTTCGGCATAGGTTTGTATGAGATGGGGATAGTCCCAACCTTTTGATCGAAAAATTAGAATCCCGTTGGTGTCAGTCTCTTTTTGAAATCCTTCCAGGGCTTTGCTGATGCTTTCTTTTACGGTTTGATATTTTTTGGGGACACTAATTCCAAAACCATCGTCCCATATCGATATAGCAAGGGGGATTTGCAATACGGCAGCAGCGTTCAGAGTTTCCCAAAAGTGACCCTCGCTGGTCGAGGCATCGCCAATGGTGCCAAAGGCTACTTCGTTTCCGTTGTCGGAGAATTTTTTCCATGTCTTGAGCTCTTCAACATTACGATATATTTTGGAAGCATAGGCCAATCCCAATAATCGCGGCATTTGTCCTGCTGTTGGCGAGATATCTGCCGAACTGTTTTTCTGCTTTGTTAGGTCTTTCCATTCCCCATTTTCGTCGAGACTGCGCGTGCCAAAATGATTGTTGAAGGATCGGCCACCATGACTAGGGTTGTATTGCAGGTCGGTATGTCCATAAAGTGAAGAGAAAAATTCGCGGGCTGAATACATGCCTGTTGCAAGCATAAAAGTTTGGTCGCGATAATATCCCGCTCTCCAGTCGCCATCTTTGAATTGATGAGCCATTGCCACTTGTGCCACTTCTTTCCCGTCGCCAAATATACCAAATTTGGCTTTACCGGTCAAAACTTCTTTTCTTCCTAATATGCTAAGCTGACGACTGAGATTTACCAGATAATAATCGTTTAGTGTTCTCTCAATATCGAACATTTTATGTTTGGTCATAGGTTTTAATGTTTTTATATTTGAACAATCAAAACAGATTTATGTTGTCGCTTAAGATTTTTTTTGCTTCGCTTTTGCTTATACTTGTGGCATTGTTAGCTCTTTCAGTGAGAATCTTACTGAAGAAAAACGGTCAATTTCCTAATACTCATATCGGGCATAATCCGAATATGCAAAAACGTGGAATTGTTTGTGCCATCACATGGGATAAACGAGAGCAATGTTCTGGGCGACCTACAAAGATTGATAAGAAAAATTTAAAACTCGATATTAGTAAGTTGAAGGAGCAATGACCTACGGATATAAAAAAAGTGGAGTCCTATTTTTTTCTGCGCCGACTCTCGACTTTTCAGCTTATTTATTTTTATGTACCACTGATGGTAAATCAACGATGTTTTTTAGCTCCTTCGATGACTGAAATTTTGGTTTTATCGTATGTGCCGCTTTACAAAGACTTCTTTGATGTATCGGTAATCTAGAAGGTTGTTAATGATTTGAATAAACTTTTTCTTCGATCACAAATAATTCCATTTATCTTTACGCCTCCGGTTTTGAGATGTTTATGCACCTATTCACAGATTGTCTCATAATTATTAAATTCCTAGGTGATGGAACTTTTTTTTTCAAAAATCAAAAAACATTTCCAAAGTGTGTGATATTCCGTCAAAACAACAAATTGTTTAGTCTTCTAAAATTGTTGGTCTAAAAGTAAATTTTTGACAAGTCGGCGCTGAATTGGCCATATCGAAACTCTATTTTTCAAGGCCGATTGGCTTTAGCTTTATTTGACATCGTTGCATTTTTGCCAACCATAGATTGCTGACTATTTTGTGGGCTCTTTAAAATTGTGAATGGTAGTCGTTGTATTTATAGATTCGGATTTCATACCGTAACACTTTTTTTCGTGCTTTACGGGTCGCAGTAAAAGCAAATTTTTTATTCATGGCGTTCAAATTCGGTAGTATCCCTAAAAGTGTGTAATGTAAGTTAAATTTGGTTTCAAATATAATC
>DAOTAV010000191.1:0-4875 GCA_035382785.1 Salinivirgaceae bacterium | reverse complement strand
GACAATTTTTTGCTGTATAAGTTCGTTTACGGTCAATGTTTCATGGAAATTGGGATTAATTTTCCGATAAATTCTTTGTGCTGTTGCAATTGGTTCACTGAATTTATCGATAACCGTCTGGGGATTTATGCTTGCAAGCGATGAAAATTCTTTTGTAGCTTTTGGTACGATGAAAGCTGCAATGAGGAATACAACAGTCCAAATCGAGAATAAAGTTAACAAGGCCGCGGTGGTTCGGTTTGGGGATAGTTTCCGAATTCGAATTTTTTGAAAAAGTAACGTCAATGGTTTTGAAATCAGCGTGATAATTATGGCAATCAAAAGATAAACCGCCAACGATTGAAAGAACCATGCCCAAACAAGGATCAGGGCAAAAGGTATAAGATATTTTAAGACTTTTTGCATCATGGTTTAATTGATCTTTTCTAAAATTGTCCACACAGGCTTATGATCGCTCAGGTTTGATTTTCCTGTTTTTGTATCAAACGATTTGAAATGGCTGTCGTAGAAGATATAGTCGATACGAGCTGAAGTGAGAAATCGGCCGTAGGTGTGGCCAAATCCAAAACCGCTGCAAATAAAAGCATCGGAAAGGCGAGAGCGGATTTTTCGGTAAGAGTAGGATGTTGGCGTATCGTTTAGGTCTCCGCAAACAATAGTTGGATGAGGCGATTGACTAATCTTTTGGGCAACTAATTCGGCTTGAGATTGGCGTCGTTTGTAAGCGGTTTTTAAACGAGAAAATATGTTTTTAATTTTTTTTGCATCAACCGACGAAAGAGAGTTATTAAGTTTGTTCAGATAGGCATAATCGTCGGCACCCAAACGATTGCTTTCCAAATGGAGATTGAAAATACGAAGGGTGTCGGATTTGAATTTTATATCGACCCATTGGGCATTGTTGGTTGAATTTTTATATTCGATGTTGCCGGAACGAATAATAGGATATTTGCTATAAATGGCCAAACCAAACCAGTATAGGTCTTTCACCGTAGCTCCGGGTGCAATATGGTAATATCGCATACGAAGTTTTTTCTCCAGAAGCGTAGTTGTTTCAAAATCGTTAGTCAAATCGTGATAATATTCCTGAAAGCAAATAATATCGGGGTCTTCATCCTGGAGATAACGAACGATAAGGTCGCGACTGTTTTTGTTGTTTGTCCAGTTGTATAGGTCGAACAATCGGACGTTGAAGGTCATGATTTTTAGCGAAGGGTTGTTGTTTAGCTGTTCTTTCTCAAAGATTTGCGTGGCAAAGGTGGCCTTTAGGTGATTAAAACCGGTAATTATTGCAATCACCGGAATTAGGAAAATCCAATCTTTTCGTATAATCCAAACAATAGCAAGGATTAGGTTGGCAAGTATAAGGTAGGGATAAATTATCCCCAAAAATTGTGGGAGAGATATGAGCGATGGCGGAATAAAAGGTGCAAGGTTTGCTACCAACAAGAGAAAGGCTGGTAATGTCGTTAAAATCAGGGCTAATATAACCAGTAATTTTTTCACGGGGCATCAACTATAAATCGCGTTTGGAACTGTATTTGAAAAGAGCTTCCTTCTCATCTTTAGTTAGGCTTTCGTATCCGCTTTTTTTGATTTTCTCAAGAATGGCATCCAAATCAGCCCGTCGTTGTTGACGCTGCTGATTGTAATCGTGTTCAGTATCGCCACTCCGATAGGATATGTTAAGTTTTCTTCTTTTTTTTCTTTTAAATCGGAAGATATCTTGGATAAAGGGAACAAAGCGTGTCAGGTCAATTTGGTGTTTAATGGCTGAAATAAAAATCCATCCTGTAATTGCGCCGCCAAGATGAGCTAAATGGCCACCGCTGTTGTCGGATGCAATCCCAAGGATATCGAGAACGACCATAACCATTGCAATCCATTTTAGTTTAACCGGACCAATGAGAAACACATAAACCACAAAATTGGGTACATAAACAGCAGTGGCAATTACAATGGCAATTACGGATGCAGAGGCACCAAGTGCAATATTCATAGGAAGATAGGGAGCAAAAACCGGAAAAAGGTTAAAGGTTGCAACATAGAATAACCCGCCCACAAATCCACCGAGAAGATAGAGACCAAGAAGCTGTTTTGAATTGAAATAGCGTAGGAAAATAATGCCGAACCAGTATAACCACAAAATGTTGAAAAGTATATGTAAAAAGTTTTTGTGAAGAAACATGTAGGATAACAAAGTCCATGGTTTGGAAAGTAAATTTGGCATATAGGCAGGAATTGCCAATTGGTTTACAATGATATTTCCACCTCCCGGGGTTGCCAAAAACAGGTACAAAAATACACCTGTCAGGTTTACGAAAAGAAAAACAGCAAGGTTTATGGCGATAAGTTGAGTAATAATTCCGCCTGAACGTACAATGTTTCTTATTTCTGTCATTAACGACATAGTTATTGTGTTTTTTGAGGTTATAGTAATCGAAAACGGTTACGATTCCAGATTTTAATAAGGATGAAGCCAAAAATCATTCCACCAAGATGAGCAAAATGAGCAACGTTATCTCCGCTGCGGTTTGATACACCAAGGAAAAGTTCTAAAATTCCGTACCCAATTACAAAGTATTTTGCTTTGATGGGCATTGGTGGAAAGAGAAGCATTAGTTCTGTGTTTGGGAATAACATTCCAAAGGCCAACAGTACGCCAAAAACAGCTCCACTTGCCCCAATTACCGGAACGTTAATTCTTTGTTCATAGACCTTATAAAGAATTGCCTTTGCTTCGCCGATATTCGATAAACTAAAAGGAGAGTCATAGAAGCGGGTGATAAAATCGAGCAGGTAGCCCGATGGCTCGGAAATGTTTTTACGGATGATCTTTTCAAATATTTCCGGTGTTGGAGAGTTTTGAAAAAGATTGATAGCCGATTTCAATTGATGAATGTCAATCCAAGCTATTAAAAAATGAAGCACAATAGCTCCCATTCCGGTGACTAAATAGTATGTTAAAAAACGCTGACTTCCCCATATCGTTTCCAAAATCCGACCAAACATATAGAGTGCAAACATGTTAAAAAACAAATGCATGAAATCGCCATGCATGAACATATGGGTGACTATCTGGTAGGGCCGAAAGTAGGGCGATTCAGGATAGAATAAACCTAGATAACCAACAGCAGCCTCGTAATTTGTAATCATGGCTCCCAGAAGCATCAGCACATTGATGATGATAATGTTTTTTACCACTGGTGGCATATTGCCAAAAAGGGGGGCGCGATATCCTTGCATATATTAGATTTTGTTAAAAAGTTCGGTTATTTCTTCTTCGGTAAAAGTTTGAATTATTTTTTTGCCATCGCAAGTATAAGTGGGTGAATGACAGCCAAATAGGTGGTCGTTGATAGAGCACATTTCTTCCATTGACAGTTCTTTACCATAAGGAACAGCCGAAAGACTTGCAAGGTTCTGAAGAAATCTCTCTTTTAGAATTTCGTTAATATTTTCTCCGCTGTTTTTAACAGTTTCGGCAATTTCCTCCAAAAATTGACCAATGTTCTGGCTGTCGAGAATTGCAGGGATATTGGTGATTTTGTATCCATTGGGTGAAGTTTTCTCCCATTCAAAGCCCATGTTTTTTAATTCAGCCGAAACCTCATCAATCGCCAGGCTGCTAGCCATCTCCAATTCCAGTTCAAGAGGAAACATTAACACCTGCGATGCCATGTGCCCGGATTTCATGTTCTGTTTCAGTTCCTCGTAAATTATCTGAAAATGTGCTCGATGTTGGTCGATGATCATTATGCCCGATTTTACGGTGGTGAGGATATAACGCTTTTTGATCTGTAGAAAAATCCTTTGGGGTTTTTCATCGACGATTTCATCAAAGGGAATTATACCTGTTTCGGGCGTTTTTTCAAAATTGATCAACGATTGTTTCCAATCGGGAAATTGCGGAGCATGGTTAACATTTGGTGGGGTTTTATGGTTTGCGGTTTCTTTAGAGACAAAAGGATTATAGTTGGGATTGAATCGTACTTTGGGTATTTGGATAGGTGTGTTGGGGGCGGGTGGCTGATAGGCTAAGGTGGATTCAAATGGATTATCAAAATCGATGGCCGGCATAAAATTGTATCGCCCCAACGCTTCTTTCACCGTAGATTGCAATATCTGAAAAATATCACGTTCGTATTCAAATTTTATTTCGGTTTTGGTAGGATGGATGTTGACATCGATAGTTTCCGGTTCTACTGTAAAAGTAATAAAATAGGAAGGAGTTGTACCTTCGGGAATCAACCGCTCGTAGGCATTCATCAGTGCGCGGTGAAAAAATGGGTGCCTCATAAAACGGTTGTTTACGAAAAAGAATTGATTCCCTCCAGTTTTCTTTGCATGTCGCGGGTTGCCGATAAAACCTGAAATGGAAACCAACGACGATTGGTTTTGGATATCAATCAAATTTTCGTTGTAATTTCGTCCAAATACTGCAATGATGCGTTGTTTAAGGTTTGTGGGGGGAAGATCAAAAATTGTGTGACCGTTATGTTGAAGATTAAAATAAATGCCGGAGTTTACCAGTGCAATTCGAATAAATTCGTCGGTAATATGGCGAAATTCGGTCTGATCCGATTTAAGGAATTTTCTACGGGCAGGGATGTTGAAAAAGAGGTTTTTTACTGAAAATACGCTTCCAACGGCGCATGACACTGATGTTTGACTCTTGACTACTCCGCCGCTCAGTTGAAGTTCTGTTCCAATTTCAGACTGGATATGCCGGGTGGTTAATGTCACATTTGAGACCGCAGCAATAGAGGCTAGTGCTTCTCCTCGAAAGCCCATGGTTTGGATCCGATAGAGATCTTCGGCCGATCGTATCTTACTGGTTGCATGACGTTCGAAGGCCATTCGGGCATCAACTTC
>DAOTAV010000190.1:0-4900 GCA_035382785.1 Salinivirgaceae bacterium | reverse complement strand
AAAATTTATTCTTTATCTCCTCTGAAAAAGTTGCATTTATTTGTTGAATTTAGTCTAACTTTGGAGCAAAAAATTGAAACTTTCCGTTAAACATAAAAATGGTATTATCGGAACATTGCTGTTCCATTCTTTATTGTTTGCATGCCTCTTGATCTTTGATGCTGAACAGAAGCCTCCTGTCGTTTTCAACGTATTAGTGGATGAAAATATGCTTGAAGATTCAAAAGAAGAGAAGACACAAAAAGAGATTGATAAGTTAAGTAAAGAACTCGAAGAGATAAATGAAAGAATTAAAAGCCAACAAATTTATAATTATATTCAAGAACAAAAGGAACCTATTAGTAAACCGACACCTATTCGCCCCGATATGTCAGAAGAGGAATATGAACGTCAGGTGGTGAGAAATTCGTTGACGGAAGAAGAGTTTAGGAAATATGTTGAAAATAGATCTAAATATGAAGATCTCGGCGATGAACCGCAGGCAGCACCAAACCAAAAGAAAGAATCAGAGATTCCCCAAAAAGTTTCTCAAGCAGGTCCTTCTACAGTAATTTACTATCTTGAGGGACGTAAAGCATATTATATCAGAGTTCCTGCCTATCGATGCGAAGGTGCTTCAAAAGTGGTTGTTATTATTGAAGTGTCATCGGAAGGCGAGGTAATAAGGGCTGTTGTTGATGAAAAAAATTCTTCCATGCTCTCGGAGTGTTATCAAAATGCTGCTTTAGAGAGTGCCAAGAGTGCCTACTTTTCCCCTTCAGATAAACAGAAACGACAGAGCGGGAGAATAGAATATTATTTTATTCCACAATAGCCATGATGTTTTTTTATATTGACTGTGTGGTTTTTTATTCAAAAATTTGTTCAATAGTAGTAATAGTGCCTATCTCAATGCGTTCTCGAATTGGGATGGTAAAGTCGAGATTTGGAGAGTTCGAAAGAATATCGATTTTTTCAGAATATAGCAACCCATAGGGTATTCCATACAGTTCGCTATGCGATTTAAGGTGAATTAGTGAACTGTCGTATTTATGGGATATTAGAAGTGCTGAATCGATAGTTTTATTTTCAAACTGAATTGGGAAATGAGCTTTGAGCACTCTGGAACGTTGATTTTTTTGATTTTCTGAACAAAAAATCCTGGAATCCCAAGTTTGTAGCTGGGGAATTGGAAGTGGACATTTGATAATTTTGCAGTTGTCGTACGTTTCTGTAAATGCACCTACCGGAAAGATAATTTCACGTACAAGCCTCTCTGATGGGCGATTAACATTATGATATTCAATAGTGTAGAAGCCCGTTGTTTCCCCATTATTTTGAATCACGGTGTCAACAGAAATGGTGTAGGTGTATTCAATAGTGTCGAACAAATTTAACGGAGCGTCGATAGTGATTGTTTTTATGCGAAAAGTTTGTTGACGGTTGATTGGGAAATAACCGGCATGATTCGGAAGTGGTTCGATAGTGCTTTTTTCCACACATCCCGAAATTATCGCCAATAATAGGAGACATTTCAATAGGGTCGATTTCATATAGATGTGTTTTTCTAGGCGCAATGGTTCAGTTTTGTATTGTAACTAGTCGGTTATTATTTTTGAAATTATTCCGCCGCCAACTACATCATTCTTTTCATAAATCACGGCGGATTGTCCGGGAGTAGCTGCCGAAACGGGTTCAAGAAATTCGAGCGCAAGCCCTTCTTCTGTTGTTGTTGTTGCAATAGCCGGAGTTGGAGTACTTCTATAGCGGATTTTGACTTCAATGGTAATTCCTTCCTTTGGAAGAAATTCGTACTTCATAAGATTTACTTCAGTAAGAATCATTTTTTTTGAAAGCAACTGTTCGCGTTTGCCAAGGGTTATGGTATTGGAGATGGGATCGATGTGGGTTACGTAGTAGGGTTCACCTAAGGCAATATTGAGTCCTTTGCGTTGTCCGATTGTATAGTAGGGATATCCTTTATGTTGCCCGACTATTGTTCCATCGGCAAGAATGAAATTTCCTTGTCTGATGGTAGAAGTTTCTTGCGGTGCATTTTGAACTAAAAATGACCGGTAGTCGTTGTCGGGAATAAAACAAATTTCTTGGCTTTCACGTTTTTTGCTGAGTTTTTCAAAACCTTTATCAAGCGCAATTTGTCTGATTTGTGGTTTAGTAAAATTTCCTAAAGGAAAAATAGTTCTTGCGAGGTTTTCTTGGGTCAATTTCCACAGAAAATAGGTTTGATCTTTAGTGTCGTCAATCCCTTTAGATAAGAAATAACGCCCATTCTCATATTGTATTTGTGCGTAGTGACCGGTGGCAATTTTTGAACAGCCTAACTTGTCGGCAATTTGTAATAAATCGCCCCATTTGATTTGTGAGTTGCAATCCACACAAGGGTTTGGGGTGCGTCCTGCAAGGTATTCGTCGATGAATTTTTTTATGATTTCGGTTTTGAATTTTTCTCTCAAATCAATAATATGATGTTCAATCTCCATTGTCTGTGCAAGGTGTTTGGCTTCCATAATGGATTCAATGGTGCAACACCCTTTTTCTTTAGCAATGCAGCTTTCGGTGATTGAGTCCCATGTGCGATAGGTTACTCCTATAACATCATGACCAGCTTCTTTCAACAGTATGGCACAAACCGAACTGTCGATGCCGCCACTCATGGCTAATAGGATTTTTTCTTTGTTCATTGATTATTTTTTTGGTAAGGGCTTGCGCAAAAAATCGAGAGGATCGTCGAATTGATACAAATCCGGATAACGTCCTTTTTGATTAATGGCATCTTCAATTTCCTTTGAGCGTTTTTGTTCGATAGCCGGGTTGGTACAACGTCCGTTTTCGTAGGGAACCGATTCTATCAATTTCCCATTTTGATCGAAGTGTTGTTCAACTCCGTGTCGAACATCGTCTTTATAGGGGATAATGTATTCGATTTTGCCGTTTTCGTGGTATATAAATGTCGTGTCGCATCGCATACCTTGACAATATCGGGCTTTTATTTTCGGAATATTTTCTGTGTAAAACTGAACGTATAGCCCGTGTTTAATGCCATTTTCGTATGTAGTCAACTCGAATAGATCGTTGCTGTGTAGGAAAAAGAGTTTCGATTCTCCGTTGAGTTTTCCATCTTTGTAGTTTTCGATTTTAATTAGTTTCCCTTCGTCGTTGTAGAGAGTCCATGTGCTATCTTTCAATTTATCATGATAACGTCCTTGAGCGATAACTCTTTGTGCTTGGTTATAGAATTTTATGCTACTATATTGACTGTTGTCGTAAAAAAAAGCTTCCGATTGAATTTTTCCGTCGGGATAAAATCGTGTGAATTTTCCAATAGGTTTGTCGTTTTTGAAATATCCGATATACTTTGGCTTTCCATTTTCATAATTGACTTGCCAGTAGCCTTGTTTCATTCCGTTGATGTCAATGTAGTTACGTATAGTATCTCCAACTTGCCCCACGTTTTGCGAAAATGCGTTTGATGTTGCTATTGCAAGTATGATTATTAAAACTATGCTGATTTTTTTCATTAGTTTGCCTGTTTTAGAATAGTTTTTGATACTGTTTGAGATTTACAAGATTTATGCAAAAGTAACGAATTTCAACGTAATTTTGTAGGGGTTAAGCGACAAGGGTGGCATAATTTTTATTCTCAAATTTGGATGTTAAAACGTAGTATGTCGGTAATTATTTTAGGAATTGAATCGTCGTGTGATGACACATCGGTAGCGGTTGTGAAGGATGGAGTGTTATTGGCGAATCAAGTTGCCGGACAGAAAATTCATGAACGATATGGAGGGGTTGTTCCTGAATTAGCTTCAAGAGCTCATCAGGAAAATATTGTTCCTTTAGTTGATGTTGTGATTAAGGATGCGGGAATTTCTCTTAATGATGTTTCTGCTATTGCATTCACTCGTGGTCCCGGTTTGCTTGGGGCTTTGCTTGTGGGAACGTCTTTTGCTAAAGGCCTGTCAATTGCCTTGAATCGTCCGTTAATAGATATTAATCATCTTCAAGCGCACGTTTTGGTTCATTTCATCAAACATTTGAACCAACAGAATCGTTTGCCGGAGTTTCCAATGTTATGTTTGTTAGTCTCGGGCGGCCATACTCAGATTGTTCTAGTTAAGGACTATTTGGATATGGTTATTCTTGGACAAACCATTGATGATGCCGCCGGTGAAGCATTTGATAAGTGTGCAAAAGTTCTTGGATTGGGATATCCCGGCGGACCTAAAATTGATGAACTTAGTAGGACGGGTAATCCCAAGGCATTTTTGTTTTCGAAACCGAAAGTCTCCGGTCTCGACTTTAGCTTTAGCGGCCTTAAAACATCGTTCCTCTATTTTCTTCAAGATAAGATGAAAGAAAATCCTGATTTTATTAATCAGAATATCAATGATTTGTGCGCATCTTTGCAGCATACCATTATAGAAATTCTGATGGATAATTTTCGAAAAGCAATAAAAGAGACCGGAATTCGTAATATTGCAATATCGGGTGGAGTTGCAGCCAACAGTGGATTACGAGAAGCGGTTGGTGAATTAGGGAAAGAACTCCATGCGCAAGTTTTCATTCCCGAGAAGTGGCTAACTACCGATAACGCTGCAATGGTGGCCATTACAGGATATTTTAAATATTTAAAAGGAGATTTTGCAACCCACGATTTGCCTCCTCTCGCACGTATGCCTTTTTAGGTTTTGGAATAATTGTGGTTTGGCAAAATTTCTTAAAATTAATCTGTTATCAAGAAAAAGGGAAATTTTTCTCTAAAAATTGATACTTTTTTGCCTATAAAATTTGGTAAAATAAAAAAATGCCGTACCTTTGCATCCGCAATCGGACAGGAGATTGCTCCGATTCAGTAGCTCAGCAGGTAGAGCACATCCCTTTTAAGGATGGGGTCCTGGGT
>DAOTAV010000189.1:0-4922 GCA_035382785.1 Salinivirgaceae bacterium | reverse complement strand
GTTTTTCCGACCGGATTCTTTTAGAAAATTCTCGATGTCTTGCACTGAAAGGAGCTTTGTGTTAGTCAAAATAAAGTCTTCAGCTAAGAAATCACCAAATGTATTGCACAATCTGATAATTGATTGAATAAGTTCACCGATATATTGTTCGATAGGAAGCAAACAAACAATTTTGACAAAACGGCCGTCTTTATTGATTTCTTCAACTTCTCCTCCTTGTTCCCGAAAAGCGAACTCGGTTTCGTTTCTGATTATATCGTATTGAAGAGTTGAAAAACCCTCATCGTTCTTTGCAATAAGAACAATAAAGTAGCGAAGCGAATTGTTTTTAGCCCCCAGACCGGAACTAACAATAACCATGTTTGAATTTAGAAAACCTGACTCAATGATCGTTTTACTTTCATAAAGAGCTAACGTTGCCCAATTCTTTAGTTCGTCAGGAGCCATTTTTTCAAATTGCTCTAAGGAACGATAGTAATCAATATTGTCAACGGATGCTAACATGCATAAAATGCGCTTCTTATCTTCTATGGGAACCGTTGGATCGTATAATTGCCATACTTGGGATAAGTAATCAGCTTGTTTATTATTCTCCTTTCGCAGCTCGGAAGAAAACGCAAAATATTCTTTCTGAAGTTCAACATCTATTGGTGTTTCAAAAATACGAACGGTATAATTAGGGTCGAGTAATAATTTACGCAGTTTATTGTAATCGTTGAAATTGATCATAAAATAAAATCTGAAGCCACAAATCAAAAAGTCACTACCGTATGATGATATAAGTTTTTTTTGCAGTTATATACTCAGTACTAAACTAATCAAATTGCATGCAGAAATCCACAATTTTAGGAATAATTTAGAATTTATGAGCGCAAATCGTTAACTTTGCAAAAATAAAACCTAGAATAATAAATGGTATAAAACATGTCATAAATTCCTTTAAATCAAGCAAAAGGATTTTTGAGTCGCTTGTTTTTTTGAATACATAACCAGACAACACCCAACCAATGAAAGTATTAGGGATAGGAAACGCTTTAGTGGATATTTTGATCCGATTGGATGATGACTCTTTTCTTGCAAAATTGGGGTTGCCCCGAGGTTGCATGCAATTAGTAACCAAAGAAAGCAGCGATCAGATTTTGCATCAGGTCCAAAATCTTGTTAAGAAACATTCGGCCGGAGGTTCGGCGGCTAATACTATTCATGGTTTGGCTCGTTTGGGTATAGAAACCGGATTTGTTGGAAAAATCGGAAAGGATGATTTGGGCGAATTCTTTTTGAAAGATCTGAAAAATTCACTGATCACCGATCATCTTTGCCTTTCGTCCACACAAACAGGAAGAGCCATTGCACTGATAAGTCCGGATGGAGAACGCACATTTGCCACCTATTTGGGGGCGGCGGTAGAACTGGTTTCCGGTGATTTAGATCCCAAAGTGTTTTCTGAATATCAATTGATTCATATTGAAGGATATTTAGTTCAGAATCATGAGTTATTAATGTCGATAGCAAAACTTGCCAAAGCTAACAACATGAAAATATCTCTCGATCTGGCAAGTTTCAACATAGTGGAAGAAAACTTGACATTTTTGCAAGATTATGTTTCAGAATTTGTTGACATACTTTTTGCTAATGAAGAAGAAGCTAAATCGTTTACCGGGAAAAACAGAGAAGCGGCCTTGAGTGACATGGCAAAAATAGTCGAAACCGCGGTTGTCAAAATCGGGCGAGACGGCTCATTAGTGTGGCATAACGGCGAATATTCCAAGGTGGGAATTATCGATGCACATCCTATCGACACCACAGGAGCAGGAGATTTGTATGCTGCAGGATTCCTGTATGGGTTGATTGAAGGGAAAACATCACAACAATGTGGTTGGTACGGTGCCATTTTAAGTGGGCATGTAATTCAAAATCTGGGAGCTAAAATTTCTCAAGAACAATGGGAATTAATACTTCAAAAGATAAAAGGTTAGGAATGAACTTCATACAACGCAACATTCCAAACGCAATCACATCGCTTAATCTGCTCTGTGGCAGTATTGCCATAGTATTTGCGTTTGAACAAAAACTTTCAGTGGCACTCTATTGGATTCTTGCAGCTTCGGTTTTTGATTTTCTTGATGGACTAGTGGCACGTGCACTGAATGCCTATTCCGAAATTGGAAAACAACTCGATTCTCTTTCAGATATGGTTAGTTTTGGGTTGGCTCCGGCTATCATGCTTTTTGTCGCACTCAAACCCTGCTGGACAATACCTGTATTGAATTATTCTCCATTCCTTTTAGCCGTTTTTTCAGCCTTACGTTTGGCAAAATTCAACATTGATACCCGACAATCGGTTGATTTTATTGGACTTCCGACTCCTGCCAACGCTCTTTTCTTTGTCTCGTTCGCCAACTTAATCGTGGCATTTGCCAAAAGTTCGCTGCAATTACCGATGGTAGCTTTGATTTTGGTATTCTGCGGACTGATGGTTAGTGAAGTGCGGTTACTTTCGCTAAAACATTTTTCAACCAATCAAACTAAAAAAGTTTTACTATTAATCCTAGCTATTGTTTCCATTGCAGCAATTATACTGACAAAGCTCTATGCCGGCATAATTATCATTCCGGCGTATTTGATATTATCAGCAACCTATTATAGATTTGGACACGAAAATCGAAACTAAAAACATAAAAACTTAAGCTATGAAATTTTTTGCAGAAATTGATATTATGCCTTTAAAGGCATTGTTAGATCCCCAAGGGAAAGCTGTTACCAATGTTTTACATAATATGGGATATAAAAAGATTGAAAACCTTCGGGTTGGAAAGCATATGACACTTGAAATTGAGGCGAAAGATATGGAAAACGCCAAGAAAATCATCGAAGAGATATGTCAGAAAGTTCTCACCAATCCAATTATGGAAAGTTACGAATATAGGATAAAAGCTTGCGAATAATCTGTTTTCCATATTTTTAGTCACTTGTTTCTTAATGAGAGGATTGTTGTATGAATAGTTTAAGAGAACAATTACTTCAGTACTTCGGACAAATAGGAGTACCCGAGTCAATGCAAATATCCTTATCCAATATTGTCTTTGTGATTTCGCTGCTCATTACTGGATTTATATTGCATTACATCATCCGTTATGTTGTATTAAAGTATGTTGAATATTTCATCAAAAAGACAAAGGTCACATGGGATGATAAATTTCTCGAAAGAAAAGTATTTACTCGAGCTGCAACCATTGTACCCATCTTGTATGTATTTTTCATGATACCTCAGGTTGTTCAGGTAGAGAATGAAAAAGTAATCTTTCTTTTGCAGAAGATAGTACGTTTATTTATCGTGATTTGGGGAGCACGTTTGGTTAATTCAATAATTCTAGCCCTAAACGATATTTACGATGAACTTGAAGCAGCAAAAGAACGTCCAATAAAAGGAATCATTCAAACAATACAAATCATCGTATTTATCATTGCAGCCATAGTATTCATTTCGATCTTGCTAAATAAATCGGTAGGATACCTATTGGCCGGATTAGGAACCATGACAGCTGTGTTAATGTTAGTTTTTAAAGACAGTTTAATGGGATTAACCGCCGGAATTCAAATGGCGGCCAACCGTACAGTCAGAATTGGCGATTGGATTGTACTACCGAGCCACAATGCCGATGGTATTGTAACCGAAATTACGCTCAATTTTGTGAAAGTTCAAAATTGGGATTATTCAATTACCGTATTACCATCCTACACTTTGGTTTCAACAGCTTTTCAGAATTGGAGAGGAATGGAAGAATCAGGAGGACGAAGAATCAAACGACATCTGTTGATTGATCAAACCTCCGTTAAATATTGCACCCCTGAAATGATAGAGCGGTTCAAAAAAATTGATCTTATCAAAGATTATGTTGAACAACGTCTGGAAGAAATCGAAAAACACAATAAGGAACATCAAGTTAATACTGAATTGCCCATCAATGGGAGAAGAATGACAAATCTTGGAACTTTCAGACGGTATGTATATGAATATGTACGGAACCACCCCTTGACCAACACAAACTTAACTCTTGTTGTAAGACATCTTCAACCTACCGAGAAGGGATTACCGCTTGAGATTTACATTTTCTCGAAAGAAAAGTCGTTAGTTCCTTACGAAGGTTTTCAGTCCGATATTTTGGAACATTTGTTGGCAGCTATAGAGATATTTGAATTAAAGTTATTCCAAGCACCTACAAGTTACGATATGAAACAACTGGCAGAAATTTTGAGTAAAAATAAAAACTAGGGATAAACAAACCATGAGCGAATAGTTTAATTAATATTAATATTAAAATCATAATCATATGAAAGCACTACCTATTATCACTTTAATTTTGGGCATATCTATCATAAGTTATGGTCAAAATGCAGCCCCACAAATTGTTTTCGAAAAGACAGAACATGATTTTGGAACAATAAAAGAAACCGACGGAAATGTTACATATCGGTTTATATTCACCAATATCGGAGCCCAACCGGCAGTGATTACCCGAGTACAACCAACCTGCGGGTGTACAACGTCAGATTATACCAAGCAACCGATACTAACTAATCAAAAAGGGTTTATTGAGGTGGTTTTCGATCCTTCAAATCGTCCCGGACCATTCTCGAAAAGCATAATAGTGACTACCAATGGAGAACCGTCGAATTTGACGTTGAAAATTTCCGGGAACGTTATTCCTCGTCCGCGAACCATCGAAGACGATTATCCTTTGCAAATGGGTAGCGTTCGGTTGCAAAACACGCAGTTTTCATTTCTAAACATAACAAACACAGAAGTAGCCGAACGCGAGATTCCAATCATAAACGTTGGCAATGAACCGGTTACCATTACGGTTGAAACCACCCCTGCATGGTTGGAGGTAAAACAAGTCCCCCAAGTGTTAAAACCAAAT
>DAOTAV010000188.1:0-4955 GCA_035382785.1 Salinivirgaceae bacterium | reverse complement strand
GGGTACTAGCCTTCTTTTTAGAACTTTTCGTTCCTCTATCGCTATTCCCTAAACCCGCATTCCCATACAATGCTATCGTTTTAGTTGCAACCCTTTGCCTTTTAATCCTTTTTAAAAATATTTTCCCAAAATCGTTTTTTTTCAATTGGCTTGCTTCGGCTAAAGCCGCTATTCCATCAATTTCGTTATTTCTTTTCTCAATTATTCTAATGGGAATTATCCCACAAATAGGCCATGGAATGGGAATACCGGGAGCTCTATTTAACCTGTTGGATTCTTGGTTGTTACTAATTCCTTTAATTTTTATGCTTTTTGCCTTGGGGGCAGCTATTATAAACCGAATTTTTCCTTTTAATTCAAAAAACATAATTTTCACGCTTAACCATACCGGCCTTTGGATTTGCTTATCAGCGGGTTTAGTTGGAGGTACTGATAAGATTGAAGCAACAATTAAGGTTAATCGGGGTGAAATTGCATGGTACGGGACAACCAAAGACGGAAGCATTATTGAATTACCAATAGCAATTGAGCTCCAAAAGTTTGAAGCACAATTCTACCAACCTAGATTGGCATTAATGGGTAGCAAAACTTTTTTTCCAGAATCGGAGTACGACCTTGCCGTCAAACCAAAGGTTAAAATTGATAACCTCACAATTCAGGTTATGCAATACTTGCCCAAGGCGTTTGCAACCGATTCATCCTTTATTGATGCGAGGGGGGTGCCCTTTACAGGACCAGCGGCTATGATACAAATTTTTGACCTAAATGGACAGACCATTTCTATGGGTTGGATTTCTAGCCCTACCTATGTCACCGCCGAAAAAACTCTTCCACTTCCCGATGGTAGGGTGTTAAGACTTTTACCTGCAGAGCCAAAATACTTTGGTTCACATGTCAAAATCTACTCAAAAAAATCAAGCTCCGTAAAGAAGTGCATTATTGAAGTAAACAAACCCGCTAGAATTGATGGTTGGTGGATTTATCAGTACTCATACGACAATCTGGCTGGTTCAGAATCTTCTTACAGCTCTTTTAAGGCTGTTTACGACCCCTGGTTACCACTAATATATCTAGGATTTGCTATGATGCTCCTAGGTGGATTAGGCTTGGTTTTTATTAACAATTCAAAAAAGTAAACCGATGATTTGGAATTATTTTGTTCCTGTATCTCTGACAGTGATATTACTTTGGTTAGCTTCTATTTACTTTATCCATTCCGAATCTACAAAAAGCAAACACATTTTGTGGTATTCGAGTATTACAGCCAGTGCTCTTCTTGGGCTATTTATTATCTTATACTGGTTCGATATTAAACGCCCACCGATGCAAACCATGGCTGAGACTCGATTATGGTACTCATTCCTGGTAAGTCTGGTTAGTCTTACCGTATTTAAAGCATATCGTAGTAAAAGTATGGTAACCATTGGCCTAATCATGGCCTCAGTTTTTCTGATTGTTGATATTATCCATCCAGAATATCAGGGAAGGTTTATGATGCCTGCTCTTCAAAGCCCATGGTTTATACCCCATGTGGTTTCATATATGCTAGCCTATGCTATACTTGCCTCTGCCAGCATTTCTGCAGCTTGGTCGTCGTTTTCTAAAGATTCAATTCACACTGAGATCCATCATCAAATGAGATTGATATATCCCGGGTTTGCCCTTTTAACGCTAGGAATGCTCCTTGGTGCTTATTGGGCTAAGTTTGCATGGGGCGACTATTGGGCATGGGACCCAAAGGAAGTTTGGGCACTAATTACTTGGCTCTTCTATCTTTTAATTATACATATTCACCGGTACCTGCCTGCCCAACGAACATTACTTGCTCGCTTAATGATTGTTGCATTGGGAGTCCTGTTAATTACTTGGTTAGGAATAAAATACTTGCCTTCGGCAAGTCAAAGCATACATGTGTATGGCGATTAATACTTTAAAAATATGATTAAAACCGAAACCCTTCTAAGCGCACCAAAAGTTCCATTCGATTTAGACGGGCGCATTATGTTCACAAGTTCTAAAGCAGAAATGGTTCACCTAACGATAAAACCGGGCGAGGCGATTCCACCACACGCCAACCCATTTGGAGTTATATTTTATATGCTTGAGGGCGAACTTGAACTTTCTGTAAATGACGAATCCCACACTCTCTCTCCCAACACCACTGCGTTTGTTGAGATGAATGAAAGCCGTTCGCTTACCAATAATTCACCAAACCCGGCTAAAGTATTGGTCGTAAAAATATTTTAAATTCCGGTCAATAAATAGTGTTTAGAGTTTTCTCCACTAAGGTTCCGGTGTAAATAGACAGCCTTTGGATCTTCCCAAAAATTCGGGAGCATAGAGCGATTGTACCGTAGCCGGAGCAGCACTGTACCTCCCCGGACGCAATACATACATATCAAACTCCAATACGGTGACACCTTGCTTTAAACGATAAAAATAAAAATCCGATCGGTCGTCGTAGTTTTCAACGTAATACCACTCCCCTCCTTTTTGTCCGAAACCGCTCATCATTTGTGCAGGTTCGAAACAGGCTGCATAAGGTAACCGAACAATCACAAACTCCAATTCCCTTTGGCTTGTAATGGTCATACGAACACGAACCTTATCGCCGGTTTTAAGATTGGCCGACTCCAGGGAACGAAGGCGTAATTCATCGCCCATAGCCGAAATGACAAAATACTGTGTCTCAAGGCTCAATTCTTTTTGCCAAGAAGGAATATTTTCAAACGTTTCAAAATATTGAGCGTAAAGACCTCCGTACACAGGATTCGAATTGGGATTACGTATCACCCCTTTCCCTTTCAACGGATTGATTTTCCTCCAATCGATTGTAGTGATAAAATGACCCGTTCCGCTTTGTTTCTGAATTTCATTGCTTGATATGGTAAGATTGTCGAGGATGATCGTAACCGGTGAATTATTACGCAACCAATTCCGCCCCGTAGTGGTCAAAGCATACACTGCCTGAACGGTTGCTTCTGCATCGTTCCACATGTGGGTTTGCTTATGGTGTAAAAGCCAAATCTTCATGGCATCGATTCTATCGGTTGAGGCTTGCATTGTCTGATAAAATTCCATGATTTGAACCTGAGTTGCAATGGGTGCTTGATACCATTCCCATCCACGAATATTTTCGCGCCAAAACATTCCTTTTTCAGACGAAATCACCGAGCTACCATCGAACGCTTTTATTATTGTTTCGGCTGTTTTTATATCGCCACTCCGACGGGCTAAAATGCCCAACAGTGCTCTGCCGTAGAGATTATACGACTGCCAACGACCACGGGAGTGTCGATAAAAATACTTCTCTGCATCGCTTGTTGGTCGGTAATCTTTATCGTTCAGACTTTTCGCATAGAGAAATCTCAACACCGAATAGGGAGCAATATACTGCGCTGTGTCGGATTTTGATTGTAGTAAATCGCTGAACATCTTCTCCACTTCAACCGTAAGGTAAGCAATAGCCCGCGAGTTCATTTGCCTTAATTCGGGCATGCTTTGCTCCAAAGACGGATTCATAGTGAACAATCGCCCAAGGTATTCCGAAACATATAGCGTTACATAAAAACTTGGATGCCATTCCGGAATCCATGAAAAACCTCCCGATGGTGTTTGTAGTTTTTGAAGATTTTCAAGCGTAAATCGGGTGAGATAATTCACTTTGTTTTTATCGAGAAAGGAGGCCACCTTTTTCATTCTTTCCGTTTCATCCAGACCTTGATTAAACCAGGGCGTCTTCTCCAAATCAGCAATTTTCAGATTTTTATTAGCTTCAAGCTTTGAAACCAACGTCTCGGCCTCGATAGTTGTCCACGCCTGAAAAACGGTTTTTATCTCCGGAAATTTTTCCAACAGCAAGTTACCGGTTTGAACGGCAAAAAGCGATGCTATCAGAGAAAACGCCGATTTTGAATCGGGATTATCGAAAAACGGTAGCGATTGCAAGGCATACCATGTTGGATTTGTGGATAATTCCAAGGTCACGCTCAACGATTTTTCTTCTCGGTCTGTTTCCGGTAAAAGTTTTTGGAACGAAAACTCTGTATCGACCGCCGGCTTTCCCCACAACGCTATGGTGTTAGTAACCAACTGTTTGTTTGGATAAACAGGAATCAGTGTCTCCTCACCGTCGGTGAAATTTTCCACATGAGCAAACACTTTGAACGAAAGGACTCCCGGAGTTTTCGGAATTGACAAGGCGAGGGAAAAGGCATTTTCTGTGCCGGGAGCAAGTTGGATAGTCCCGGGAAATGTTTTCACCGGCAGCCGCACACCCTGAATATCTACAACTTCGCCACCGGGCACAACAGTAATCATCGAATCGGTTTGATTCATCACCATAACCAACAGGGTCAGACTGTCGCCGGTGTAAGCCAACCTAGGGAATAAAGGCTTTACCATAAACGGCAAACGTGTGGTGATTTCTGTTCTAAAATAACCTGAGCCCAACTGCTTATCGTGGGCAAAAATCTCAAAATTCCACCCGGTAAGCGCATCGGGCGCTTCAAATTTAACTACAAATTCTCCCTTCTCGTCGGGCAATAATTGTGGATAGAAAAACGCCGTTTCGTTGAAATTCGAACGTAATCTCTGCGAAATTCCCTGCGATGGAGAGGTTGAAACAACCGCGGGGTTATCTGTTTCAGCTTCCTGAAGATTGACTTCGGCTTTATCGCCACTCTCCACACCTTCGGGTAAGGCAGTTTGCATCACGGCTCCTTTGAGATATTCCTGTCCGGAACGAAATTTTGTCTTGGGCGACCTAAGATAGTCATCAAACCAACCGCTCAGACCTCGAAACGTCCATTGAATCGGATGCGGCTGTGAGTAGTAAAAATAGGGTTTGGATGTGCTATTGGAAAGTATCGTATTGGCTTTCACCGAAAATCCGGTGGTATTGTTTTGCCGATACCAAACCTGAAATTGAGGCATGGGCTTGGGTAGAAAAACAT
>DAOTAV010000187.1:0-4960 GCA_035382785.1 Salinivirgaceae bacterium | reverse complement strand
TGGTTAACCAAAAAGCGATACTGCCTAAATATAACCTGACTGACAACCAACAACCCAAGAGCAATGGCAACCTGAATCACCACAAGAAATTTCCTGAAATTACTCAATAACATTCGCCGCGGGAATTTCCCCTTTAAAACTTCAGCAATGTTTAACCGTGAATAATTAATCGAAGGATATAAACCTCCCAGAATTGATGCGAGCAAAATGGCGATAGCTATGAGCAATAAATTTTCGGGCAGAAGAATATTAGAGAATTTCAAATCGGTTCCGACAAATTGATTAAAATCGTCTAGAAATAATTCGATAAAAATAAGTGAAATAAGGAGCGAAAAAGCCGATATTACAAAGCTTTCGAAAATACTTTCTGCTAATAGAGTCGAATTTGACATGCCCACAACTTTTCGAACCACAATTTCTTTTAAACGATGAAATGTTTGGGCTGTGGTCAAAATAATATAATTGATTATGGCCAAAATGAAGATAAATAACCCTAATGCGCAGATTGTTAAAAGATTAACAATATTTCCATTGCTGGAAATTTCGTAATCGAGCTTCGAAGAAAGATGGATATCACTTATAGGCTGCGCTTTAAAATAACTGCTATTTTCCCGATTTGATGGCAAATGACGACGGGAGAATTCATCCAGAACTTTTTCAAATGTACTTCTATCAACTCCCTTTTTTAGTTTCACATAAGTCCAGCAAGGATTCCATGCCCAGGAATCGGGAAGTTTTCCCGAATAGTTTTGCCGAACGGTTTCCATCGAAACCAAAATGGTGAACCGGAAATGGGTTTGAGACGGCGGATCTGCTACCACTGCCTCCACTTCAACTGGATAGTTGTTGTTGATAATCAAAGTTTTACCCACTGCATCGGAATTTTTAAAAAAACGTTGAGCAGCACTTTCCGTGATTAGCGCTTTGTAGGGTTTTACCAAAAGGGAGTCAGTTTGTCGCTTTTTAATATGTATATCCAACACTTTTAACAAATCTGAATCAACAAAAAATAGTCCCGGTTCGTATTGAGTGCTTTGTGGAGATGAAACCAACTGAAAGGTGTTTTGATAATTAAAAATGCGCGCCGAAGCTTCAATAATTTCAGGATATTCAGCATCAATAGCCTTTTTTACCGGAAACGGAGCACTAGATGAGTTTTCAACGATTCCATTGTAATTCGATATTTGAATTAATCGGTAGATTCGCTTGTATTGCGTGTGATATCGATCGTAACTGAATTCATGATTGGCATACATTCCAATTAATATCAAAATGAAAAATCCGATGGAAAGGCCAAGGATTTGGACAATGGCAAAAAGGGGGTTTTGGGCAGACTGTCGAATTAGAATGTAAATCCGATTAATGGTCATTTGGGGTTACGCTTTTTTACAAAGTTTTGTGCGGTTTCATGAATCACTTTCCCATCAAATAGCTGCAGAGTTCGTGATGCAAAATCAGCATCTCTTTCTGAGTGTGTTGCCATGACAATGGTTGTCCCTTGGGCATGAAGGGCCGAAAGCATTTCCATTATTTTTGCACCATTTACCGAATCAAGATTTCCGGTGGGTTCATCGGCCAGAATCAGGTTAGGTTGATGCACCATGGCACGCGCAATGGCCACCTGCTGTTGCTGCCCTCCCGACAGCTGCCAGGGAAAACTTTGAATCCGTAAGGTTAACTGCAGTCGTTCAATAACTTCCATAACCATCTTTCGTCGCATGGAATAATTGATTTTCAAATAGATAAGTGGCAGTTCGATATTTTCATACACTGTCAGATCATCGATAAGATTAAAGTTTTGAAAAATATAACCAATTTTCCCACTGCGCAATTCCAATAGCTGTTTTTCAGATAACTTGTTGGTATCCTTGCCTTCATAAAAATAGGTACCCGAAGTTGGCCGATCAATCAAACCCAGAATATTCAACAAAGTGGTTTTGCCACATCCTGAAGCCCCCATGAGCGCAACAAATTCACCGTAATGAATATCGATGGAAATTTCTTTCAGGGCTAATGTGTAAACCCCGCCCGATGAAAAATGCCGGCTGAGATTAACCGTTCGTAAAAAGCTCGAATCCATAATTAGCAATTAGAAAAAAGCGTTTCGACAATTACCAAAAACCACAAGCTAAAACTTAATCTTTATTCTTCAGAAGTTTTTGAACACTTGTTTTCAATTTACAAAAATGGAAAAATCTGTCTTGAAATTGATTGTCAAACCGAAAAAAATGTTTTTTAATTAACTTTGCCAACGTATGACTTCGAATTCATTAGAAACCGAAATTAAATATCTGAAAGGCGTTGGAGAGAAACGCGCCAAACTGTTTGAAGAGATAAACATCAAAACGGTATTCGACCTATTACACTATTTCCCTTACAAACATTACGATCGCAGTAAGATTTACCAAATTGCCGATATTCCTCAAACCGATGCCATGATTCAATTTCGAGGACGAATTCAGCAATTCAATACCGTTGCCACCAAACGCCAAAACATTTTAGTTGCAACCGTTAGCGATGGTTCAGGAACCGTTGAAGTAGTTTGGTTTGCCGGCCATTCCTACATTCAGCGAAGTTTGAAAACCAACATCGAATACCTGTTTTTCGGAAAGCCAAATGTTTTTAATCAACGAATTAATTTTATCCATCCGGAAATTGAACCCTTGGAAAAGTACTATTCCCAACAGAGTTACACTTTTTCACCGGTGTACAGTTTGCCTGAAAAATTCCGGAAAAACGGTCTAACGTCAAAAAACATTCAGGATTTGATGCTGCAAGCTTTAGCCATCGGCGAAAAGTATATTAATGATTTTCTGCCGGAAGAATTTTTACATAAACATCGACTAATTCCTTTGGCTGAGGCTATTCGACAGATTCATTTTCCCAACAATCACAACCGACTCAAACAAGCTGAATATCGGCTTAAATTTGATGAGTTTTTTGTGGTTCATCTCAATCTTTTATATTGGTCGCAATTAAGAAAAAGCAAACGGAACGGTTTCTTAATGCCACGGGTTGGAAAGTTTTTCAATCATTTTTTTCACAAACAATTACCCTTTGAGTTGACCGATGCCCAAAAACGTGTGGTTCGTGAAATATTTGACGATTTAAAAAGTGGGTATCAAATGAACCGATTGCTTCAAGGAGATGTTGGGTCAGGAAAAACGCTGGTGATTCTTCTCATATGTCTGCTTGCCGGCGACAACGGATTTCAATCATGCATCATGGCACCAACCGAAATTTTGGCAATTCAACACTATCGCAACATTACCAAACTTCTTGGGCAATCCGAATTTAAAGTAGCACTTCTCACCGGGTCAACCAAAAAAAAGGAAAGGACAGAATTACACAAAAATCTTGAAGAAGGGAAAATTCATCTTCTGATTGGGACACATGCTTTGATAGAAGAAACCGTAAGATTTCACAAACTTGGCTTTGTTGCCATTGATGAACAGCATCGGTTTGGAGTAGCCCAACGAGCCAAACTTTGGGAAAAAGGCGAACAATATCCTCATGTATTAGTTGTAACCGCAACACCTATCCCAAGAACTCTTGCCATGACGGTTTACGGCGATCTCGACATTTCCATCATCGATCAACTTCCACCGGGACGAAAACCTATAAAAACAGTTCACTACTACGAAAATCAGCGCGAGAAACTCTTCGATTTTATACGTGAACAAATATCCGAAGGACGGCAAATCTACGTAGTGTTTCCATTAATTGAAGAATCGGAAAAATTGGATTATCAAAACCTTATGGAAGGCTATCAGCGAATGGTTTCAACCTTTGGAGAAAAGAATGTTATCATGCTGCATGGAAAAATGAAATCCGACGAAAAAGAAGAAGCCATGCAACGATTTATTCGTAGGGAAGCCATGATTATGGTAGCAACAACCGTTATAGAAGTTGGTGTGGATGTTCCCAACGCTACAGTAATGATCATCGAAAGTTCGCATAGATTCGGTTTATCGCAAATGCACCAGCTTCGAGGACGTGTTGGTCGTGGAGGAAATCAATCGTATTGTATTCTGCTCACACCACACCAACTAACACGCGACAGCCGAAAGCGAATAGAGGTAATGACATCGACCAACGATGGATTTATCATTGCCGAAGAGGATTTAAAACTACGCGGTTTTGGCGACCTTGAAGGAACACGCCAAAGCGGATTACCCTTCGAACTTAAAATCGCCAGTCTTGTTACCGACCAAAAAATTTCAGAAATAGCTCGAAACGCTGCTTCGGAACTTCTTGAAAAAGATCCAAACCTGACAGCCCCGCAACATCAAAAACTTAAACAGATTCTTCAAGACATTAAAAAAGGAACAATATCGTGGGGAATGATTTCGTAACCTTAACTTATACAAACAATGATACACCTCGGAAAAATTCAAACCCTTACCGCATCAAAAGTTACACCGCAAGGTTTTTATTTAAGCGACGAAGAAGGCAATGAAGTTTTATTACCTCAAAAATTTGTCCCGGAAACCTTAAGACCAGGACAAAATATTGAAGTTTTTATTTTTTACGATAGCGAAGACCGACTAACAGCAACCACTCAAAAACCGTTGATTGAATTGGGACGAGCTGCTATTCTCACCGTTATCGATGTAACTAATTTTGGTTACTTTCTTGACTGGAACCTCGATAAACACCTGCTTTTACCAAAAAATGAATCGCTTTCGTCACATGAAAAAGGCGACAAAGTGGCAGTAACACTTTTTCTCGATATAAAAACCAACCGTTTAGCAGCATCGGAGGTCATCGACCGCTATCTAAAAAATCATACCGTAAACCTCAAGGAAGGCGATAAAGTAAATCTGATTGTTTTCCGTAAAACTCCATTAGGCTATAGCGTTGTGGTTGAAAACCGTTATATGGGACTGATACACAATAATCACGCTTTTCGAAGATTGAACGCCGGAGAAACAACAACGGGGTACGTTTTAAAAATCCG
>DAOTAV010000186.1:0-4993 GCA_035382785.1 Salinivirgaceae bacterium | reverse complement strand
AGGTGGGCGTACCGTTGGTGCAGGACAAGTAACTGACATTATCGAATAATTCCAAAGCCACCCATCGGGTGGCTTTATACAGGGGCGTAGTTCAGTTGGTAGAGCACCGGTCTCCAAAACCGGGTGTCGGGAGTTCGAGTCTCTCCGCCCCTGCAAAAAAAACGTGCCGAGAGACCGCTCGGCATCATTATTGAAAAAACAAGATTGTTCGTTCTATGAAAAAAATTAGAGAATATCTAGGCCTAGTCTACGACGAAATGCTCAATAAAGTAACATGGCCAAAATGGAGTGAACTCCAAAATAGTACAATTGTGGTAATGGTTGCTTCCATCATTATAGCACTCCTCATTTTTTTAATGGATACCGCCTTCAGTGGTTTGATGCGCGGAATCTACAGCATTTTTTACTAGCGACTTGAAAATGGCCTTGCACCATGGAGAAAAAATGGTACGTAGTTCGAACCGTAAGCGGTAAGGAAAAGAAAGTAAAGGAGCTTATTGAAAGTGAGATCCGCAATAATAATTGGCAGGATATCATTTCACAAGTTCTTATCCCCACCGAAAAGGTATATGTTTTACGAAACGGGAAAAAAGAGAGCAAAGAGCGGATCAGTTTTCCGGGATATGTCCTTATCGAGGCGGTTTTGTCGGGGGAAATCCCTCACACAATACGGAACTTGACTAATGTGATTGGTTTTCTTGGGAGTTCAAGCGGTGATCCTATCCCATTACGAGAAAATGAGGTTAGGAGAATTCTTGGGACAATCGACGAATCGTCAGAAAAAGGCGAAGAAATCAGTATTCCCTTTATTGTAGGCGAGACCGTCAAAATCACAGCTGGTCCTTTCAATGGATTCACCGGTACAATTGAGGAGGTACATGAGGAAAAGAAAAAATTGAAAGTAATCGTAAAAATTTTCGGACGCCGTACACCCGTGGAATTAGGTTACACACAAGTTGAAAAAGAACAATAAAAACCGAGCAAAATTATGGCAAAAGAAGTTGCTGGAATAATTAAATTGCAAATTAAAGGCGGAGCCGCTAATCCATCCCCACCAGTAGGACCTGCATTGGGTTCTAAGGGGGTAAACATCATGGAGTTCTGCAAGCAATTTAATGCACGCACACAAGACAAAGCAGGAAAACTTCTTCCGGTTGTAATTACCCTCTACGCCGACAAATCGTTTGATTTTGTTGTAAAGGAACCCCCTGTGGCAGTACAACTGAAAGAACTAACAAAAATTCAAACCGGTTCATCAGAGCCAAACCGTAAAAAAGTGGCCTCTGTTACTTGGGCCGATATTCGTAAGATAGCTGAAAGTAAAATGGTTGATATGAACGCATTTACTTTGGAATCAGCAATGCGAATGGTTGCAGGGACAGCACGTAGCATGGGAATAACCGTAACCGGGGATTCTCCTTTTTAACCGATAAAAGATCAATGTGATGGCTAAATTAACGAAAAATCAAAAGCAAGCATACGCAAAGATCGAGCCCGGGAAAGTTTATAAGATCAGAGAGGCTGCACAACTCGTGAAAGAAGTAACATTCACTAAGTTTGATGCATCAGTGGATCTTGATGTTCGATTGGGAATTGACCCACGGAAAGCAAACCAAATGGTACGCGGCGTGGTAACACTACCCCATGGAACAGGTAAACAAAAAAAGGTATTGGTTCTCTGTACTCCTGATAAAGAGGAAGAAGCCAAAGCCGCCGGAGCCGATTTCGTCGGACTTGACGAGTATATTGAAAAGATCAAAGGCGGATGGACCGATGTGGATGTTATCATTACCATGCCTCAGATAATGGGTAAAATCGGAGCGCTGGGACGAATACTAGGTCCAAGAGGATTGATGCCAAACCCTAAAAGTGGTACGGTAACAACCGAAATAGGCAACGCTGTAAAAAATCGACTTCAAAGTTGACAAGTTTGGAATTGTTCACGCTTCAATAGGAAAAGTATCCTTTGATGCGGAAAAAATCAGAGATAACGCAAAAGAACTTTTTGACACTCTGATCAAATTGAAGCCCTCAGCAGCAAAAGGAACCTATGTAAAAAGTGTTTACTTGAGCAGTACTATGAGTCCTGGGATTCCAATTGATCCAAGATCATTTGAAGAATAACTCAAAAACAAAGGAACATGACAAGAGAAGAAAAACTTGAAATCATAGAAACGCTCAAAGAACAACTTGCGCAGTATAGTCACTTTTATATAACTGACATTTCAGGGTTAAATGCTGCTGCAACCTATGAGTTAAGAAAAGAGTGCTTTAAAAAAGACATCAAGTTATATGTTGTAAAAAACACCTTGATGAAAAAAGCACTTAAAGAAACAGGAGGTCAGTTCGATGAGCTTTTCAGTTCACTAAAAGGCTCCAGTGCAATTATGTTTTGCAATGTTGCGAATATGCCCGGTAAGTTAATCAAAGATTTTCGTAAGAGCAATCCGTCGTTAACTAAGCCGGCATTAAAAGGAGCTTACGTATCTGAATCAATCTACGTTGGTGAGCATCAATTAGATACACTTGCATCTATCAAGTCCAAAGAGGAATTGATTGCCGATATCGTAGCATTGCTGAAATCGCCAATGCAAACAGTTCTCGGTCAATTACAATCGGGTGGGCATACTATTGCAGGTGTGGTTAAAACATTACAAGAGAGAAATTAATTTTAGTCAATAATTCATTAAACAATAACAACAATGGCAGACGTAAAAAAACTTGCGGAAGAGTTAGTAAACTTAACAGTAAAAGAAGTTAACGAGTTAGCTCAAATTCTGAAAGACGAATATGGTATTGAACCTGCAGCTGCAGCAGCAGTTGCCGTAGCAGCCCCTGCAGGAGGTGGTGAAGCAGCAGCAGCTGAAAAAACCAAATTCGATGTTATCTTAAAATCAGCCGGCCAAGCAAAACTTCAAGTTGTGAAACTCGTTAAAGAACTTACCGGTTTAGGTTTGAAAGAAGCAAAAGACATCGTTGATGCAGCCCCAAAAGCTATCAAAGAAGGTGTTAGCAAAGATGAAGCCCAAGCACTAAAAACACAACTCGAAGAAGCTGGAGCAGAAGTTGAAATCAAGTAATATATCCGAATAGACGGGTTAAGGTTTAGAGCCACAAGGGCTCTAAGCCTTTTTGTTGTTTTTCAAAATGTTCAATCACATACAACACAACTATGACTCCGAACAATCTTAACAGGATAAACTTTGCTTCAACAAAATCACATCTGGAATATCCGGATTTCCTGGAAATTCAAACAAAATCTTTTGAAGAATTTTTCAAAATAAACAGCACCCCGGAAGAGAGGAAAAAAGAGGGGCTGTACAAAGTTTTTCAAGAAAACTTTCCCATTACCGATACAAAAAACAGTTTTGTCCTTGAATTTTTGGACTATACCATTGATCCTCCCCGATACTCTATTGAAGAATGTATCCAACGAGGTCTAACGTATAGCGTACCACTTAAGGCAAAACTTCGGCTTTATTGTACTGATCCTGAACACGAAGATTTCGACACTGTGGTTCAGGAAGTTTATCTCGGGAACGTTCCGTATATGACTCCCAAGGGAACATTCATAATCAACGGAGCTGAAAGAGTAATTGTAAGTCAGTTACACCGATCACCCGGTGTGTTTTTTGGACAAAACATCCATACAAACGGAACAAAACTATACTCAGCTCGTGTTATCCCATTTAAAGGAGCTTGGATTGAATTCTCAACCGACCCTAATAACATAATGCACGCCTATATTGATCGTAAAAAGAAATTACCCGTAACTTCACTTTTACGAGCAATCGGCTACGAAACCGATAAAGACATTCTCGAAATATTCAATTTAGCTGAAGAAGTAAAAGTATCTAAAGCTAATCTGAAAAAATATTTGGGCAGAAAGGTTGCCGCCCGTGTTTTAAAAACATGGATCGAAGATTTTGTTGATGAAGATACCGGAGAAGTTGTGTCAATCGAACGAAATCAGGTATTAATAGAGCGAGAAACCATACTTGAAAACGATCATATTGATGAAATCATTGACGCAGGCGTTAAAACCATTCTCATTCAAAAGGAAAATATTGAGAAAAGCGACTACGTCATCATTTACAATACTTTACAAAAAGACCAGTGTAATTCAGAAAAAGAGGCCATCTTTTTTATTTACAGAACCCTAAGAGCGAGTGAACCACCAGATGAAGCTACGGCAAGAGATGTTATAGAAAAACTCTTCTTCAGCGATAAGCGCTATGACCTTGGTGATGTTGGACGATTCAGAATCAATAAAAAGCTTGGGCTTTCGATTGACCCGAACATCCATGTATTGACAAAAGAAGATATCATTGCTATTATTCGTTATCTAATTGAGTTATCAAACTCAAAAGCCGACGTTGATGACATTGACCATCTAAGCAACCGACGAGTACGAACAGTTGGAGAACAGCTCTATAATCAATTCTCTGTAGGTTTGGCCAGAATGGCACGAACCATTAAAGAACGCATGAATGTTAGGGATAACGAAGTGTTCAAACCGGTAGAGTTGGTCAATGCCAAAACATTAAGTTCGGTTATAAACTCATTCTTTGGCACCAACGCACTATCTCAATTCATGGATCAGACGAATCCATTGGCAGAGATGACTCACAAACGTCGTATGTCTGCATTAGGTCCCGGTGGATTGTCAAGAGAGCGAGCCGGATTTGAGGTTCGTGACGTTCATTACACCCACTACGGACGTTTATGTCCGATTGAAACTCCGGAAGGACCCAACATTGGGCTAATTTCCTCCATGTGCGTCTATGCCAAAATAAACCATATGGGTTTTATTGAAACGCCCTATAGAAAGGTAAACGATGGTAAGGTTGATTTAAGTCCGGAAGGAATTGTCTATTTAACCGCAGAGGAAGAAGAAAGTAAAATAATAGCACAAGCCAATGCACCATTAAACGACGATGGCACATTTATTCGTGATCGAGTAAAATGCCGGCAGGAGGCAGACTATCCCGTA
>DAOTAV010000185.1:0-5089 GCA_035382785.1 Salinivirgaceae bacterium | reverse complement strand
TCGGGAATCTATTCTACCTTCTTAATGCAAGATTCAATATCTGCTTTTGCGCAGGTTCTAAAACCAAATACAACATATTATTGGAAAGCCTTTTTGATTCTTAATGGAACCGACACAGTTTTGTCGCAAACATTCTCTACCAGAACAACCCATTCACCAATTACTATATTCCCGATTGATGAGATAACCAATCAAGGAGCCTTTGTCGAAGGCGGACCTGCCTACCTGGGGTATCCGTATTCCACCCAAGCAGGGTTTGTGTGGGGCACCTCTCCCAATATAGATACTGTTAATAATATCGGAAAAGTCAACTTAACCCCTGGCTACTTTACCGACTTGGCTCACCTTATCACAGGGTTATCGGAGCAACAGACCTATTATGTCAGAGCATGGGCTATCTTTCTCGATTCAATCGCATTCTATAGCGAGGCACTACCCTTTACAACCGAAAGTCTTTATAACACAATCACCGATATTGATGGGAACACTTATCAAACTAAGTTTATCGGTCGATACTGTTGGATGTTGACAAATTTAAGAACCACAAAATACAACGATGGCAGTCCGATTAATCCAAGCCACATCAAAATGCCCGCTCCAGAATATTCCGCACAAATTAATCGATTCGGACGCCTTTATTCTTTCCAAAGTGTTGCTCAGAATGTGACTTCAGGTTTGAGCAATAGAAAACTCTGTCCTACCGGATGGAAACTCCCTGATAATTCGGAATGGAATGATTTATTTGAAAATACCAATGATCCTTCTAACGTAGTAAAACACCTCAAAGCTGATGACCCCTCATGGTTGCCATCAGCAGTACCTAATGAAAACACCACCGAATTCTCTGCTTTGCCAGCAGGTAGATACACAATTCAAACCGTGGGGATGTATGATGAGCAAGGTAAAAAAGCCATTTTCTGGAGCAAGCCCTGGGATGATCCAATATACACAGACACAGACATAAAAATCCTTTCATTTAATGACCCATATATTTATAGCGAAGCCTATGTGCCGGGATTATCTCCTGATCCTTATTATGGATCGGTGCGATGTGTTAAAGCAGTAAATAAAAAGGCTTCCCTTGAATCTTGGGTTCCGCCTTACTATACCCACAATTCCGTCCTTCTGTCACTCTTTCTTTACGATACCGGCAACGCCGAAACAGGAGAAGTTGGAGTCCTGATTGGTAATAGTCCCAATTTACATGTTGATAATGCACCCATTAAAATCAGTAAACCACTCAAATATGGTAATTTTAGTTTCTATTACGATAGTTTGTCTCCCGAAACTCAATATTTCATCAGAAGTTATGCCTTAAATGAGAAAGGTATATCCTACGATAGTGTTTATGAATTTGTTACCGACAGCACTATGTCTGTTATTGATATCAATGGAAATAAGTACCCAATAACTACTATAGCAGAACAACAATGGATGACTCAAAATTTACGCGTTAGTAGTTTTAATAATGCTAATTATTTATATTGGGATGATTACACGTTGCCAAGCTCTTCTTATTCAAATGTCCTACATGGGAATTACTATAAATTTAGAACTTTCACCGATCAGCAAGGCCTATGCCCCCAAGGATGGAATATTCCGAGAAGAGAGGACTTTCAGGAGATGATTGATAGCCTTAGCGGTACAAGTATAGCAGGAAAACACCTAAAAATAAATAATTTTGATACAAATAGCGGTTACTGGGAAGAAGCCATGCTTTTCCATGACAACACAAGCGGATTTAGTGCCCTTCCTGCCGGATACTATGATAATAATAATGGATATATAGATATAACACGAACAGCACTATTCGCAACCCAAAGTCTTGATAGTGATGGAAATTTATTTATGATGCGTTTAACCTATAATTCTGATTTTGCCGAAGTCGGAACATATTCAAATATATACAGTGATAACGATAAAAAATACACCATACGTTGCATTAAGAATAATCCGCAAAAGCAGTACGAAGCGAGCCTCTATGTCGAAAGGGTTGACTTTATCACAAGTAATCGTGCTAAAGTAAAAGGCCACCTTGTTGACTCCGGGAATTGTGTTATATTAAAACACGGCGTTTGTTACGGCCAAAATACCAATATTGACACTTCAAGTTTCAAGGTGGAGCTCGGCCCTCGTGTCACCAATTTTGAAACCGAAATCACAGAACTTACTCCCGGGACAACCCTTTACGTCAGGAATTATGTAGAAACTACAAAAGGTTTGAGTTATGGAGCGATTTATGAGATTAATGTGCCAAGTCAATCTGCCCCCCAGGTTGAAATCATATTTGCAAAAAGCGATTCATTGGGAAAAGCAACTTTATTTGGTAATGTAATTTTTAATGGATATAGCACAATTCACTCCCTCGGATTCGAAATAGACACGGATGACACATTTAACAATCCAATAATTGTGAATGTTGACACCAGAAATGAGGGCATGTTCTCAGCTCAAGTTGAAGGGCTTTTAAGAGGGGAAGTTTATTATGTAAGAGCATTTATTGGAAATGAAGTTTCCACAAGCTATAGTGATATTTTGTCCTTCATTTCTTATCCCTTTACAGGAACCGGAACTATCGATGATCCTTTCTTAATTGACAACATTTACGGACTGATATATCTATCTGAAAACTCTAATCTATGGAATAGGCATTTTAAATTAGAATCAGATATTGATGGATCTATAACCAATCAATTAAATGGAGGCAATGGGTTCTCACCTATAGGCAAATCAGACCATCCATTCACCGGGTCGTTCAATGGAGACGATTTCTTTATTAGCAACATATATATTAACAGAGCCGAACAGGAGATAGGGTTATTTGGTGCTACTCATAATGCCATAATTCAAAACATCGTGCTTGATACGATACAAATCAACTTTGGAACCTCACATGTCGGAGCCTTGATAGGTAAGGCTATCAACACAATGATAAGAAATATTATAATTGATAATGCAAATATTGGTTCAGATGGATCCGGATCTTATTTGGGAGGGATTGTAGGTTATATGCAAAACTGCCAAATAAATAAAAGTGCATTTGAAGGGTATTTTACTACATATCAAAATGTTAGCAACGCCGGAGGAATTGCAGGTTATGCTGTTGCTTCGACCATAGACAGCTCGTTTTCCAAAAATCCATTTGTTGATATACTCGGGAATGGGCATAAAATCGGAGGTTTAATCGGAGAGGGAGTTGATTTAAATATTTCTAATAGTTACTCTACCATTGATATCAATAACCTTACGATTTCACACTTTGGTGGTCTGATTGGATATTTGCACGGAACTACTTCTTTAATTCAAAACTGTTATACTCAAGGGTTTATCGAAAATTCAAATGACACCACAGGCGGCTTTATAGCTTATGCAGAAAATTGCACCATAAGGAATTGCTATTCAAATTGCGAAATAGTACAACCGAATCAACATGCTTTTATCAAATATGCAAATAATGTGACGTTAGAGAACTGTTACTTCAACAAACAAAATGCTCCAACAGACACGTATGCTATTGGCTTAAACCCCATCAAATTTGCCCGCAAAAGAACCTTCCAAGGATGGGATTTTGAAAGTGTTTGGAATATTAACGAATTTGGGTCCTACCCCTATCTTCAATGGCAAACTGATATTTCTCATAACCAATATGATTTCCCATACCAAGTGGATGGCGACGGGAATAAATATGGAGTTATTGAAATCGGTGGAGTTATGATCCTCGATGAAAACCTGATGACCACAAAATTTAATAATGGCACGCCCATTAATAATGTGACCGACAGCTCAGATTGGACAAATCAAGCCGGCCCGGCATATTGCTGGTATAATAATGACTCCGCAAGTTATGCTCGCCCCTTTGGAGCATTATACAATCATTATGTTATAAATGGCCCCATTTGCCCCGGAAGTTTCGTTCCAATTACTAACGCGATATTGAATACTATTCTGACTAGACTCGCTAACGATGGCTACTCAACCAATCCGGGTTTTGCCCTCAAAAGTAGAAATGTATGGAACAATCCCGGAAACGACGACTATGGATTTGAAGGATTCCCTTCAGGATGGAGAGATCAGTCGGGATTATTTAAAAATAATGGATTGGATCTCAGAATTTGGCTTGAACAAAATTCCGATTCCGATGCTTACTATTTCAATTTAACCAACAGTAATGATGATGTCAACACTTCAATTATGAATAAAAAAGCAGGGTTCTCCATCCGGTGTGTATATAACCCCTAATTCGCCGGATATAATTAATCATGTATTTTTTACATAATCATCTACAAAATGATGACTAAAAAAAGAAAATATCCTGTGAATGAAAATGAAAACCCCCGGAATCTTCACTTGATGGAGAACCGAGGAGCAGAAGTTAATCTATGCCGGGAAGAGATTCTCTTTAGCTTGTTTTATATTGAGAAAAACAAATTTGAAAAGCAGAAATATTTTCGCTTTGCTAACTCTTGGAAATCGTTGTCAGATATTCAACGTTTTTTCTCAGTAAATCAAAGTGGAAAATTTCTCAATTTTGCCAAAACTGTTGAAGGAATAATCACTACTTTAGAGTTTGCTCTATCTCTATCATGTTTAGGATACAAACCATCTGCAAGCAAAACTAATTACTATTAAATCGTTTTATCCATAAAAACAACCTATTTAACAGTCTTTGAAAACTTAACCAAACTAATATTTCCTATGAAACAACTGATTTTTATTTTTAACCGAATTGAGTTAGACCTTCCCAAAGAAAGCGCGATTCAGTACAAGAACTTTGGCGGTTTAATGAAAACCCTGCTTTTAAGCATTGGGTTCTTACTCAATATTCATGTCATGGCACAGCCTCCCCAAGCCTTTAATTATCAGGCTGCAATCCGCAACGCTTCAAATCAGCCTCTGGCCAATGCCACAGTAACAGTTCGAGTGTCATTGCTAGAAGGCTCGGTAAATGGCAATGTTGTGTATAGCGAACAACACACCACCACAACCAATGCACAAGGAATAGTTTCCTTAGCGGTTGGTATGGGAAACCCCAAGAGTGGAAACTTCTCAACCATTGGTTGGGCGCAAAACACAATGTTTATTAAAATCG
>DAOTAV010000184.1:0-5104 GCA_035382785.1 Salinivirgaceae bacterium | reverse complement strand
GAAACAAACTGTCTTGAGTTTCAATAAAAAGTTCAGCATACTTTACGGCTTTTTCGTGTTGTCCAAGCATTTTGTAGGCTTTAAAAAGATTGCCTGATGCTTTGTTGATATCAGGAAGCAGCCCTCCCTGTTGAGCAATGGACAAATTTCTTTCGCTATGATTAACACAAAATTGCAAATATTTTAACCTTGTTTGAGCAGAAATTTCGGATCTTTGGGCTAATTCCAAAAATACTGATGAAATATTGGCCAATACCATTGAAATATTTACTTGATTACCAGTTTCCTCCGACAATTTTAAACTCTGTTCCAGATAGAAAAGTGAATTTTCGATATCGCCACTATAACGATAGATTTTTGCTAAATTGGAATAGGAGACTGCCAAAGAATTTTTATCGTTTATAATCTTAAACAACTCGCTCGATTTTTGAAAATATTGCATTGCCTCGTTGTACCGATTCAGTGACATATAGGTGCTAGCTATATTATTGTAAATAAAGGCCTTAGCCCGTTTATCTTCGGTTTGCTCAATTACGGTTAATGCTTTAAAATAAGTTTCCAAAGCTTCTTCATAATTTTTTTGTGCTGATTGTACAATGGCTATATTTCCATAGGTAGTTGCAACTGTTTTTTTTAAACCTATTTCGCTAAACAAATCAATTGCTTTTAAATAGTATTGAATAGCTTCAGTGTAAAATCCCTGATAGTAGTTAGCAATACCGATATCGACCAGTGTGTGCCCCATGGAACGTTTGTTTCCAATATTTGAATAAATACGAAACGCGCTATCGAGATGATCACGACACCGCAAAAAATCGTTTTTTAGCTGAGATACAGCTGCTTTGCTTCGATGAATATCTCCCAAAGCCTTTTTGAAAAAATCGGACTGATTATTCTTGCCTTTAGCAATTTCTTGAGCTAAATCGTAGAAAAAAAGTGCGGAGTCGGAATTTATTGATTCGTAGGCGTAGCCCAATTTAGAAAGTATAAAGTCGATCTTGGCAGAATCGTCGGTTATTGTATTAAAAACACGGCGTAAGCTATCGATGTTTGATTGTCCGAAGATAAGTGATTGACACAATAGAAACAACGCTATAAAATTAACCTTCATATTTTTTGAATGGTTGGTTCCGGATATAAATTTACTTTTATTTAATCAATTGGCAAAACTTTTTCAATAAAATCATCATTCTTTGTGATGATCATTTTGAAAATTCAAAGGTAGAAAAACAATTTTTTAGCCTTGTAAAAATAATCTTCCGGAATCAAAAACTTTACTGTTTTCCTTATCTTTGTGGCAAGAAAAAATCTATTATGATTCTAACTATTATCATCATTACCTTCATTGTTTCCTGGTTGGGCTTTAACGATCCTGTTTTCATGGCACGCTATCAATTTAATGCTTACAGGATTATTCGTAATCGGGAATGGCATAGGTTACTTACTCATGGATTTCTTCATGCCAATTGGTTGCACCTTTTAATTAATATGCTGGTACTTTTTTCGTTTGGCGAATTTTTAGTTTCGATTTTTGCAAGCGTCTTTCTGTTTATGAATCCCAAGCTTTTGTTTTTGCTTTTTTATCTGCTTGCCATTGCCTTCTCATCGTTAAACAGCTTACGAAAACATAAATCAAACTATTACTACAACGCAGTTGGAGCCAGTGGTGGGGTATCAGCCGTAGTTTTTGCATCCATTTTTTTTGTTCCTTATCAAAAAATACTATTCTTTGGAATAATTCCGATTCCGGGAATTTTGTTTGCCATTGCCTATTTAGCCTATTCTTACTACATGGATAAACAAGGGAACGACAACATCGGACACGATGTTCATTTCCATGGAGCTGTTTTTGGCTTTTTATTTCCTTTGATATTACGTCCGGAATTGCTTCTCTATTTTATTCAACAATTATTAAACCCCTAACGATAGGACTTTTATATGAAAGCCGTTTTTTTCGACCGCGATGGGGTTATCAACGATAATAGCAAACATTATTATGTTTATCGCCTCGACCAATGGCAATTTAATCACGGAATTATCGAGGTGATGCAAAAGTGTGTACAAGCAGGGTATGCTTTATTCATTGTAACAAATCAGGGTGGTATTTCAAGAGGGCTCTACACTAAAGATGAAGTCGCGGATTTACACCATGCCGTTTTTGATCCTCTGAAGGACAAAGGTGTTGATTTTAAAGAAATTGCCATTTGTCCACATCATCCTCTTTTAGAAAATTGTTTATGTCGGAAACCTCAATCTCTCATGCTTGAAAAACTGATTGCTCGGTTTAATATTGATTGCGCTAAAAGTTGGTTTGTTGGTGACAGCGATAAAGATTGCCAGGCTGCAACCTCGATTGGGATTCGTTGCCTAAAGGTTCCATCCAACTCCGACATTCGAACCAACGTCTCAATTATTTGGGATACAACCGATTAGTCAAACATATTTCTGGGCTTTATACCAGAAGCTCGCTGAATAACAGTTTCACCATATCGAGATTTTAGCATATCAACATTACGATAAAGCTTTGCCATATTGGGATGGGGATCAAACAAACTCAATTGTTGAAAACCATAAGCCAAACCACTAAGCTTCACTCCGATTAAACGCACCAACATTCGACGATTATAGAGTGAGAGAAACAGTTGTTTCACAATGTCGATAAAGTAGTGATCAAACGAAGTGTATTCTATAGTTGCCTGTTTTGTGTGGGTATCAAAATTAGCATAACGAATCTTGACCGTAACGCACGAAGCCACCTTTTGCTGCCTACGAAGTTCATACGCTACATTTTCAGTCATAATAATCAGATAATCTATCATTTTGGCAATATTAGTGGTATCGTGCGAAAAGGTATGCTCGGTGCTGATGCTTTGACGTTCCTCATAAGGTTTTACGGGAGAAGAGTCAATGCCATTGGCTTTTTTCCAAATATCAACACCATTATTTCCCAAGACACTGACAAGCATAGGCAAAGGAATCGCCCTCAAGGTTTTAATTGATTCTACCCCCATAGTTCGTAAGAATTGAAAATTTTTTAAGCCAATTCCCGGAATTTTACGAATAGAAAGCGGATCTAAAAAAGGAATAATCTGTTGTTTTGGAATTTGCAAAGCTCCATTGGGTTTTGCTTCACCGGTGGCAATTTTCGATACGGTTTTATTGAGCGATATCCCATAAGAAACGGGCAAACCGGTTTCACGGGTAATGGACTGTTTCAGCTCTGCCGCCCAACGGGAAACCCCAAAAAAACGATCCATGCCGGTCAAGTCGAGATAATGTTCATCGATGGATACTTTTTCAAAGACAGGAGCCTTCTCGGCAATGACATCGGTAACCATACGAGAATATTTTGCGTAAGTGTCGAAATCGCCTTGTATTACAATGGCTTCGGGGCATAGAATTTTTGCCATTTTCATGGGCATACCCGAATAAACGCCAAATCGCCGGGTTTCATAACTACAGGCAGAAACCACACCACGATCGGAAAGGCTCCCAACAATCAGCGGCTTATCAATCCAGCGACTGTTGCGTAAACGTTCCACCGAAACAAAAAACGTATCAAGATCAATATGCATAACAACACGAGAATCTGAAAAATTGTGGACTTCTGAATTTTCCGGATATTCTTTTTCCGGTTCCGGTTTCAATATTTTTTCCATAACCGATAGTTTTTTTTGAAAAAAAAGATTATTTTTGATAAAATTTTAATCATTTATCCGATTACAATATAAGCATTTTGAATAAAATAATCAATTTTTGCAATCATGTTTTTCAGTTCAAACATCAAATTTTTGCGAAAGCGCCGCAAACGTACACAGGATGAAGTTGCCGTGGCACTACAAATGAAACGTTCAACATTAAGCGGATACGAGAATCGGGTTGCCCAACCTTCAGTGGAAGTTCTGTTGGCCTTTTCCGAATATTTCGGAATAACGGTTGATACTTTATTGAAGGTTGATTTGTCAACATTACGCGAAAGCGAATTATCGGAGTTGGAGCGTGGAAACGACATTTTTGTGCGTGGTGGACGAATTCGGATTTTAACTACTACGGTAACTCCTGAAAATAAAGAAAACATTGAACTTGTGCCTGAAAAAGCAAAGGCGGGATACGTCACCGGATACGCCGATCCGGAATATATTGGTGAATTACCTGTTTTTCAATTACCGTTTCTTGAGCGTTCGAAAAAATACAGAACGTTTCAGATTTCAGGCGACAGTATGCTCCCTATTTCCGATGGGTCATGGATAACGGGCGAATTTGTGGAAGACTGGTTCACGATTAAAGATGCTACTCCATGTGTAGTTTTAACTCTCAACGACGGTATTGTTTTTAAAATTTTAAACAACTTTTTAGTTGAAAACAGAGAGTTTGAGTTTGTTTCGCTTAATCCGCTTTATAAACCTTACAGGTTGCATGTTTCGGAAATTCTGGAAATATGGAGATTTGTTCACATAATAAGCAATACTTTTCCTGCTCCCGAAGTTTCGGTCGAACATCTCTACTTTTCTCTTGAAACGGTAAAGGAAGAATTACGCAATTTGAGAAACTCACTTGAATCGATGGGAAAACCATGAAAAAATGACGAAATTTCATGTATAACCCAAAGAACAACATCGTGTTTTATAACGCATAAAAACAAGAAAGCCGTGATCTTCGAACCACGGCTTTTTTTTAATAGTTTTTCTTTTTCTGTTATAAACCTAACACTGATGCCCCTTGATTAAAACGAATATCAACCGGAATTCCGGAAGAGTTGATACGATCTAAATCGGCTTTTAAGATATCAGACATAACGCCTTTTTCTTGGATCCAACGTTTAGCTGTTTCATAGTCGCCGTTGCCTTGAATGGTGAGAATTTCGCGCCCCAGGTCGAACATAGCTTGTGTCATTTTCTCAAAATCGACACGATACGTTCCGGTTGCTTCATCGCGCACGAAAGCTCCTTTTTCGTTAAAATAGTTGTAGCGCATCAAATTAGCAATACCATGTGCGCTTGATGCTCCGAAACGAATGGAACGGAACAGTCCGGCCATGAAGGTAACATAGTTATCCATTAAATCTTTTTGTGGGAATTCGCCCATTTGATAGAGTTGGTAAACC
>DAOTAV010000183.1:0-5118 GCA_035382785.1 Salinivirgaceae bacterium | reverse complement strand
CACGATAAAACCACCCGGTGCCAAAATAAACATCAGCATAGTTACCGGAGCCCCTTTATCGTCGAGTGGGAAAAGGGAAAGATCGAATCCAAACACTGTACCCGAACCTAATATTTCGCGAATAGAGCCTAAAATAGTCAACGCCATGGAAAAACCTAATCCAAGACTGATTCCATCTAGCATCGAATTAAAAGGATTATTTTTAGATGCAAACGCTTCTGCTCTTCCAAGCACAATACAGTTTACAACGATGAGGGGAATAAATAATCCTAACGATTGATGTAAATCGGGCAGAAATCCCGCCATCACCAAATCTACCACGGTCACAAACGATGCAATAATTACGATAAAAGAAGGTATTCTGACTTTGTCGGGTATTAAATTTTTGACTAGCGAAATAACAATGTTCGACATAATCAAAACAAACGTTGTAGCCAGCCCCATTCCTAAACCATTGATTGCCGAGCTAGTAGTGGCTAGGGTTGGACACATCCCCAATAGTAAAACAAATACCGGATTTTCTTTAAAAAATCCCTTCAGTAAATTTTCTTTGATTGTCATTGTACACCTCCTTTCGTGAATGCTTGATATGCTTTCCCCAGCGCATCACAAAATGCCCTTGAGCTTATGGTTGCCGCTGTTATGGCATCAACTTCACCACCATCTTTACGAACTTTAATATTAAATTGCTGTGGATTTTTTCCACGGAATTGAGCTCTAAAGCTTTCGCTATCCATTTTAGTTCCAAGTCCGGGTGTTTCTTTATGTTCCAAGACAGATATATCCATAATATTACCGCGGGCATCAAATCCAACCATTAACCAAACTAGTCCTCCAAAACCTTTATTTGAGAATGTTTTTACGGCATATCCAACAATGGAATCGTCCATTTTTGCAGGATAAACTTCGCAAATACTTTGATCATCGAGTGTAACGCTAAATTGTTCGCTATTCGGGTCGTTATTAAAAGGGGGAACCACTTTTTTTATGGCTTCGATTTTTTTTGACATTTTAGCTTTGGCTATCGGTTCCTTGGTGAGTTCATACACATATCCAAGGGTAACTGAGGTAATTGCTGTGATAGCAAAAAGGGTTAAAACCATGTTCTTAAATGTTGATTCGAGTTTAGCCATGATTGACCTCCTCTCCAAAACGTTTAGGTTTAATGTATCGGTTGATTAATGGAACAAAAGCATTCATGATAAGAATGGCAAATGAAACACCTTCGGGATAGGCTCCCCAAATACGAATTACAACGGTTAACAATCCAATCCCAACGCCGAAGATAATCATTCCAACAGACGACATGGGAGAAGTAACCATATCGGTAGCCATGTAAATTGCCCCCAAAAATAATCCTCCAGTAAGCAAATGAAATTCGGGTGATAAATATCGATCTGGAGCGATTAAGTGCATTGTGCCACTAAAAATGAAAACAGTGAGAAATATGGAAACCGGAATATGCCAGGTAATAATTCCACGATAAAGCATATACAACCCTCCCAAAAGTATGAATAATGCCGATACTTCCCCAATACAACCTTCCATATTGCCAATAAAATGATTAAGCGAAGTTCCCACTTTATTAATTATCTCATTCATGGGTTCTCCATTTTTTATTGCTTCTTTAGCTATCGAAAGCGGGGTTGCACCTGTATATCCGTCGGTTAGAGTCAGACGGTTAGCCGGCCATGTGGTCATGGCAACCGGGAAGGAGATAAGCATAAACACCCGACCAACGAGCGCAGGGTTAAAAGGATTGTTACCTAAGCCTCCAAACGACATTTTTCCAATCCCTATGGCAACTATTGATCCGGCTATGACCATCCATAATGGAATGGATGCCGGCAGATTAAAGGCTAATAGTAAGCCGGTGATTATTGCTGATCCATCGAAAATAGTTAGGGGACCTTTGATAAGGAATTTCTGAATCACGAATTCCACTACTAAACAGGAGAAAATGGCAGTTAAGGTAACTGTTAAGGCATCCAATCCAAAAAAATAAATGGAAGCAGCAAAAGCCGGAATTAAGCTGAATATCACCCCATACATGATTGATCGCACAGAATCATGACCTTTTTCATGTGGTGATGGTGAGACAATAAATTTCTGTTTCATCTTGGCTTATTTATGATTTTCTTGTTCTAATAATTTTTCCCACGGTTAATTTTCCGAGGCGAATGTAATCAAGAAGCGGACGATTGGCAGGACAAACAAAACTACAAGATCCACATTCAATGCAATCCACTACTTTGTTGGTTTCAGCCTCGCTCCACATCTGTTTTGCCCCAAAAGTCATCAGCAAATATGGTTCTAATCCCATGGGGCAAGCCGAAACACATTTTGCACATCGAATGCAGTTTTGAACCGGCAGTCGAACAGCATCCTTTTCTGAAAGTATGACAATTCCACTTGTCCCTTTAGTTACAGGTACATCAATATCACAAACTGCTTTCCCCATCATCGGGCCACCATTGATGATTTTTGCCGTATTATCAGGCAATCCTCCGGCAAAATCAATTAACTTTCTGATGGGTGTCCCGATTCTTACAACTAAATTGGATGGTTTAGACAAATTTTTTCCTGTTATTGTAACCACCCTTTCAAATAAAGGCTTATTTTTTTGCACTGCCTCATACACGGCAAAAGCAGTACCTACGTTTTGAACCACCGCACCAACATCGATGGGTAGTTTCCCGCTTGGCACCTCGCGATTAATAATAGCTTTTATTAACTGTTTTTCAGCACCTTGAGGATATTTTACTTTAAGTGCAACCACATTTATTCCCGGAAAATCTTTACTTAATTCAATTAAATGTTTTATTGCATCTTTTTTATTGTTTTCAATTCCAATGGAAGCCCGATGCACGTTTAGCGCTTTCATAAGAATTTGAGTTCCAATCAATATTTCCAATCCCTTTTCGAGCATTAGGCGATGATCGGAAGTAAGATAAGGCTCACATTCCACACCATTGATGATAAGAATTTCTGCCTTTTTCCCATCTGGAATTGATAATTTTATATGAGTAGGGAAGGTGGCACCTCCAAGACCAACGATTCCCGCAGATGTAATTTTTTGAACAATTTCTTTTGGATCCGACGGTATATCCCTAACGATGGTATTGGATTGATCAATAGTCTCTTCCCATTGATCTCCTTCAACCTGTATAATAATTGCTTTCCGACGAAATCCGGAAGAATCAATGATTTCATCAATTTTTTGTACAGTTCCGGAAACTGAAGAATGTATGTTTGCTGAGAACAAACCGTTTTGTTTTGCAATTAAAGTTCCAACCTTTACGGTATCACCTTTTTGAACAACCGGCTCGGCTGCTGATCCAATGTGTTGTGAAATGGGAATATAAACCATTTCCGGTAATGGCAATCTCTCAAGTGTTGATTGTGCCGATAATTTATTTTCGGGTGGATGAACCCCGCCTTTTTTAAATGTTTTTAACACAGCACACCTCCTTTGTATTTAGGGTTATGTTTCTAATTTTCACTTAATGTTGTTTCACTCTCAGGTGTTTTTTTGCGTGGTGGAAAATTAAGTTCCACAATGGCTAGAGTCGGGCATTCTTCAACGCATTTTCGACATAGCTTACACTTGTTGTCATCGATATAGGCAAGATTGTTCTGAATAGTGATTGCTTCATGCGGACAAACTTTTGCACATTTTACGCAGGCGATACAGGCTACATTACATGCCTTTTTGGCTATGGCACCTTTATCACAATTTACGCATGATATATAAATTCTACGATTTTTCGGACCTTTCTTCCGCATTTCTATAATTCCTCTGGGGCACGCTTTTACACATGCACCGCATGCAACGCATTTATCTTCAATGACTAAAGGAAGTTTTGTTGCTTGATCTATAAAAATTGCATCGAATTTACATGCAGCAATACAATCGCCTAATCCCAAACATCCATAGGCGCAATCGCTTTCTCCTTTATATAATGAATGAGCTATGGTGCAATTTGAAGCTCCTTGATAAATAGATGTTGTCGGCCGATTTTCAGGAGTCCCATTACAACGTACAACGGCTATCATTGGAGCGGTTTGGGTTACTGACTGTCCCAAAATCTCGGCGATAGCTTTCATTACATCGCTTCCTCCCGGAGGACAAAGCATGTTGCTTATGTCGTCAGCTTTTACCAATGCTTCTGCAAAGCCCCTGCATCCCGGATATCCACATCCTCCACAATTGGCTTGTGGCAGTAGGGCTTCAACCTGGTCGATTCTTGGGTCTTCGTAAACTTTAAATTTTTGAGCAGCATAATACAACATTACAGCTGCAACAACTCCAATAATAATCAGAGTGATTGCTGAAAAAATAACTATTGAACTCATTGCGTCATGGTTTAATTTTTTCTATTTGAAATTCAAAAGATTTGGTCAATTTCTTCCCCCAACGGTAAATTGAAAAAAAATAGGCGGCAAGTAAAATAAAGGAAATTATCGCAGTCTCCCATTCCGGTAATGAATTATAATTGCCCCAGAATAATCCCGTAAGTAGAATTAATATAGGAATTCCGTATGCATAAAGCAGTGCCTTATATCCTTGAGATTCCGTTATTCTAACAACAACATCATCACCAACAGCGAATTCCGCTTGTCTTGGTATAGTTAGTATCTTTTGAGAAGATTCGGCAGATGAACAATAACCTTTTACTTGACATGAGACACAGGCTGAAGATGGTTGAATAATAATTTCCATCGTTTTATCTCGCATATTGACTATCTTTCCTGTATGTTCAATCATATTCGTTCAAATGCAACACAAAGGTAATTATGTTTTTGAACATTTTATTTGATAATTTATTTTTTGTGCCATAAAATATTTATTTAGATTCATTCTAAGTTGTAATGAATTTAACATCTCATTAACTCCAATTGCTGAAATACCTAAAATTATTGAAGGTTCCATCGCCTTGCATCAATCTAACATTAACCACAATGAAAAAACTATTCAATTAATCTGTAATCCCTTTTATTGCAATGTTAACACTAAGAGGGTGCGATTTATTAAACGATGAGATCAATGAAACCAATCAAACAACTATAATACTCCCCAAAATTCAGACCACTGGTTAAGTTGAAAAAATTAATAAA
>DAOTAV010000182.1:0-5138 GCA_035382785.1 Salinivirgaceae bacterium | reverse complement strand
TTTAAGATGCGGAGCTGTTGCCAAAACTTCTTTCTCGCGCATTAAAAGCTTAAGCCCCAAATAAGCAGAACCAAGATCTCCTGTTACACAAATCAGATCGTTTTCCTGAGCACCACTTCGCCGCGAAATCTTCTCCTTAGCAGCATGACCTATGGCAGTAATAGAAAGCACTAATCCGCTTTGCGAGGCGACGGTATCGCCCCCAACCAAATCGACCCGGTAAATCCTGCAGGCATGTTTTATTCCTTCGTAGAGCTCTTCAATATCTTCAACAGAAAATCGCGAACTTATTCCGATGCTCACCGTTATATGGGTGGCTTTGGCGTTCATGGCATACACATCCGACAAGTTGACGACCACAGCTTTATAACCAAGATGTTTTAATGGTGTGTATGATAAATCGAAATGAACACCTTCGATAAGCATATCAGTGGTGACCACCATCACGTCGTTTTCATGATCGATGATGGCAGCATCATCGCCTATGCCAAGTATGGTGGATGAATGATGTTGCTCAAAACCCTGTGTAATTCGCTCAATTAAACCAAATTCCCCTAATTCATTAATCTCTGTTGCGTTTTTCTTCATAAACTTTTTGTTTTTTCCAAATCAACCGAACAAAATTTTCGCCGAATTGATTTTATACACTTAATTATGCAAAGATAGCTTTTTGTAAAATGATTGTTTAAGATGGTTGTCAGATTCGGCAACCCAGCACCAGCACATCGTCAATCTGCTCACCGGTTCCGATCCACGAATAAAATTCTTCAACCAAAGTGCTTTCTACCTTTTCAAGAGGTTCTTCTTTGTTTTCTTCAAAAAATTGATACAATCGTCGCATTGAATATTTTTTCTTTTCTTTTCCGCCAAATTGATCGGCAAATCCATCGGTAAAAAGGAAGAATGAATCTCCCTTGGCTATGTCAAGTCGATGTTCCTGGACTTCCACTTTTTTCGATGTCTCGCCAATTGATCCGGGGGTTGGTTTTATAACAACAAACGTCTTTCCTATAATACCTACCAACGGAATGTTAAGCCCTGCATAGGTAATGGCAGATTGCTGATGATCGATAACACAAAGAGCTATATCCATACTATCGCGTATAATTCCTGAGCCTCGAGTGAAAAACGATTTCAGGTTTTCATGGCTCTGACCCAAGATTTTATTTGGCGACAAATCGTTGACATAGGTTTGTAAAGCTTGTTCAATGGCTAAAAGCGATGCAACGCTGATGATTGCTCCGGGCACACCGTGTCCGGTACAATCGGCTACCGCTATGAGTGTTTTATGCTTATATTGCCGATAAATGAAAAAATCTCCACTAACCACATTTTTAGGGAGATAGAAAATCATAACCTCACTAAATCGCTCTAAAAACTGCTGTTTTGATGGTAACAAGGTCTCTTGTAAAAAGCGAGCATACATTATGCTATCTAAAATCTCGTGGTTTTTATGATCAACAATTGCAAGTTGATCTGACAACTCCTTGGTCCGAAGTTCTACAAGTTTTTCAAGCTTTTGCTGTTGTTGTTTCAAGTTACGAATCCTATAGTTGACACTGCCAATGACAATGCTTACAATTAGCGCCAATAAAATCATCCGAAATGTCCATGTTTCCCAAAATGGAGGCACAATTATGATTTTTGGTGAAGTAATTTCCGATGTCCACACTCCATCGCTGTTGGCAGCCTTAATCCGAAATTGATATTCTCCCGGAGGAAGGTTAGAATAGATGGCTTGTTGTGCCATCTGTCCGGAAATCCACTGCCGATCAAAATTATCCATTTTCCAGTTGTAGATAATTCCCTTAGGATTCTTAAAACTTATGGCAATAAAGTCAAAAGTTATGTGATTTTTATTGTATTTCAACGATATACTATGTTCTTGATTTTCATCGGATCTCAACGTGGACAATCCATTGCTCCATACATGTTCATTTGAAAATAACTTTATAGACAAAAGATTAATTTTCGGAGGGATGCGATTTTCAAAATCGTAATATGGGTCGTAGCGAAGCAGTCCTCCGTTGGTTGCAAAATAAATGTAACCATCTTCGGTTTCACATACCCCGCTCAGGTTTGTTTCCAAGTCGGTTAACCCATCGGTTGAGCCGTAGTGTCTGATTATGGGCTTGGTTTTTTCTACCGAAGATAGATCAATTTTATCAATCCCGAGATTGGTTCCCACCCAGAGATTAAAATGCGAATCACCGAAAAGGATAAAAATTAGGTTCGATACAAGCCCCTTATGAACATCGATTTGTAAAACCGAATCGTTGCTGATTCGAAAAATACCTTTAAGTCTCGACCCAACCCAAACATTTCCCGACTCGTCGAGACACATGGTTGTAAGTTGCTCATTGGGAGCAATTTCCTTAAAGCGTTCGATTCTACCATTGATAAGGTAGAAAAGTCCCGAGTTGCGAGTTGCAATCCAAATCCTGTCGGTAAGTGAATCGTATAAAAGTTTCTGGATAAAAAACAGATCGTTGACACTATCAATCAGTGGTTTATGGTAAAATTCCTTTCGATTGTACGAATAAAACAACCCGTGGTTGGATGCAACCCACATGGTGTTGTTCTTATCCACAAGAATATCATCGACTCGAATTTTACGGGTCTGAGGTAAGATAGGAACGGTAAGAAATTTATGTTGGCCGTTTTTCTGTTTCACTTTGGCTATTCCAGCATTGCTGGTTCCTATCCAAATAGTTCCATCGGTATCTTGAAATACTTTACCTACAAAATTATCAGGCAAACCGTTTTCTGTTGTATAATTCTTGATTCCGTCTTTGCCCCAAACCGTTAAGCCTTCCCCGATGGTTCCTAACCAAAACTCTTTTTCTTTCGAACGAAATATTGCCCAAATAATATTTCCAACTAATCCATCGGCAACTGTGTAAGTGATAAAAGTCTCACCGCGCAAAACACTCAACCCTGCATTTGATCCTGTCCAAATATTATTTTCATGATCAATATAAATCGTTGTGGGACTCTCGATTAAACCATTTTTTCGTCCGATAAAAAATGGAGAGGACGGTTTTGCAAGATCCAACGAAATCAAAAACATCTGTTTTTCAGGATCTTGAACCAAACGCCCTAAAGCCCATAGTTTATTGTTATGATAAATGACTTTTGTAATGTGGTAATTACAAAAAATTGAAGGCATAAAAGGAGCCGAACTTTTTCCTCTGATGCTAAAAAGCCCACGGTCGGTTCCTAAAATAAATGTTCCGTCAGGAAGAATGGTTCCGGTATTAACATAAACAGATGTATCGCAAAATATATTTTCTATTTTTTTTTCGTTGATGCGAAACACTCTCCCTTGCACACCATAATACAAAGATCCAGCCTTATTGTGTAAAAGAAACGTTGAAAGATCGCGCTCAACAAAAATGGAACTCTGGGTTGGATTTACAAAGGGATATTCAATTTTTTCGAATTGAATTTGTTTATCATGAAAATAAAGCTTGCTTAGACCTATTTCAGTTGAAACCCAAATTCCACCATTAGGATCCGCCTCAAAATCAAAGACAGATATTCCCACATCAACGTTATATAGCAAATAAACAGAATCGCCATCATAAACGTTGATTCCGTTCGACGACCCTATCCAAAGGTTGTTTTCCACGTCAACACCTAAACATGTAATTCTTGGGAAATTCAACCCATCACGGGTTGTAAGATGATAAAACTTCAATCCGTCGAAACGGCTGACTCCGCCTCCTGTGGCAATCCACAAATATCCCTGATGATCTTGAACTATATCCGTAACGATAGCATGCAGCAATCCTTCGCTAACCGAATATTTTGCAACATTATAATGCTGACCCGGTGAAATAATCCCCTGAAGAATAATGAAAAATGTCGTTGCTATCTTCTTCATGATTTGCTCTTTACACCATGCGGATTAATTTCATGGGCTTTGCATAACAAACTAAAATCCGTTTTTCATGAATATTTTCGACGATTTTTGACGATAAAGGATTCTATTTTATGCTGAAACTCCTTCGCTCCTTCATCGAGAAACTGAACTTCCACCGGAAGATAATAAATGGGCATATCAAGGTTTTCTTCCTCCATACGCGAAATCAAACGAACAGCATCTTTCTCGGTAGTAATGATAATTTTGTTTGAGCTATTTAACCTTTTGTATAAATCATAGATTTTCCTAACATCTCGCGTTGAATATTCATAATGGTCAGAAAAACAAAGATGCTCAACCTCAACAAAGTGCTTCATAATAAACTCCTTAAGGGGTACCGGATTAGCAATTCCGGTTATCAAAACAGCCGAAAACTTATGCTTCAAACAAAACTCAACCGATAGTTTCCTTAAATTTTTTTCCAGTGGAATGAGATCTCCATACCTAAAATAGGAGTAAAGAAGAGTTTGATGGGGATAAAGATTCAAATGTTTCAAAATCAAACGACGATCAATGGGTGTGACATTCTCAGGCGTCTTGGTAACGATTACCATATCAGCCCGGCGCCTTTCATCTTGCGACTCTCGTAGGTTGCCAACCGGTAAATAGTAATCATCGTAAATAGGTCTATAAAAATCAACCAATAGAATAGAAAAACCGGCTTTCACCCATCGATGTTGATAAGCATCGTCAAGAATAATCACATCGGGCTGATTGCCAAGCTCTCCTAACAATATTTTTTGAATAGCTTTGGCTCTGCTCTCCGAGACAATTACACTTACATCGGGAAACTTCTGCTTAATTTGTTTTGGCTCATCGCCCACCTCCCAAAACGTTGATGTTGATTGAACCTCCAAAATACCCTTGGTATGACGTTTATATCCTCGTGAAACAACACATAGTTTATATTTGCTTCCGAGCGTTTGGATAAGATATTCAACATGCGGTGTTTTACCAGTGCCGCCAACTGTAATGTTTCCAACCGAGATGATTGGGATAGGGAATTCCTTTGAAGTGAAAATTCCAAGGTCGAAAAATCGATTCCGAATCCAAACAATGAATCCGTAGAGTGTTGCTATGGGCCATAATATAAACTTCATGACGAAAAGAGTTTCCTTATTTTTGCGAAAATACGATTTTTAGCTGATACACAAGCAAAAACTTCAAATTGAACGTATTTTTTTAAGCAGTTTTAGTAGAAATTGAAATTGTT
>DAOTAV010000181.1:0-5165 GCA_035382785.1 Salinivirgaceae bacterium | reverse complement strand
CGTGCCAGATTATTGTTCGTGCCATTTTTATCGCGAAATTCAACATATTTCTGAAAAAATTCCAATGCTTTTTTATTATCTCCAAGTGCCTGATTTAGTTGGTAGAGTGACTGATACAAATCGGCTTTGATTTGCCGGGAATTGATTTTATCCAACATCTCCAATGCTTTGTAGAATTCATCGGCTGCGGCTTCATACTTTTTCCCCTCCATGTAAGTGTTTCCCAAACCAATACGTATGGATGCTTTCAATTCCCAATAATCGCTTTCGCAAATTTCAAGAGCCTGTTTAAATGAATTGGCAGCTTCATTGGTTAATCGCATTTTCTGATAAACAATGCCAATATGATTAAGTAAAAAAGCCATATGGTCTCGATTCGCAAATTGATTTTGAATCTGGTAAGCCTCTTGATATAGAATCAATGCTTTTTTAAAGTTACCAAGCGCTTCATAGGCCATGGCTTGCTGAGCCAGCGATTTAGCTTTACCTCTCCGGTTGTTCAGTCGATCATAAAGCTCGATGGATTTATCCAAAACCGTAATAGATTCTGAGAAATCTGAAGAAAGGTAGTAAACCACTCCTTGTTCATAAAGGGTTTTGGCCAATAGATCGGGATAATCTAATTGTTCATAAACCGTAATAGCTTGTTGATAATAAAATTTGGTTTTTTCATAGTTATTCATCTGTAAATAAGCCATTCCGATTTTTTGAAACATATTGGCAACGTTTGATTTTCTTCCTGATCGTAGGGAAGCTTTTATTGCGTGTTGAAAAAAGTTAATGGCTTCGTCATACTTTCCTTCATTGTAATAAGTTAATCCTATGTAATTCAGAGAATTAGCTAATTCTTCAAAGTTATTCAATGCCTCAGCAAGTTGTTTTGCTTGGAAAGCATATTCCCTCGATTTTTCAGGGTTTGATTTTAAAAAATCAGCAGCATATTGGTTTAACAACTGCAAACGATTATTTCCTGTGACTTGCTCCGGAATGGTATCGTTGGCAACGATTAGAATATTGATTATCAAACAAATGAAGGTCATCAAAGGTTTCATTTTCAGAAAGTTTTATGTGCAGGGTTATTGAAATCAACAACTAAAAGCTTATTTTCAAATCCTTACACCCTTTTTCTTTTGGCTTAAAAGTTACGCATATTTTTCAATAGTTTGTACAGCTATCAGACTTTTTTCTGCTCATCAATCATATTAACTGCCAATAAATCTGGGCTGGAAACAATTATTTTGGTTCCAACCTCGCCGTATTTTAATATCTCTAACTGAATCATTCCCTTTCGAGCTAAACAAAGCAATAGGTTCAAGGAAGTCTTATAGTCTTTACTCAACAATCCACCACCTTGAACATATTCCTGAATCTCATTTACTTCGTTTTTTGATAAATAGATTTTATCGCTTGAAAAAACAATGCTATTGTTTTTGTCGTTCTTTTGATGAGTTATGTATATTGCAGCATTATTTTGCTCAAAAGCAACGAAATAATCAAACAACAACATTAACAAAAACTTGTAGTAGATCGGATTTCCTAATATAATTGTGTTTTCATTAACCATGTTCTGGATGTTTATTTGCCTCGAAACGGAAAACAGCGAATAGCCGCTTTTTAATTCATCTACAAGATTTTTTAAGTCAAAAATCTGATTTTCCAAACGATTTTGGATTAATTTATCCACTAAATGAATTTCCAAAATCTCATAACTATTGGCAAGCAGTTTTAATGTGTCGTTATAAACACGTAATGACTGAACTGAAGATTTACTGGCTTCAAGATCGATTTGGATTTCACGAAACAAACCCAATATCAAAGGTTGATACATTTCAAGAAGGGCTTTGGCAATCGTGTCATTGCTTAACCCTTCCAAATCATTATCTGCTACAACATTCAAACTTTCGCTTTCCGAAGCAACTGCCCGATCCGGTTTGCCAAAGATCTTCCGTTGCCTCAAAATTAAAATAAAAACACTTATAATCAAGATCAATACTCCAACCGTAACCGCCGGTTGTTCTATCCATTTCCAAATTTGTTGATTTTTTTCAAATGTATTGGAATCTTCGGTTTTCTGCTTATCGCTGTTGTCGGAAGTTTGGTTGTTTTTGTCACCCAACTTAATTTTTTCAACTTCAATTCGAGAATTCATCTCGGCAGCTTGTTCAATGAGTTTGATATTTACCAAACTGTCCTTTATTGCATCCCATTGTTTGTTATAAAATAAGGCCTGATCAAATTTTTGCTGTTTTTCAAAAATTAAAACTAAATTGCTTGCAACGTTCATTTTAAACTCAAGGCTTGGAAGCTTAGCATAATCTCGCCAAAGTGACTTTAAATGTTTCTCGGCTTGAGTGTAATTTCCTTGCCCTATTGCTAACGCCGAAAGATCAAATTTCGAAAACATTATACCGGTTTGATCACTGATCTTCTGACGAATTTGCAATGATTTATTAAAATGAATCTCTGCGAGATTAAAGCGATTACTCGTTAAATATAAATTCCCGATGTATCCTAAAACATCTGCAACTCTTTTTTGGTCGTCGATAGATTGAAATATTTCTAAAGCTTTCTGATAATGGATTAAGGATTGTTCGATATTGCCTAAATTTTTATACATCAAAGCAATATTGATGTATAGATTCGCTTGTTCAAACCTATCGTTAACGACTTCAAAATATCGGAACGACGATAGATAAAAATCAAGGGCACGATCAAACATGCCGGTTTTATAGTAAACCCCTCCAAGGTAGTTTAAGGTAGTAGCTATGTATTGGTCATATTTTAACTCTTGGTAAATCTCCAACGCCAAATTATAGTATTTTATAGCTATTTCACTCATATTGAGCTCTTTGTATATTGTTCCGATATTGATATAGGTTGCTGCTATTGGCAATTTATCGCCTAATCGCTTTCGTATTTCAAGAGCTTTCTGATAGTTTTCTAATGCTGTTCCATACTGATTCATAGTACGATAGATTGCCCCTTTCTCTACAAGCATCGAAGCAATCTGACTATTGTTTTTTGTTTGCATCCAAATGCCGGTTGCTGAATCAATATAGTGAAGAGCCTCTTGATTTTTTCCTTCCTTATGAAAAATCTTTGATAGGTTAAGCAATATTTTGGCCTGCGTTTCGGAATTAGTGGATTTTCTTGCATTGAAAAGAGCCTGCAAATAATATTCTTTTGCTTCGCTGTATTTATTGCATCGCAAATATGCATTACCCATCAGATTTAAGGTTGTAGCTATCTCTTCAGGATTCCCCATTTTGATATTGGCTTCAAGGGCTTTTTGAAACATAAACATGGCTGAATCTAACATTGCCTGCTCAGTATAGAGCAAACCAAGGTTGTTGTAGGCCACAGAAATGGTTGTACTATCCAATGAGTTTTGTGAATGATTTAATAAAATATAAAAAGACCTTCGAGCCTTTTCAAATTGACGCATTCGCCAATAAATCCGACCTTTTATTCGTTCAAGCTCAACAATTTGATCGCGATTGGCTTGCTTCATAACCAATGAATCGGCTTTTTGAACCACGTCGGGCATGTAGTTTAAACGGTTTAATTTATCGATTGCATGTAATTGCCATCGATAGATAGCATACGCTTGATTATAGTTTTTGTCGGTGCAGGCTTTTTTAAAGGCTCGTTCTAAAAAAGGAAAAACTGAATCGCTTTTATGTTGCAGAAAAAATTCAACTTTCGAATCAACCCACGATTTGTTATTATTCTGAGCTGAGACCGAAAGGCTTGATATGAGCCACAAGAAAATCGTTAAAAAACAGAGGTCTGAACGATGTCTTATAGTTCCTGAATTTGCTTTTGAACTGCTTCCCATTGATTTTTGAAATTTGCAAGCAATTGAGCAATGTTAGTAGAATCATATGGATTATCTTCCACATGTCGGCGAATTTGGTCAATCAATGAAACCACCTTTTCTCCTGCAAAATATATCAGCGACGTTTTAAGCGATTGCAGTTCATTGATTAACTGATCATTCTGTTTGTTAAGAAGGATTTGTTCGATGGTTACAAGGTGAGTTTCTATCTGAGCCGGATAAAGCTTCAGAATTTTAATAACTTTTTCACGGTCATTTCTGAAGTTTTGACACAAAACTCTAAGATTCAAATTATCTTGGATAGCCCAAGCCGGAAGATTGATCTCCTCGGTTGGCTCTTTTCTCTGACTTTGTTCAATTGCCGAATCGATGAAGTGATATAGCGAGGCCGGATTGAATGGTTTTTGCAATAATTTCAAATGGGGAAAATGTTTCGAAATGAGCTGAATTTGCGATGGTTTGGTCTCCTTGGGATGCAATACAATCATCATGGTATTTTTTAGCAAATCGTGTAGTTGTTCATATTCGCCTCCTTTAGCCGTCGGGAGGATTAGTTGAAGGTCTGCAATGAGAATAGATATATTTGTTTTCTGAGCAATATTTATCATTTGCCTAATATTCTGAGCAGGGAATAGAATCAACTCTTTATAGCGAATACGAAGAAGCCCTATCAAATAAGGTTTAAACGAATCGCTATTCCCAGCCAGTAATAAGTTAAGTGTTGCCATAATATTTTGATTAGCTAAAAATAACTCCAATAACCAAGATATCGTCAATTTGTCGTTGTTGGCCTTGCCATTTTATTAATTCATCATAAAGAATTTGTTTCTGTTCCCCGGGCGTTCGGGCTACACATTTTCTCACAATAGAAAGAAATCCATTTTGCATCAATTTACGTCCTTTCTCGCCACCAAACTGATCGCAATAGCCGTCGGAGAAGAGATAGAGTGCATCACCTCGATTTATTTGAAAATAATGGTTGGTAAAAGGTTGATCTTCCCCAATATAAACCCCTACCGGCATCCTATCAGGATTTATAATGGATATTTCCCCGTTTTTGTATAACCAAAGTGGAACATTTCCTCCCGAAAACACGGCTTCGTTTGTTTGAGTATTTATGATGACCAATCCCATATCCATTCCGTCGGTATTGGTTTCCATGTAATTCGATTGATGAAGATTATTCCTGATTTTTGCACGCAGAGTTCCTAAAATAAAGGCCGGATCAAATTTTGAGTAATGACCATGAAGGTCGTTGAGTAACGAAATTCCCAGCATGCTCATAAAAGCCCCCGGAACGCCGTGGCCTGTACAATCGGCAACAGCT
>DAOTAV010000180.1:0-5197 GCA_035382785.1 Salinivirgaceae bacterium | reverse complement strand
TAAACGGTGATTTTTTGCCCGGTTTTTGGGGTCAGCATGCTCCGGCATATCCAATTGTTGATTATCACGTTGTGGATACTTGAAACAAGCAGCTCAACGGTCGAAAATTTTCAACTGCAAAGGTAGGGTTTTATGTTGAAATGTGGATTATTCTTGTTCTAATTTCAATGTCACACTACTTTCCAGCAATGGCGCCGAGCGGTTTAGCCGATTTTATTTACCAAGGAGTATCTCTCCAGAGCTCGATTACGAGCAAAATTATGTTCAACGATTGGTTTGGGATAGTTGGCTGAATTAAATTCGGGTACCCATTTTTTTATGTACTCAAAGTTTGGGTCGAATCGTTTAGTTTGGATGTTGGGATTGAAAATTCTGAAATAAGGAACCGCATCGCAACCTGTGGAAGCTGCCCATTGCCAATTTCCAACGTTACTTGATTGTTCAAAATCGTGTAGTTTTTGGGCAAAGTAGGCTTCACCCCAACGCCAATCGATAAGAAGATGTTTTGTAAGAAACGATGCAACAATCATACGTACCCTATTATGCATAAAACCTGTGGTGTTAAGTTGTCGCATTCCTGCATCGACTATTGGATAGCCGGTTTCTCCGTTATACCATCGCCGGAAATCATTTTCGTTGGGATTCCATGTAAGCTTATCATATTTACGGTGAAACGATTCGGTAACGGTGTTGGGGAAATGGTAAAGAATCGAGATAAAAAATTCGCGCCAGATTAGTTCGGATAAATAGGTGGTACTAGTTTTAGATGCGAGCAATACTAATTTTCGGGTTGAAATGATTCCAAAACGCAATTGTGACGATACTTTTGATGTGGCATCAAGAGCCGGGAAATCACGCGTATGGGCGTAGTTGTGCAAAATTTCGTTTGATGGGTAGTTTGGAACGATGCGAAGGCTTGGGTTTATCGGAAATGAAACTTCTAATGGGGTGAAGTCGGATGGAACTTCTCTATTTAGCAAAGAAGGCAGTAATTCTTCCGAGGGATAGGTTTCAACGGTATATTTTTCATATTGTTTAATCCATTGATTTTTGTATGGGGTGAAAATTGTGTAGGGTTTTTGATCGGGCTTGAGTATTTTGGTTGGATGAAAAATAATGTGATCGGTAAAAAGTCGCAATGTCGCACCGAACTTGGATAGCAGCGTTGAAATTTCGTTATCGCGCTTGATGACATACGGTTCATAATCTTCGTTGGCAAAAACATTCTGAATAATGTGTCGTGAGATTAGTTGGTTAAAAATCGTGTAGGGTGTTCCTTCGTATATTTCGATTGAGCTTTTGAAGCGTTGAAGTTGAGAATTTATTTCCCAAAGTCGATTAAAAATAAAACTCAGACGTGGATCAGAACGATCGAATTGACGAAGAATGTTGGTGTCGAAAATAAAAATGAATCGTAAGGGAAGGGGCTCTTTCAGTGCGTGATATAGAGCATGATTATCGTCTAAACGGAGATCGCGGCGAAACCAGAAAACATTTGATTTTATATTCGACATCTGCAAAAAAAACTATGGATTATTTGGATTCGGATATCTATTCAGATAAGTTTTGCAATTCTTTGAGCACTTTTTTCATTTCTTGCAACGTATAGATTATCCTAACTTTATCGGGTAATTGAAGCTTTTGATTGGTCACTTGTGCCCCAAATGTAAAGATTGACAAATTGGGTATCCTCAATAATAGTTCTGTTAGGTATGATTTTATGAATTTTTCCGGAACCGAAGTGATGAATGCGGTTACATAAATCTTTGCTTTCGATTCGTTCAAAATATCGATTAAACAATCCATCGGAGTTGATTGGCCTAGATATATGGTTTGGAATCCGTATTTTCTTGCCAGATAATGAGCCATGAGAAGGGATATTTCGTGCATCTCTTTTTCATGGAGAGCAAACACAATGGTTGGGGCATTGGGTGAGTAGGAAGTGACAATTTTATCAATAGTTGATAGAAGCTTTTGTTTCATGATTGATGAAGCAAAGTGTTCACGAGCAGGAGTGATTACTCCTGTAAGCCAAAGAAATCCGACTTTTTCCATGAAAGGAAATAAAATGTTTTCCATGGTGAATTCAAATCCATTTTTCACGATGGATTTTTCCATAATTTGATTGAAATTTTTTTCGTCGAGTTTAATCATTGCACTAATCAGCTGATCAACCTGCAGCGATATGTCATTCAGACCTTTAGATATCTCGGCCACTTTTTTCGAAAGGTCTTCATCTGAGAGATTTGCCACATCCGAAATACGTTCTCCTGATCGAATAAGAAGTGTAATATTCAATAGTCGTTTAAGTTGATCATCATCATAATATCGGATGTTGGTTTGGGTTCGCTTGGGCATAAGGCATTGGTATCGCTTTTCCCAAATACGTATGGTGTGTGATTTTATTCCTGTGATCTCCTCTAGATCTTTGATTGAATATTGCGACATGTTTAACTTAATTTACAGCTCTATAACCATTAAATCGCTTATTTGTTCACCATCGACTATAAAGGTTACAATGGTTTGTTTAGTGTGAAAACCACTTTGCCCGGCAGCACCCGGATTGATATGTAGCAGATTGTAGTTTTTGTCCCACATGACTTTCAGAATGTGGGAATGTCCTGAAATAAATAACTTGGGTTGATACAGTTTAATTTCTTTTTCAACCGAATGAACATATTTCCCGGGATATCCACCGATATGAGTTATAAAAACTTTAACTTTTTCGATTTCAAACGATAATTTTTCTGAAGTTGCGTATCTAACATCTAAACCATCAATATTTCCATAAACCGCCCTTACTAAAGCGATTTTCTCAAGTTCATTGATCACTTCCAGTGAGCCAATATCACCTGCATGCCAGATTTCGTTACAGTCAGAAAAATATTGTGCAATTTTGGGATTTAACCAGCCATGAGTGTCGGAAAGCAAACCTATCTTATTCATACAATTTTTGGCGATTCCTTTATTTTGGAGATTTACTGTCTTTCAATTAATTAACAAAACGTTGGCAAATGTAGGAAATTCGCTTATATTAACAACCAAGCTTCGCTTTGATATTATAATCATTGGTTGGAAAAGAAGGAGAAAATTTCGTTACTTTGCACCGTATTCATCTTCCATGGAGTTTTCCTATGATAACGTTTTTGTATCCTCAAGTTTTATGGCTTCTCTTTCTAGCACTAATCCCTATTATCATTCATTTGATCAATTTACATCGCCATAAGGTTTTGTATTTCAGTAGATTATCGTTTTTGAAGAAAGTTGAAAATAAAAGCAAACGTACAAGAAAAATTCATAATTTACTGATTTTACTGCTACGGACGTTAACCATTGTTTTTTTAGTATTGGCATTTGCTTTTCCTCGTCTAAACCATCGACCCAATGAGCAAATACAACAAGCCGACCATATTATTTTGTTTCTCGATAATTCTCTGAGTATGCAGACTGAGAACCGAGATGGTTCTTTTCTTATGCAAGCTAAAAATTATATTATAAGACAACTTTCTTCGATTTCAAACAGCGTATCGTTTCGGGTCCTAACTCACCAAGGCATTGTGGCTCGTAATATTAATCCTGGAGCACTTCAGCAGGTGATTCAGCCAATCGATTACAGTGCGACGGTGATTCCTCCCAAACAATTGACTGAATTTTTGCGTCAGCAGTTAGCAGAAATTTCTAAAGGCAATGAATCGGTAAAGGTGTTGATTATTTCTGATTTTCAAAAAAACTATTGGTCACCATTTTTTGATTTAGTTGATTCATTACCTGCCCAAATAGTAAGATTTTCGACTCAAAACTACGATAATATTTCAATCGATACGGTTTGGTTTGATAGTCCTTATCGGTTATTGAATGTTGAACAAGGATTATTTGTAAGATTAACCAATCGTGGGGAAAATTTTCGACAGGGCGTTCCTGTACGATTATACTTGAACGATAGTATAAAATCCTTGATTTCTGTTGATTTGGAGGGTGGTGAAAGTAAAAATTTATTTTTTTCTTTTTCCTTCTATTCTGAGGGGTGGTACTCGGGGAAAATTGAGATTGACGATAATCCGGTTGTTTTCGATGATACTTATTACTTTACGTTTGAAATTACTAGACGTCGCAAGGTGATATTGGTAGGCGATGAACAATACTATCTACCGCTGAAGCGTTTGTTTGATGCTGCACGCTATATCGATTACAAGATCATAGCTCATAACAATTTATCGGTCGATCAATTTGATTCAGTAACCACTTTTTTCATAACTCAGCCGGAGCGATTAGCGCAAGGAGTTTTTGACCAGATTCTTCAAAGGGTTTCGAAAGGTGCTGCACTTGCGATGTTTTTAGATGAGCCGTTCGATCGTGTTGCCGAGAGTCGGATATTAAATAATTTGAAACTCCCAGCCCTTGATGCAGTCAAAGAACAAAAAAGCAGCGTTAAAATCCTTTCGCTTCAACACCCATTATTCCGTCGTTCCATAAGCAATATCGACAAAGAAGCAAAATTGCCCGTAGTTTTGAAATTGCGAAAATTTCAACACAAAGTTCCCCAGGCAGAAGCAGTTCTTGTTACTGAAAATGCTGATCCCGTCTTGTTAGAACGTCGATTTGACATGGGAGGACTTTATTTAATTACTACCGATATTTTGAAAAACGATGATTTTACAACAAACCCACTTTTTGTTCCGCTGTTTGTTAACATGGTTCAATTTTCCGGGAAAGTCATCGAACCTGTTTTTACCTTGACTGATAATATCTGCTTTGAATTTCCGGCGCAGAACCTCTCGAAAGATCAAGTGCCCAAAATAATTGATAAACATAAAAGGTCGTTTATTCCCCGATTTCAGTCCAGCAGGCAGAACATTATGATTTGTCCGGAAAATCAAATCCAGGAATCGGGCATTTATTCGCTATTTCTCGCCGATAATGCTCCATTTTTATTATCGATGAATTATTCCAGATTAGAGTCGGATTTTACACCATTAGACATCGAGGGATATAAATCCAAAGGTTTTGAATTATTTAATACCAAGCAACGAATCGACAATGAAAAAGGTTCGTTCCCGCTTTTGTGGCAATTTTTTTTAATTTTAGGATTGTTATGCTTTGTGGCCGAACTTTGGATATTAACTTCAGAGAAAAACTCTCAATAATCTGTTCATGAATATGAATCAAAAACCATTGGCAGAGCGAATGCGTCCGAATA
>DAOTAV010000179.1:0-5220 GCA_035382785.1 Salinivirgaceae bacterium | reverse complement strand
AAAACATTGATTTAGGGTAATACAAATTCACATCAGAAGTCGGCCGAAATTTTGATACTGTGTGATTCGGTTTCGTTTATTTTTTTCAAATAATAATAATGTTTTCTCGTTATGGATAATATATGTTTAACAACAGTAAAAAAATGAAAATTCATACCTGTAAATTTTTATGAAAATTGTTTAAAAAAAAGAAAAAAAAAACTACCTTGAGCGCGTAACCTAATAACATAAACTTAAATACCGAGAACTATGCAACTTATTCAAAAACAGAGTGTTTTTTCAAAAATAGCCATTTTGTATGCAATTCAAATGGTACTTGTAGTGATAGTTATCTCCCTCTATTTTTCATGGGATACAACTGTTCAAAGTACGGCAATCGATATTTCTGGACGTAATCGAATGTTGACCCAAAAAGTTGCCTTTTATAGCGAAGTTGAAATTAATAATCGAGGAGAATACAGAGCGGAAATCAATGAGGCAATTAACTTAGTTTCAAAGACTTTAAATGTATTAGCAAACGGCGGGATAGCTCCCGGAATAGAGGGACAGATAGAATTACCGGAATTTAAACAGGTTCTTGGTTCCCATTTAATTCAGGCAAATAACGCATGGGAAGAATACAGGCGTAACATTGAAACCATTATCAACAGTAGCGATGATTTATCACGCTCAAAGGCACTCGAATACATTGAGAAAAATAGTGCTAAGATGGTTTCCTCCTTCGATCAGATAGTGAAGATTTTGTCGCAACACTTCGATGATCAATTGAAGCTGAAGAGAACAATAATTCTAATAACTTTGATTCTTTTCCTCATCACGATCATTTTTACTTATCAGTTTATAAAAACTCGACTGCTCGACCGAGTAAATCGAATAGTTCCATATTTTATGGATCTTTCGAATGGTATTGTAGGATATGAAATCGAAGATAATCATCACGATGAAATCAACATGCTTATAAAATCGTTCAATAAAATGAACGGTAAGTTGCGAGAAATCGTTACAGAGGTGATCGATGGAGCTCAAAGCATTGTGAACGGGAGCAACCAAATTAGTTCTGCAGCCCAAACAGTTTCACAAGGAGCTTCCGAACAAGCAGCATCGGCAGAAGAAATTTCATCATCTATTGAGGAAATGGTGGCTAATATTCACCAGAATTCAGAAAACAGTAGAATTGCAGAACAAATCTATGCTGAAACCATCAACATGATGAAAGAAACAGAAATGGCAAGTAAAGAGAGCATGGAAGCAATACGTGTGATTACGGAAAAAATATCCATTATTAACGAAATAGCCTTTCAGACGAATCTCTTGGCCTTAAATGCAGCTGTGGAAGCTGCCCGTGCCGGTGAGCATGGAAAAGGATTTGCCGTTGTGGCCTCCGAAGTAAGAAAGTTAGCTGAACGAAGCCGGATAGCAGCCGATGAAATATCTGCCCTTTCAGGAAAATCATACAACAGCACCGAAAAAACGTTACAAAATGCTTTAAGGCTTGCCGATGAGGTCAACAAATCTGCCAACATCATCAAAGAAATTGCCGCTGCAAGTAAAGAAATGAATCATGGTGCAGAACAGATCAACACAGGCGTACAACAAATGAATACCGTAATACAGCAAAATGCTGCTTCGAGCGAAGAGCTTGCAACCAGTGCTGAAGAATTCGCGGGGATGGCCGAACATCTAAAAGAAATCGTCGGATTCTTTAAAGCAGTGGATAAAAACAAATCAAAATCGCGCTCCGAAATTCTTATTGGCTGGAATGAGAGTTACAGACTTGGAATTGATAGCATTGACAAGCAACATCGCCGTTTATTCGATTTAATCAATGCTCTTTATGTCTCCTATGGTCAGCATAAAAGCCGTACCGAAATCGAGAAGGTAATGAAAGAGTTGGTTGATTATACCGTTTATCACTTTGGCTATGAAGAACAGATTTTTGATGCAATTGAATATAAGGAAACTAATCGCCACATTGAACAACATAAAAAGTTCATAAATAAAATAGAGGAATACTACCGGCAATTCCGCCAAGGAGACGATACTGTTGCTATTGATCTTGTGCATTTTCTGCAGGATTGGTTAGTTAATCATATTGCTAAAACAGATAAACAATATGTTCCAGAATTTAAAAAGAACAATATAAGATAAATGTCTATGAATACGATTGAAAAAATAGCCATTGATTTGTCGAAATTAACCATTAACCCAATTATTGATAATCAGCATAAAGAATTGTTTTTGATTATCAACAATATTATCGACGAACATTATTTATTTGTAAACTCTCGGAAACTTTCGGAACTGCTAAGCCAACTAACCGACTACGGGATGAAACATTTTAAGGAAGAAGAAGAGGTAATGCTTCAAAATAACTATGTCGCGATAAATGAACACAAAAAGTCTCATTACGCTTATCTTGAACGGATTGCCATGTTTAATTTCAATTTTTCTGAGGGAAATGAAATTACCGCTAATGAAGTGATTAGCTACATACGTAATTGGTGGTATGATCATGTTTTGAAATGGGATGTTCATCTTTCGCAATTCTTGCATTCAAAAGGCAAAAATGAGTAGGAATAGACTGTTTCTAAAACAAATTAAAAGCTGACAACAAATCCCGGGAATGAATCTTTTATTGAATCTTTGAAATATTCAGCTTGAGCGCGGGTTTCGAATGGACCTATAATCAGTCGATAGACTCGGTTTCCATTGTTGGTGATCACTTGAATGGTTACATTCTTTTTTAGGGTTTGTTCAATGACGGAAACACGCTCTAAAAGATTTAAGCTCTCCTGATAACTTCCCACTTGGACACCAAATCCGGTGGGGGTGTACTTTTGACTACTGAGACGAAAAAATGAGGTCGAAATCGATGGAACAAGGTTTGCTGAAGGTGATGAGGATTTTGTTTCAGAAGTGTTCTTTTTTTCCAGCGTTTGACCTGAATTTGGGTTGGTTTTAACGGATTCGTTATCGACATTGAAAATGGATATTTCTACCTCCGCCAGTCCCTGCTCAAGGAATCCCAGCGAGTCGGCAGCAGATTTTGAAAGATCAATCAATCGATCTTCCGTAAAGGGACCTCTATCGTTGATGCGAACCACTACACTCTTATTATTCGACAAATTAGTGACTTTTACCAGCGTACCAAAGGGTAAACTTCGATGAGCTGCGGTTAAATTTTCGTGGCGGTAAATCTCTCCCGATGCTGTGGTTTTACCTTCGAATTTATTAGCATAGTAGGAAGCATACCCTTTGGTTTGGTTCAATTGTGCATTGAGCTCTATTGCAGTAAATACAAGTAATATGAAACAAATTTTTTGCATTACAATTAAGAAATCCACGACTTTTCTACACAAATTTATAAATTTTTATAAAAAACATGTCTAACCTCTTTGATTTGCCAAAAATAAAGAAGTTAGACGCTTTCCTTGCTGGTTCCCTATGCCAGCACAACACTTATTGTAAGGCCTTTAGATCTTAAATTAGTTTTTCAGGTTTTAAAACTTTATTATTATTTGGTGAATATAACTGGAAAATAATCAGATAAGTATCAGTATCTCATATAGTGTCCAAAAACTTTGTAATTGGACCATTGAACCCAAACGGAACTATAAGTGCCTCCATCTTCAGTTCCAAAATGAACTTCGATTCCTTGACCGTTGGTTGTAAAGTTTATTATATCGCAATAACTTCCGATAGGATTATTAACAACAATTGAATTGGCATTTTGCGTTGCTCCGTTTTGAGCTATCCACCATAGGTGGACAAACTTGCCTGTATTGTTGGTAAGTCTTAATTTTGCGCCTGACTCAATAGAAAGAACAATATTTCCATCGGGAGATGTTAAAACATTTCCTGTTCCTACTAGGTATATTTTTCCTAAAGTAATTCCATTAACATTTCCGGTCACATTTCCGGTCACATTTCCGGTAACATTACCTGTGAGATTTCCTGAAACGGTTGTACCAGAAATATTTCCCGAAACGGAGAGATCTCCGCCGACATTAAGCGTACTGTTGAGTGTTTGAGTGTTGATACCCAGTCTTTTCGTTGAGAAATCGCCATAGATCAGAGGCGTTGAACTTGAATTATTAATATATAATTTATTGCTTCCGGTTTCGCTTAATCCGGCCATGTACCCAATAAAAATATTTCCGCTACCGCTCTGGTTGCTAAATCCTGACATATATCCGACGGCTACGTTGTTATTCCCCTCTAAATTTGAATGTCCTGATTTACAGCCAATAAAGGTATTGTAGTTTGAAGTGTAATTTCGTGGTTGCCATCCCGGAGGTGTGGGTGGGTCATAGCCTGCCCGTCCCGCATCAATTCCTAAAAAGGTATTTCCGGTTCCGTTATCGAGGAAATAACCGGCATTAGTTCCTATAAACGTATTGTCGCGGCTATTACGTATGGCCCAACCTGCATTAATCCCCATAAATGTATTGAAGGATCCTGAAAAACCAGAGGCATTTATGTGGTAACCTGCCGCGGTTCCAATCATTATGTTGTAAAGTTGATTTGTGTGATTATAGCCGGCATCTGTACCTATCAGTGTATTGTGACTTCCAGTGGTTAGGGAATAACCGGCGTATTGCCCTATGGTAATATTATTTTGTCCAGAAACGTTGTTGTACCCGGATTTATCACCAATCATTACATTGTTATAACCCGTGGTGTTATTTCTACCGCTTTCGTTGCCGATGTATACATTACTGTAACCGGTGGTATTTAAAGTTCCCGAGTTGAATCCCAAAAAAGTATTGTAAGTTCCTGTCGTATTTGAAGTTCCTGCTTTATATCCTAAAAAAGTATTATAGCTGCTAAGGTTGTTTTTACCAGTATTGTAACCAAGAAAAACATTATAGCTTCCGGTTTGGTTTTCCCTTCCGGCTTGATATCCCATGAAACAATTATACATTCCGGTGGTAATATTTTTACCGGCTTCAAATCCAATTAGGTAGTTAGCAGGAGTGAGCTCCATGTAGTTGTCCCCGCTTTTATTTGTTCCTAAACCACCAACGGCAAAACCTCCTTTGGTCGATTTAGTTGCTGCCGTATCAAAAAAAACTTGCGTTGAATGCGAGGAGACTCTCAGTAAATCATAATTCCCCTTTCCGGAAGATAACCCACCGACAAGAAAACCTCCTTTAGCTGATTTTGATGCATTTTCTTTAAACAAGATCTTAACACTGTCGGGAGTGACTTTCATATAAA
>DAOTAV010000178.1:0-5241 GCA_035382785.1 Salinivirgaceae bacterium | reverse complement strand
CACCTAAAGATACTCTCAATGCTCCATCCTTTGCCGATGTGTTCCCCGATATTGCTTCCCGATTGCATTTCAATCGTATTGTTGCCCACAATGAATCGTTTGACAGACGTGTTCTAAAACAATCGATGGAATATTATGGTTTGGGCGATAACCGTGTGAACGTGGACATACCTTGGGAATGTACCATGAAAATCTATCGTAAAAAAGGATTCCGTCCTTACCGATTGAATGCCTGTTGCAGTGCGCTCGATATTGAATTGAATCACCACGACGCACTTTCCGACGCATTAGGGTGCGCTAAACTTTATCTCTTTCATTTACTTGACATCTCAAATAAAAGTTCCCGGTAAAATAAAGTTCATACTCAAAAGCCGAAATAGGCATAACCATCAAATCGTTGAAACTAATCATTCCGAAAAAAGTTCAAAAACCACCGTTTCGGGAAGAATTCCCACACGTCCCAAGTAGGCAACAGTTCCAATTCCTGTAGAAACATAAAGATATCGCGAATTCAATTGATACAACCCACCCCAGCGTTTATAGCGCCATTGTGACGGACTAAACGACAACCATCGTGTGCGCAGTCCAAACTGAAAACCATGGGTATGCCCCGAAAGGGTTAAAATGATTTTCCAGGGTGATGAAAGAACTTCTGCATCCCAAAAATCTGAATCGTGGCTAAGTAAAATCATAGGAAGCTGTCGATTTACCCCCAACAAAGCCTTTTCTAAATCTCCGTAACGAGGGAAGGGCGGATTTCCCCAATTTTCAATACCGGCAAGGACCAATGTGTCATGCTGTTTTACCAAAAAATGGTGTTGATTATTTAGTAACCTGAAGCCATTCTTTTTTAAAAACGATTGAATGCGTTGAAAATTGATAAATTTATCGTGCGTTGTTTTCCACCGGGTATAATCGCCATAGTCGTGATTCCCAAGAATCGCAAATTTGCCATCGCGAGCTTTAAGTCCGGAAAAAACGGAATCCCATCCTTGGGTTTCTATCCAAAAATTATTTACTACGTCACCGGTAAAAACAATCAAATCGGGTTTAAGACTATTGATTTCTTCAACTCGTTTTTTCCACAGTTGCTTCGACAACGTTTGAGAGTATAGATGGATGTCTGAGATTTGCACAATCCGATAACCATTAAACGCCTGAGGAATAGAACCATGACTAATCTTTTGATTTCTATAAATCATAGTGAAGGATGCCAAAAATACTCCGGCGAAAGAGAGCATTGCAATAAAAATCATAACATTATGCAATAATATTTCACGGCGTTTAAAAGAGAAGATCTTAAAAAGCGGAAACAGCAGTAGCATTATTATTCGTGGAAGGTACCAAACCATAAACCACGTAACTGCCCACGACATAGGACGGTAGAAATTAAAAGCTGAGGAATCGTACCTAATAGGACTAATTAAAAAAAGTAAAGAAAAAGCGAGTAGGTAAATAATTGATATACAAAGGGAAAATGTTTGTATTTTTTGATAAAATGGTTTCTGTTTAAGTCGCTTTAAAAAGAAATAGTAAGCTACATCTATAGCCAATATGGCTGCTAAAATGGTAAACCAAGGTAAGTAGAGTCGCATAGAAAGAAAATCTGTAAGTTTGTATCCAAAAAGCAAAATTCAAAAAAATATGCGAAAGATAGAAAATATCACCGAATTTCGGATTCGTTATGTCCACACCGACCAAATGGGCATAGTTTATTACGGAAATTACGCTATGCTATACGAGATTGGACGTACCGAGCTAATGCGTTCTATTGGAATAGCCTACCGAGACTTGGAAGAAAGTGGTATAATGATGCCGGTGATTGAAATGAAAAGTAAATACAAACGTCCGCTATACTACGATGAAGTGATTCAAATTAAAACCGTAATTGATACCCTGCCCACCGCTTCAATTATTTTCCGACATGAGATATTCAACTCAAAAGGTGAACTTTGTAACCTTGGTGAAGTCACACTAGGCTTTATCAATAAAGTGAACAAACGTCCCACAAGAGTTCCTTCCAAGTTGCTCGAATTGTTGAACCGAGGTTAACAATGGCCAATGAACTGTGTTGATCAATCGACAAATTTATAACCGAACCCTTTGATAGTTTTGATGTGATCGTCACCAATTTTCTCTCGTAATTTTCGGATATGAACATCAATGGTTCGTTCTCCTACGAATATTTCATCGCCCCAAACATGATTAAAAATTTCATCGCGACTGAAAACCCTATCTTTTTTAGAGGCTAAAAGCACCAAGATGTCAAATTCCTTACGTGGAAGTTGAATTTCTTTATCATTCTTCATAACAACGTGCCGATCGATGTCAATCGTAAAAGAGTTTGTCAAAATCCGTTTGTTTTTCTCAAAATCAACAGAATCAGCAGCACGCCGAAGCAAAGCTTTAATGCGACTAATAAGAACCTTGGGCTTTATTGGTTTGGTAATATAGTCATCGGCTCCGGCATCAAATCCAGCGATTTGTGAATAATCTTCACCACGAGCAGTAAGAAAAATGATTAGTGTTTTACTAAATCCTTGGATTTGCCGAAGTTCCTGACAGGCTACCACCCCATCCATTTCGGGCATCATCACATCAAGAATTATAAGTTCGGGGCGATATTGTAAAGCCACTTCAATAGCCTTTTTCCCATTTTGGGCGGTAACAACATCAAAACCTTCCTTACGAAGATTATAACTTAAAAATTCAAGAATATCTTCTTCGTCATCTGCTATCAAAATCGTAACTTTTTTTTCAGGTGTCATAATACTAAAGTGATTTATCAATGGTAAACATAAATGATGAACCCTCGCCTTTTGTACTTTTTACATTAATAGTTTGTTGATGCGCATCCAAAATGTGTTTAACTATACTTAAACCAAGTCCGGTCCCTCCTTCTTCACGACTTCTCCCTTTATCAACTCGATAGAATCGCTCAAAAATTCTTGGAAGATGCTGTTCCTCTATTCCTAAACCATTATCTTTAACTTCAACCATCCACTTGTCGATCATATCGTATATTAATATCTTAACCATTCCCCCTTTTTTATTGTATTTAATTGCATTTGCAACTAAATTGCTGATTACCACCGAAATCTGTTTTTTATCTGCAAAAACTAAAACTTTTTTAAAAGGTGTATCAATCATCAAATCAACTTGTTTCTCCTGTGCTAAAAGCCAATGTATTTCAAAAACTTCGTGAATGAGCTTTATTAAATCAAAAGACTCTTTGTTGAGTTGCATCTCGCCCGACTCCAGCCTTGAAATGACTTCAAGATCCGACACAATGGAAATTATACGGTTTACGCTCTTTTCTGTGCGTTTTAAATATAAAAGATTGATGTTCGGATCGTCTATTCCACCATCGATAAGAGTCAAAACATAACCTTGAATATTAAAAAGCGGCGTTTTCAACTCATGCATCACATTTCCAAGAAATTCCCTTCTGTATTTCTCCAGTTCTTTAAGCCTCTGAATATCAGCATTACGCCTTCCGTGGGTTTGTTCTATTTGGTTTGTTAACTCTAATAAAATGTCTTTGTTTGAGAACGATTTACCTAATGAAATGCTTTCTAAAGTTTTGTTATCCAAGTATTTATATAAAGGTTTAATCCTTTGATTCACAAAAGTGTTGATAAGTGCATAAGTTGCCACCGAAAAAAACAGAGCGAGGATTAAGAAACATATAGCCAGAACCGAAATCTCAACATTGAAATGGATTCCCAAAATGAATAAGCCTCCCCAAAGCAGGAAAAAGGCTGATATAAGTAAAGATAATTTAAAAACTGTGATTTTTCGAAACACTTCTGCAATCAGCATTACATTGCAATTTGACTATGAATGTGGTTAACAAAGATAAATAAAAACCACCACATTTGAACGAAAATTTAAAAATTAAAGATTTCTTAACATTATTTGCTTAAAAACTCGTTTTTTTGTAAAAAAATTAAACTATGGATAACTATTACTTGCTAATTCTTATCATCTTATTGTTTACCGCATTTGCCGACCTCATTGTTGGTGTAGCTAATGATGCGGTAAATTTTCTGAACTCAGCAGTTGGAACAAAGGTTGCCAAGGGTTGGGTAATTTTATTGATGGGTTCATTGGGTGTTTTTTTTGGAGCAACTTTTTCTAAAGGAATGATGGAGATTGCTCGTTCCGGAGTATTCAATCCTCAGATGTACACTTTTGCGGCGATAATGTCGGTGTTCATAGCCGTTATGCTTGCCGATGTTTTTTTGCTTGATTTATTCAATTCTCTGGGATTACCAACATCTACAACAGTTTCAATAATCTTTGAACTTTTAGGAGCTTCTCTTGCAGTTGCAATAATCACTATCTATCAAAATCCTGAGGTTGGTCAAATAAAAGACTTCATTAATTCGGCCAAAGCACTTGGTATGATCACCGGAATCTTGCTTTCTGTAGTAATTGCCTTTTCGGTAGGAACTTTGGTGATGTATCTTTCCCGGCTACTGTTCAGCTTCAATTACAAAAAGAATTTATCGGTGATTGGCAGCCTTTTCGGTGGATTTTCCATTTCTATGTTCACCTACTTTTTAATTTTAAAAGGTTTAAAAGGTGCTAGTTTCATTACACCCGAAACCTATGAATTGATAAAATCAAAAAATATCGAAATTTTAGGTTATACCTTTATTGGAAGTTCAATTCTTTTGCAAATACTTTATTCCCTGTTTAGAATCAATCCCTTAAAAATTATAGTTCTTTTGGGAACCTTCTCTCTAGCTATGGCTTTTGCAGGAAATGACCTTGTAAACTTTGTTGGGGTTCCATTGGCAGGCTTAGATTCCTACATTCATTATCGAGAAAGTGGATTACCGGCCGACAGTATTACAATGGAAATCTTAAAACAACCGGTGCAAGTCAAAACCTGGATTTTGCTCATTGCGGGAGCTGTAATGGTATTTACCCTAATCACTTCAAAGAAAGCTAAAAAAGTTATCAGCACTTCCGTTGATTTAAGTCGACAAGACGAAGGAACCGAGAATTTTTCATCATCGGGAATCGGACGTTTAATGGTTCGTTTCTCTATCAACATGGCTAAGTCTATCGATAAAATAACACCCAAAAGAGTTTCTCCGTGGATTGAATCCCGCTTTGCACCTTATGTTGAAATTCCCGAATTGGACGAAAACAAAAAGCCCGCATTTGACTTAGTGCGAGGATCCGTTAATCTCATGGTTGCATCAGCATTGATAGCTCTGGGAACTTCAC
>DAOTAV010000177.1:0-5243 GCA_035382785.1 Salinivirgaceae bacterium | reverse complement strand
ATGCGTTCCAAGCATTCAAAGAATCGGGCGACATTTTCAACCAGGAACTTGCCGGCAAATTCCGTAAATATATCCTTGAAGAAAATTCATTAGGTGAAGGAATGGAACAGTATGTTAAATTCCGTGGCAAAGAACCCTCAATCGATGCCTTACTAACCAAAAGAGGCTTGAAATAATTTAGTGCCAAATAAGAGGTCGAAATTTCGGCCTCTTTTTCCTCTTTTTCTAAAAGAGATTGCCACTCATTAAAAAACGAAATCGATTATTTGAGGAAACTCACCGATTAGGAAAAATTTGTAGTTTTGGCGAACAATCTTTCAATGCAGATACTAACAATTAAAAAACAATCGTATGAAAAACTTATTTTGGCTACTTATCCCTACCACACTCCTACTTGGAAGTTGCTCTTCAGGTGAGGAGAAAAATCCTTTCTTCAGTGAGTGGAACACCCCATTCGGAGTACCTCCATTCGACAAAATTAAAAACGAACACTTCCTCCCGGCCTATGAAAAAGCTTTAGCCGAGCATAAACAGGAAATTCAACAAATTATTTCCAACCCCGAGGTTCCAACCTTTGAAAATACCATTGTGGCTTACGATAATGCCGGAAGTTTAATCCGAAAGGTTGGTGCTGTCTTCAACGGTATTGATGCCGCTAACACTAACGATTTTATGCAAGAGCTTTCAAAGAAAATCGTCCCGATGGTAACAATTCACTACAATGAGATTACCATGAATCAACAGCTTTTTGCAAAAATCAAGGCTGTTTATGAAAAACGCGATTCTTTGAATCTAAACGTGGAACAACGCCGATTGCTCGATAAAATCTACAAAGACTTTGAACGAAGCGGTGCAGCTCTACCCGAAGATAAACGTAACGAACTCAAGGCTCTCAATGAAAAAATGGCAATGTTGTCGCTGCAACTCAATCAAAACCTCCTGAAAGAAAACAAAAACTTTTTGCTCATCATTGATAAAGAAGAAGACCTGATTGGGTTAAACCCCGATATCGTAGCTGCTGCTGCCGAAATGGGTAAACGAACCGGCAATGAAGGGAAATGGGTATTCGACCTTTCAAAACCAAGCTGGATTCCGTTCCTTCAGTACTCCGAACGCCGCGACCTGAGAGAAAAACTCTATAGAGCTTATTTCATGCGGGGCGATAACGACAATGAATTTGATAACAAAAAATTATTTGCCGAATTGATTTCTCTTCGTCAAAAAGCTGCCAAAATTCTTGGGTTTGAGAGCTACTCCCATTTTTTCACCGACGAGCAAATGGCAAAAACACCCGAAAACGTTATGAACTTTTTAACCGGAGTATGGAAACCCGCTTTGACTAAAGCAATTAAAGAACGCAACGAAATGCAAAAAATAATCGACAAAGAAGGGGGAAAATTCAAACTTCAATCATGGGATTGGTGGTATTACGCCGAAAAAGTTCGCAAAGAAAAATACGACTTGAACGAAGATGAACTAAAACCCTATTTTAGTTTAGAAAATGTGAAACAAGGTATTTTCTACGTTTCAGAAAAACTCTACGGCCTTAAATTTGAAAAAAGAACCGACATTCCGGTATATCATCCCGAAGTGGAAGCTTATTTAGTTAAAGAAGCCGATGGAACACCGCTTTCGGTGCTCTATATCGACCCACATCCTCGTGCAGGGGCCAAAAAAGGCGGAGCTTGGTGCGGTTCGTTCCGTTCCGGGTCATGGAAAGGCAATGAGAGAATTATTCCGGTGGTTTATATTGTAATGAACTTCACCCGTCCTACTGCCGATAAGCCCGCACTTTTAAGCTGGGACGAAACCGAAACCTATTTCCACGAATTTGGACATGCTCTCCATAACTTCTTTGCAAAAGGCCTATATTATAGAACCGCACGCAGTGTGCCACGCGATTTTGTTGAATTACCTTCGCAAGTGTTAGAAAACTGGGCACGTGAACCGGAAGTATTGAAAGTTTACGCCAAACATTATCAAACCGGAGAAGTTATTCCCGATAATTTGATTGACAAACTACAAAAAAGCGGAGAATTCAATCAAGGATTTGAAACTACCGAATACACCGCTGCGGCTATTCTCGACATGAAATGGCACATGAATACAACGGTTACCCCGGAAACTGACGTTAGAGCTTTCGAAAATCAGGCCATGAAAGAAATCGGGCTTATTGATGAAATCATTCCGCGGTATAGAACAACTAACTTTGCTCACATTTTCAGCAGTGGATATGCTTCGGGCTATTACGTGTACCTCTGGGCAGGAGTTCTCGACTCCGATGCGTTCCAAGCATTCAAAGAATCGGGCGACATTTTCAACCAGGAACTTGCCGGTAAATTCCGTAAATATATCCTTGAAGAAAATTCTTTAGGTGAAGGAATGGAACAGTATGTTAAATTCCGTGGCAAAGAACCTTCAATAGATGCCTTACTAACCAAAAGAGGCTTGAAATAATATAGCACCCCAAAAAGGAGGTCGAAAATTCGACCTCTTTTTTGTTTAAAAACAAAACTGCTTGTTTCTATTTAGATTTTCTAAAGAGTGTTTTTATCGTCGAAATCATCCGAAAATTTTGGGAACCATTCCCGATTTGCATCCGGGAGCAAGCGGGAAAGTGTTTATTTTCATTGACGAAATTTGAGTGAATTCGAACGCTCGAAACAAATAGAAAAACATTTCGATTCAAAAGGGGATTCGAAGCGAATAGCTGAAATAGTGTTACCTTTGCAAGAAAACGCTAAAAATGAAGCGCCTTGGTCTCACCCTTTTCAACGTATTGCTGCTATTGGCAGCTATTGCTCAAGATACAGTACAAACCCCAAAACCAATTGTAGAACAAAAAACATGGGGAAATATATTTTCCTCCTTTCGTTATGAAACCAACACCCGATACAGTGCTTTTGAAATGCCTACGGCTCTTATTGGTTATTCAGCTAAAACAGACCGTTTTAAAGGAACATTGGTGCTTGACGTAAGCAGAACCACCGGTGAAATTGCCGTAAACGACACATCGGGCAATCCGCTCACGGTTTCCTATCGGGAAGGAAGTAACTATACCGTTTTTCTTAAAATGGCCGAGCTCAAATATACTCTTAACGATATTGTTGATTTTAAAATGGGGCAACTTCTTAATACCCAATATCTTACAACTCAAGATAAATTTTGGGGCTATCGCTATGTGTATTTCACTTATCAGGAAGTGCATCGTTACGGCAATCCAGCCGATTTCGGCATTCAGACCGATATTAAAATCGGGAACAAAGCCCTATTGCAACTGTCAGTAACTAATGGCGAAGGCCCTTTCCGATACCAAGATTCCGAGGGCAAAATGCTTTATGCCTTCAACGCTGAGTGGTTTCCGCTTAAAGGTCTGATTCTAAAACTTTATTCCGATTACGCTCCCTCTCCCGACACTACGTCTGAAGCTAATTGGCGACAAGCCAATTCATTATTTGCCGGATTTAATGCTGAAAAATTCAAAATTGGCTCAGAATTGAATTGGGTAAGAAACTATAAGTTTTTAAATAACAATGATTTTTGGGGAATTTCATCGTTTGTAAGCATAACCTTTAATCCAAAATGGGCGCTGTTTTACCGACACGATTACATTAATCGTTCAGCCATCATGAATGTTTCCAAAGCAAACTACATGATTTGCGGTATTCAATACCAACCACTGGATAATCTGCAATGTTCCGTAAATCTTCGTTCGCTTGACTTCGATAATAATGCGATGCTCTTTTTCAGCGTGGGTGGAAAGTTCTAATTTTCTTTATTCTCTTGATACAGAATTGTTTCATACTTTTTAATCGTTCCAACAATGCCTACTCCGCCCTCAATGTTTGAAAATACTTGAACAGGTTGGGTGAAAAACGAGAAATCGTTGTTGTTTTGCAATGCTGTTAATGATTGATAATAGTAGAACATATCCTGCGAAATCTTTTCTACATCGATGAAAAGATTTCCGTTAAAATCATGATCATTGTAGCTCTCAAGGGCAAAATCAATAATGGAAGTATTGTTTGAGCTTTCAAGTTTATCTGTAAAATAGTGCTTTTCAATATATGAACTATAAGTTCCGTCAAATACTTCAACCATCCTAGAAAATTCAATCCCTTTAGATCTATCAAGATTTAAATATACACTATAGTAGTACAAAACTGAATCGACAATATTTCCGTACATGTCATATAACGGTTGGTAACGTTTTTTATATGGAATAAAAGCATAGAATCCCTGATTTTGTGAGTCTTTCTCAATCCTAAGCCTAAAAGTAGTAACATGGACTCCCTCAATCGAATAATATTGAGTGCTAATCTTCTCTAAAGAGACGATTTGAGTCGGAATTATGATTTGCGACTGAGCACGTACGGTAGTGAACCCTTCTCTAGTTACAATAAATTGATACGCTTTATCGGCCTGGGCATACACTTTACTTTTATAAAAACCCTTGTTCACATGTTGCAAGGTATCGATGGTAACCCCTTCGGTTTGCAAGATCACAAGCGCATCGGTTAAAGGTTGTATTGTCTGGTTTGATTCAAGCGATAAAACCGTGCGATGGACGTAACAAGTGATTAAACTATCGATATACACTGCTGAATTCAACACAATTTTTGATTGACGTTCTGCAGCTTTGAATTCAATCTCGGTTCTACATCCACTGAAAATCAGCAAAATTGCCGGTAGAAAAAGTGCAATCCGATATTTTAACTCGATTTTGTTATTTAACAACATAATAATTTGATTTTCAGGTTAAAACTCAAGTCTCCATGAGATGGATGGTATAATAGGAAACAAGCTCCAGGAATATAGTTTTTCAACCCCGTGTTCATCATAACCTTTTGAGAGATAAAATGAATTTTTTCGGTTGTAAACATTGTAAACACTAATATTCCAGGTTCGACGACCATATTTTTTTTCTTTATGAAAATTCAAACTTACATCCAATCGATGATAATCGGGCATTCGATAATTATTGCGAGTTTCGTAGTATGGAATTTCGGGAGTGTCATTATAATATCCATTGAGCAATTGATCAAGTGACGGATATTGCTCAAAATCGAGCGTAGTAGCATTTCCTGTGCCATAAACCCATGTTAATCCCATATCAAACCGATCGGAGAATTTATGAGTAACAACAATACTTGCATCATGGCGGCGGTCGTATTTGTAGGGGAAAGGTTTTCCAAAACTAATCATTTGACCGGGACGATCAAATTTTCTCATCGATTTTGACC
>DAOTAV010000176.1:0-5302 GCA_035382785.1 Salinivirgaceae bacterium | reverse complement strand
TATCGCTTGATATGTTCAAATTTCGATGAGATGACAGCCGGTTGGGAAATGAAACATGGTGCAATAGTACAAAAAGATGGTTCTTTAAATCTTTCGAATGTAGAAAGTTTTATTGCTACAGCAAAAGAAGCAGGCATCACGATTTACGGACACACATTATGTTGGCACGCCAATCAGAATGCTAACTATTTGAATGGTTTGCTCAAACCAACTGTTATTCCCGGTGAACCGGGTTGGGATGTTATTGCTAAGCTAGATTTTGAGACTAACGATGCGTCACATTACACGTATAATCAGAATGCTATTGTGTCTTTTACGGCACAGGGTGAAGGAGCAAACGGGAAAGGAAGAGCATTGAAAATTACTAACGAGCAAGTTCGGACGAACGATTGGGATTGCCAGTTCTTTGTTACTTTCTCTCCTCCGATGGAAGTAGGAGAAAGGTATGAACTGAGCATGGATGTCCGTTCCGATGTCCCGACTACTTTTGCTACTCAGGCTCACGTAGTTCCTTATCAATATAAACATTGGGACTTTTTTGGTTCGATTGAATCTACCACAGAATGGCGCACTTTTGTAAAACAAATCACAGTAAGTAATGATGTTGCAGGAACAGGAGCGATTGCATTTAATTTGGGTAAAACGGCCACCAGTTATTATTTTGATAACATTAAACTAACGAAATATAACCCGCTTGGAAGTAGCAGACCATCCTTAGATCCGAGTATAATTACCAATACTGATTTTGAAAATGGTATAAGCGGTTGGATAGGATGGGGAAATAACTCAACGAGGAGTCTTTCCGCTAAAGGTGAAGGTTATGGAGGAGGTTACGCTTTCACCTTTACCAATCCTTCTGTTACTGACTTTTGGGGAGCGCAGGTTGCGTATGACTTTTCTTCTCCTTTGGAGATGGGAGCAACTTATCAATTAAATTTCAAGGTACGGGGAAGCATTTCCGGAACTATTCGCGCCGAGGTTCAATCGACTTCTGATTATTCGAGCGATAGTTTTGGAACATTTGCAATTTCAGAAGAATGGAAAGAGTACACGCTCACAACTGTAATAACGAAAGAAGATCGTAATCGTTTTGTGATAAGTTTTGGAGATTATGCCGGCACTGTTTATCTCGATGATATTACTCTTTGTCGTGTGAATCCCCATGGAGGAGGACAAATCATCGAAAAAACCCCGGAAGAAAAAGAAGAAATCATTACGAACGAGCTGGAAAGATGGATTTCAGGGATAATGGGAGTTTCTAAGGATTACGTAAAAGCGTGGGATGTTGTAAACGAACCCATGTCGGATTGGCCGGATCCGTCTCAATTGAAAACCGGTATCGGGAAAACAAATTTAGCTGCCGATGAATTTTATTGGCAAGATTATCTTGGTAAGGATTATGCTGTAAAAGCCATTCAGTTTGCGCGAAAATACGGGAATCCCGATGATAAACTTTTTATTAATGATTATGGGTTGGAATCAGAAGATCAGAAAAAATGTTTGGGCCTTATCAGTTACGTTGAGTATGTGGAGAGCAAAGGGGTTAAGGTTGATGGCATTGGTACTCAAATGCACGTTACATGCGGTGTTACCACAATGGAAGGTGTACGGAAAATGTTTCAAAATTTGGCAGCGACCGGTAAGTTGATAAAAATTTCGGAACTAGATATGGGTTACAGAATTCCGGGAACTAATGTAAATTTGAAGACAAGTCAGTTAACGCAAGAACAAGAGTTGGAAATGGCTGGTTTTTATAAGGAAATTGTTAAAGCTTATTTTCAAATTATTCCGGTTAATCAACAATATGGCATTACCCATTGGAGTCCGCTTGATAGTCCTGAGGATTCTTCGTGGAGACCGGGAGAACCCATCGGACTCTGGACTAGAAATTATGAACGCAAACACACTTATGCCGGTTTTGCAGATGGGCTGGCAGGTAAATAAGATAGTTCATTAGTTGTTGCTATTCAAGGAACGAGGTAATTCGTTTTGAAATTATCTCGTTTCATTTTATGCTAAATGATACAATAAAAAGTATCGCTAAAAAATAAATCGATACCCTTGCTTTTTCAATTTTATTTTTTGCATGTTTAGTTGCAAAATAATTGAAAGTCAATTAAATAAATTTATATGAAAAAAGAATTATTGTTAATCGTAAGTTTTTTGTTTTCAATCGGTTTGTCGGCTCAGCAATATCCCTTTCAGAACGCAAGTTTAAGTTCGGAAGAGAGAGCAAAAGATCTGATATCACGTTTAACTCTTGAAGAGAAAGCCACTTTATTGGTTGACGAATCGGAAGCCATACCGAGGTTAGGCATTCCTAAATTCAATTGGTGGAGTGAGGCTTTGCACGGTCTTGCCAATAACGATAGCGTGACGGTTTTCCCGGAGCCTATCGGCATGGCGGCGTCGTTTGATGATGAGTTGGTTTACAGGATATTTACTGCAGTTTCAGATGAAACCCGAGCCAAATATCACGCAGCTAAACGGTCCGGGAAAGAAAACAGGCGTTTTTTAAGTCTTTCGGTATGGACTCCCAACATCAATATTTTTCGTGATCCGCGTTGGGGACGAGGACAGGAAACATACGGGGAGGATCCATATTTGACTTCGAGGATGGGTACATCGGTGGTTAACGGATTACAGGGGCCATCGGATTCGAGGTACAGGAAACTGTTGGCATGTGCCAAACATTTTGCCGTTCATTCCGGTCCGGAATGGAGTCGTCATGTTTTAAACATCAATGATCTCAATCCGCGCGATCTGTATGAAACTTATCTTCCTGCTTTCAAGGTGTTGGTTCAAGATGCCGGAGTAAGGGAAGTGATGTGCGCCTATCAACGTTTGGATGATGAACCGTGTTGTGGCAGTACCCGGTTGTTGCAACGAATACTACGCGACGAGTGGGGCTTTAAATATATAGTGGTCTCAGACTGTGGAGCCATATCGGATTTTTACACCCATCATAAGGTTTCTTCTACTCCGGTTCATGCTGCAGCAAAAGGTGTTTTAGCAGGGACAGACTTGGAGTGTGCCGGTCCTTCCTACAAATTATTGCCGGAAGCCGTAAAAAGGGATTTGGTAAAAGAAGAAGATGTGGACGAAAGTTTAAAGCGTGTTTTGATCGGTCGTTTTGATGTGGGCGATTTAGATGATGAGGAATTGGTTCCTTGGACAAAAATACCGCTATCCGTCGTTAATTGCGAATTGCACAGGAATTTGGCTTTAGAGATGGCACGTAAATCGATGACCTTATTGCAAAACAAAAACAACATTCTTCCTTTATCGAAAAAAAGTAAAAAGATAGCCGTAATCGGGCCAAATGCTAACGATGAACCGATGCTTTGGGGGAATTACAATGGCGTTCCGATACGTACTATTTCGATTTTAGAAGGTATTCAATCGAAGATTTCATCGGAGAGCATTTTATATGACAAGGGATGCGATTTGGTTGAAGACAAGGTAACCCAAAGTTATTTTTCTTTCTGTTCTATTGAAGGGAAAAAAGGTTTCAAAGCAACGTATTGGAACAATCGGGATTTTTCCGGTGAGATTGTGACGATTCAACAACTAACGGATCCGATTAAAATGACTACTGCCGGTCAATATGCTTTTGCACCCGGGGTAAATTTGGAGAATTTTTCCGCAAAATATGAAACAGAATTTATTGCACCGGCAACTGAAGAAATTGTTTTTAAAGGAGGAGCTACGGGGTATTTTGAACTATTGGTAAACGGGGAATCCCTTAAAAAATATTCCAATTGGCGGACATTGCCTTCACGAATACCTTACAGCGTAGAAAAAGGAAAAAAATACAAGATTGAGATTCGTTATGCCCAACTCAATAATTGGCAAGCCAATATTGAATTCGACTTTGGTAAAGAGGTTGATGTGGATTACACCGAATTGATCAAAAAACTCGACGGCATTAAAACAGTCATATTCGTGGGCGGCTTATCGGGCAAATTGGAAGGGGAAGAAATGCCGGTTTCCTATCCTGGATTCAAAGGTGGTGACCGAACCCATATTGAGCTTCCTTCGGTACAACGCAATTGTTTGAAGGCTTTAAAGGAAGCGGGCAAACAAATTATTTTCGTAAACTGTTCAGGTTCTGCTATTGCATTAACCCCCGAAACAGAAACTTGCGATGCCATTTTGCAAGCATGGTATGGTGGAGAATCGGGAGGGCAAGCTGTGGCTGATGTCCTTTTCGGTGATTTCAATCCGTCAGGAAAACTACCGGTTACTTTTTACAAAAATTCCGATCAACTCAAGGATTTCGAAGATTACTCTATGCAAGGGCGTACTTATCGGTATATGGACGATGCACTTTTTCCATTTGGGTTTGGTTTGAGTTATACCACGTTTGAAATTGGAAAGGGTACTGCGGATAAAACCCAAATTAAGTCAGATGAAAGTGTACGGCTAACCATACCCGTCAGCAATACGGGTAAACGAGAAGGAACCGAGATTATTCAGGTGTATATCAGGAAAGTGGATGACATTGATGGTCCGCTGAAAACGTTGAAAGGTTTTAGCCGCATTCATCTAAAAGCCGGTGAAACCGGGAAAGCAGTGATCGATTTACCTCCTTCTTCCTTTGAATTTTACGATTGGAGTCAACGAAAAATGACAATAACTTCAGGTGAATATGAAGTGTTTTATGGAAACAGTTCCGATCCAAAAGATCTCAAGTCAATTTTTGTTACTATTTCATGAAGACAATCATTTACTCATATTTATTTCTCGTTGGCCTGTCTCTTGCATTAGCAACAGATACGTTAGCGCAAAACCCTATTATTTGCAATCAGTTTACTGCTGATCCTTCGGCTCGGGTTTTCAATGGGAAGGTATATTTGTATCCTTCACACGACATACCGCCTGAGAGCGGAAAATGCAAGGAAAATTGGTTTTGTATGGAAGATTATCATGTTTTTTCTTCCGACAATCTGGTTGAATGGATGGATCATGGTGTTATATTAACCCAGCGAGAGGTGCCCTGGGTAGATAGTACCTCATACAGCATGTGGGCACCTGATTGTATTGACAGAAACGGGAAGTATTATTTCTTCTTTCCTTCTCAAGCAAAGCCCGGAAATGAGAAAAGCGGTTTTAGAATTGGGGTGGCCATTTCCGAAAAACCTTATGGCCCTTTCATTCCTGAAACAGAGCCAATAGATGGTGTTAGAGGAATTGATCCCAATCCTTTTATTGATGAAGATGGGCAAGCGTATTTATACTGGTCAGCCGGTAATATTTATGGTGCCAAACTAAAAGATAATATGCTTGAACTTGCTTCGGA
>DAOTAV010000175.1:0-5453 GCA_035382785.1 Salinivirgaceae bacterium | reverse complement strand
AAAAATTCACCTCTCCCATGATTGTCGATTGGAGCATCGGTTATGAGCTTGTTGCCCGATTGGACATGTTCGGCCTCTGTCCTAAGACCACCCAAATAGCGGGTACGTATGGTTTCCTCTGTTTGCATATTTAAAAATTTAAGTTAATGAACAGGTGAATTTGAAAATTGTTTAACAGGCATTAGCGTGAAGCAAATTACACTTTGGTGTTTTTGCTTGTTAAAAGTAAAAAAAAGGTTTATATTTGTCATTATCAAACTAAAATCGATTTTCGTTATGAGATACATTTATTTTATTTTTATACTCATAGTGGTTCTAATGACTTCTTGCGATTCACCAAGAGCCAGGATCAGAAAATATTTTTTGGGGAATGAATGGTACATCTCCGGAGAAGTGTTTTTGAGAAATGATTCTACAGTGTCTCCGAAGTATTACGATCTAACGCAAGGTAAGTTTGTGGGCGATACTGCATTTCCAATCATATTGACCGATTCCATTATTATTTATAAGATGGTTCGTGAAAAAGGAGTTTACAGCAATGGACGAAATTTTGTAATTACCGGTGATTCAATCTACACCGATACAGCCGTGTATGATTTTATTTATATCAACAACGAACCTCGTATGATTCTATATCTCTCATCGTATCCCAAAATTTGTGTTCCCAAGAAAAAAATACGACCCAAGCCAACGCAAAATTATGTTCGTGAGAATTTTGAAATAAACGGTTATTCCATTGGCGATGTCATTAGCCGTGATCTGCTTAGGGTACGTGGATTATACAGTTACGATACCTATACTATTGAAGACTGTGAGTTGAAGGATAATAAAGATATCAAGATTAAAATAATTGGATACAATCAGATTTATTCCATCGAGAGACATAACATTCCAAACTATCGTGTGCAAGAAGCGGTGAAAGTTATCAATTCAAAATTAGACGTTACGCCAGAATATTTCCCGATGAAAAAAATAAAAGATGATTCTGATTACGAATACGAATTTTACCGCTGGAATGCCAAAGGTGTAACCATAAAGCTTGAACGCAGACGCTATGTCGGGTCTGAATTGTACCGAAATTTGCTTGAATCCGATAAATGGGTTTTGTACTACGACGATGATGTTCAACGAGCTATTTTAATTGAACAGAATAGAATTGCGCAACCCAAAAGTACTATTATTAACTAAGATAATCATTCTTCTTTCGGCCTTTCCACGACAGGGGAAAAAGGGTTCCGAGCGTAATCATTGCTGTAAAAATAGGATAGAAGAGTCCTATTGTTAGGATTTCCGACAAAGCAAGGTTTTGTCGATAAATCTTTTTTACTCTCATGGTAAAAGCAATTTCATTAAGAAGTTTTCCCGTAACTAACAGAAGCCACCATTTTAAAGGAATAAAAAACGGTAGAATTAACACATTCCATTGCCCTAAGACAATAATTGCGGAAAGAAGTCGCGTGTAAAAAGGTTTGTAACCTATAGTTTTTGACGCCCAACGCACACGTTGTTGGAACCAATGCCTGAAAGTTGGTTGAGCATCGGTAAAAACAAATGCCTTGGGATGATTATTGTAACCAATCGGCAAGTTTTTCATCGCCGTTTCATGAAGTCGGAAAACATCATCTCCGGATTGAAACCGGTTGTTCATGGGCAATTGAGATACTGTGTGATTAAATCCCAACGAAGCGCCGTTACAAAGAAGTGGAAGCTTAAGTTCAATTAAGGCATGTCCCATGCCTACTAAATAGGCCATCTCAACCGATTGGAGTTTTGTTAGAAATTTTCCGACAGGGGCAATAAGAACCGTACCCGAAACCAAAGCCTTGTTGCCTGCCCTAAGTGAAGTAACCATGGATGCTACCCAATGCGGCGATAAACGGCAATCGGCATCGGTGAGAAGATAGAATTCGGCTTTTACTTGAGACATAGCATATTCAATGGCTGCCTTTTTGCCGTAAATCCCAACCGGTAATGATAAATGAATAAATCGGGAATCATTTTCAGAGAGGGATAAGGCAGTTGTTTTGCTGCCATCATCGGAGTGGTCGTCAATTAAAACAAATTGACAATTATTATGAGTTTGATTTTTTAGGGTCTCAATCAAACGCGGCAGATTTTGCTTTTCGTTGCGATAGACCAAAATTACGGCAATAGAGGTTCCTGATATGTTTGATGGAATGTAGTCCTTGGTTGGTTTTAATTTTTTTAACATCCATAAAACCAAAAGGTTGTAGGGTAACCAAAAAACAGATACGGCAATAAGAGGCAGAACGCTCATATTCGAAAACGTTCAACATTATTGATTAAGAAAATCGTAAATATCCTTGACTGATTGTGGTATAGCCGCTATTTTACCTATTTTGGAATCGATAATAAAAATTGTAGGTGTTGAAAGAACATAATAGGCTTTCGCTTCGGGACTTGCCATTCCCTGAGCTAATCGTATGTGTTCCCACAAGGGAAGATTTACAATAGTTTTTTCCCAAGCCGCAACTTCAGTTTCTGTGTAATCGACACTCAGAGCCAGAACATCAAAAAATCCTGAAAGGTTTGCTTTTTCAAACCATGGATAGAATTGGGAAACAAAATCGCGACAATGTTCGCAATCGGCACTCCAGAATATCAAGATTTTATAAGTTTTGCTGCTCTCTGGCGAAACAATGGATAGTTTTTTCTGCGAGGCAGTTGTAAACGTAAAATTTGGAGCTTGTGCTCCTGGAAAAATTTTACTTAAGCTCTCGATTCGCATTTGTATGCTCGATTTTTTTGAGGCCGGACATTTAGGGTCGATGACGCAGGGTTTTAACATCAGAATTCCTGAAGTGAAGCCCATACTTTCATATCCGTTAAACAAATAATCAATAACATGACCGTAAACCAACGGATCGCCCTTTTGTGCTACTTTCATTAGAGCCTGTCCCGCTAAAGCGAGAGCTGAATCGCTTTGATTGTGGGTGTAGTCTTTTTCAAAATGCCGATTCATATAGTTATCGAGCCATTGCCTGAAGTCAGCAGTGTGAATAACTCGCTGATCGTTAAAAGGATATTGTTCAATGGTTTGTTGCAGCCATTGTTTTTTAGCTTTTTGTTCTCCAAGTTGAAAATTGAATGGAGCAATGGCATATAGGGGGAAAGTGGAAGCTGAAAACAATTTTTTATTCTTTTCATAGTGCGATTTAATCATTGAGTTGTGTTCCATCACACGTTTTGAATATTCATTGAGAGCTTCCGAATAAAATGTACTTTTTTTATGGTCATATCGTATTAAGATATTCTGCAGCATGTTGATCATTTCTCGCGAAGCATTGATTTGCTTTTGAAAATCGTAATAGACAATGTTGTTTTGATCGGTTGGTGCGAACAAAACACTGTCGGAAATATTCATAAACTCAGGATTTATCGATATTTCTACAGGAGTCTTATCCATGAAGAATGATATTTCTTCCACTGCAGGTTGCCCTGAGTTGGGGTTTCGGAATTCAATCCTGAGCTGAAAAGTTGATGGCAAAAGGTCCGTTGACAGTTCGGTATTGATTTTTGAATTGGGTTTTATGTTTTCTTTTACGAAAATGGTTCGATAGGCTTTTTCCCCGGCGGTAGGTACAATCGATAGGTTTACTGTAAGATTGCCCCGCACCATGATTTGTAGTTTTGTTGACGAGTTTTGAGTTTGACATGCCAAAGCTATCCCTGCGGTCAGGATAATCGATAAAATAGTGCGATATGGGTTCATAAATGGTAAAAAATTATTCTATGTTGTTGAATTTTAATGATTAAAATCTATTCGGAACTTTTTTGAGCTTTCCCAACCATATTAGCTAGAAAGGTTCGAGGCATAAATCGTGAAAGCCAAATAGTGAAACGATTTTTAGCTCCATGAATTGCCAAGTTTTTTTTCTTTTTTATCGACGCAAAAGCAAATTCAGCTACTTGACGCGAAGTGGGAATTTTTGGGTTGAAGATATCCGAACCTTTAATATTGGCTGCTTTTGCAAAGTTTGACGCTGTTGGCCCCGGACACAGAACCATCACATGAATACCATGAGGTTTCAATTCCACAGCGAGGGCAAGAGAAAGAGCAACAACATAGTTTTTCGTGGCGAAATAGGTTGCCATGAATGGCCCCGGAATGAATCCGGCCGTTGACGCCACATTAACGATGGTTCCACGTTTTTGTTGAATCATTGGTTTTACAATTCGATGTGTAAGGTAGGTAAGTGACTCAACATTCAGTCGAATCATGGAAATATCAACGTCCGGATTTGTTTCATGAAATAATCCATAATGACCAAATCCAGCATTGTTGATTAAATATTCGACGATAAGATTTTGACGTTCTATATCTTCACATAATTTGCGGCATTGTTCGAGGTCGGTAAGGTCATAGACGAAAACATTGACTTCAATGGAGTGTTTGGTTTCTAACTCAATTTTGAGTTCCTGAAGCTTTTCGCCGTTACGTGCCACTATAATCAAATTTATTTTATTTTCTGCAAAAACACGGGCTAATTCTAATCCAATTCCGCTCGATGCCCCGGTAATTAATGCGTAACTCTTCATAGGATGGCGATTTTATGATGGTGTATTCGGGTAAAAATGGTTCTGAAGCTAACTCCCCATTCAAAATTTTAGGTAAATTACGTTATTTTGTGTGAAAATAACAAAAGTGGTCACGATAAAATCAGTTTATGTCTGTTGGTTGCAATTTTCAGATTCTAATCAACGCATTACGTTTTAAATGTTAACTTTGCTCGAAAAATTTAGGTAGAGCTGATGGATGTAACCAAAATAGTATTTATTGTAAACCCAATTTCGGGCACCAAAACTAAGGATAAAATCATTCGATTAATCCCTTGTGTTTTCAGCGAGGAGCATTACAAAATTGAAATTTTCAGAACAGAATATTCCGGTCATGGCACCCAGTTGGCACGCCAGCTTGGCAGAGAATTCGACATTGTTGTTGCGGTGGGTGGCGATGGAACGGTAAATGAAGTTGCCTCGGGACTTATAGATACTAAGGCCAAATTGGGAATTGTTCCATGTGGCAGTGGCGATGGTTTGGCAAGGCATCTTAAAATCCCGCAAAATCCAAGGTCGGCATTGTTAGCCATAAAAGCCGGGGTGGCACACCCCATCGATGTTATTTTGTTTAATAACCGTGTTTCGGTCAATCTCAGCGGCATTGGTTTCGATGCCGTGGTTGCGCATAATTTTGCTAAAAGCGTTCGTCGGGGAGTGTTTTCTTATATTCGTCAAGTGGTTTTAGCCTATTTCTACTTCAAACCCTTTGATGCAATTATCAAAGCTAACGGTCAATCCTATCGTCGAAAGTCGTGGCTTGTAGCTGTGGCCAATTCGTCACAATTTGGAAATAATGCCGTGATTTCTCCTATATCTGAAGTTTCTGACGGGAAAATGGAAATTTGTATTTTGAAACCATTCAGTGCCATTGC
>DAOTAV010000174.1:0-5454 GCA_035382785.1 Salinivirgaceae bacterium | reverse complement strand
CGTAAGGTGCTGATCAACTCAGTGGCGTTATCGGTAGCCTTATGCATGGCTGTCATCCTTGCTCCATGTTCCGATGCAACCGAATCGAGTATTATTTTGTGCATCTTGGATTCCAAAAGCTTTATCGAATATTTTTCCAAAATTGCCTTAGGATTCGGTTCAAAAATGTAATCTAAATTTTTATGAGTTTTTTGTCGCGGTATCTGAATCGGTAATAACTGCTCCATGCATTGAGTTTGACTAGCAGCTGTTTTAAAACTGTTGTAGAAAACAACCACCCGGTCAAAATCTCCACTTTGGTAACGCTTCAACAGTTCTTGAACAAAAAAAGCAGTGAAATCAAAAGCCGGTTTATGTACCAAATTGTCCTCACGACCATAAATAGGATATTTTAACCTTGAAATGACATCATAACCTTTCCTTCCGATAAGAAAAAAGCTGCATTGCGAAGAAATCTCTTTCTCGCCAAATTGATTTTCAACCCAATCGATGGCTTTTTTAGTTATTCCTGAGTTGAATGTTCCACAAAGTCCTTTGTTGGAGGTCAATAAAATAACCAAAGTATGGTTAACCTGACGTTGTTGAAAAAGAGGTAAATTAATTCCTCCCGGCATTTGTGCCGCTACAGTCGAAATAACATCTTCGATTCCATCGGCATAAGGTCTGATCTTCAAGACACTATCCTGAGCCTTCCTTAATTTTGCTGCCGAAACCATTTTCATGGCATTAGTAACTTGCCTTGTGTTAATTACCGAGGCTATACGCAATCGAATATCTTTCAAATTGGCCATGGTCTGTTCTTTTTCAGCATTTTGGAGAAAAACTCCAATTTAGTAAGGTTCAGAAATTAACTTATAAACTGTTTTATTGTCTTAATCGCCGAATCTTTCAGAACTTCTTCGTCATCGGTGGTTAAATTCCCTTTGCTGAGGTTGTTCAGTATTTCTTTGTGATTCGTATCCAGATACGCAACAAATTCTTGTTTCCATTCTTTAATCTGATCAATCGATAATTCTTTCAATAACCCTCGGGTCCCAACATAAGCCAAAGCTATCTGGTGCTGAACCTCCAGTGGTGAATATTGTGGTTGCTTGAGCAACTCAACATTTTTCCGACCCTTATCCAAGATCGCCAAAGTGGCCTGATCGAGATCGGAACCAAATTTAGAAAAGGCTTCCAATTCGCGATATTGAGCCTGATCAATCTTGAGTGTCCCGGCAACTTTCTTCATTGCTTTAATCTGAGCATTTCCCCCTACCCTCGAAACAGAAATCCCAACGTTGATGGCAGGTCTGATACCTGAATTGAAAAGGTTTGATTCAAGGAATATTTGTCCATCAGTAATAGAAATAACGTTTGTCGGAATGTACGCCGATACGTCGCCCGATTGGGTTTCAATAACGGGCAGTGCTGTAAGCGACCCTCCCCCACGAACTTTATCTTTAATTACATTCGGAAGGTCGTTCATTTGACGGGCAATTTCATCCGATTCGATAATTTTCGCGGCTCTTTCCAGCAAACGGGAGTGTAGGTAAAATACATCACCCGGATAAGCCTCCCGACCCGGGGGTCTTCTAAGCAACAAAGAGACTTCCCTATAGGCAACAGCTTGTTTTGATAGATCATCAAAAACTACCAACGCGTGACGTCCGGTATCGCGGAAAAATTCTCCGATAGCAGCTCCTGCAAAGGGGGCATAGAATTGCAGTGCGGCAGGATCGGCTGCTGTGGCTGAGATAATTACCGTGTAATCCATTGCTCCATAACGTTGTAGGGTGGAAGCAATCTGAGCCACGGTTGACCCTTTTTGTCCCACGGCAACATAGATGCAATATACCGGGTCTCCTTGTTCAAAGTTTTTTCGTTGATTGATAATGGTGTCAATTGCAATAGCTGTTTTGCCCGTCTGCCTGTCGCCAATGATCAACTCTCGTTGTCCTCGACCAATTGGAATCATAGCATCGATGGCCAAAATTCCGGTTTGTAAAGGTTGCTTTACGGGTTGTCGGAAAATTACCCCCGGTGCTTTTCTTTCAAGGGGCATCTCAAAGAGTTCTCCTTGGATAGGCCCTTTCCCATCGAGGGGTTCTCCGATTGTGTTGATGATCCGACCTAATAACCCCATGCCAACCGGTATGGATGCAATTTTTCGTGTACGCTTTACTAAATCGCCTTCTTTTATGTTTCCAGTGGGGCCAAGCAACACAACCCCAATACTATCTTCTTCCAAATTTAGAACCAGACCTTTGGTCCCATTCGAAAATTCCACCAACTCATTGGCTTGTACCTGGGGTAAGCCATGAACAATGGCAATACCATCACCCACTGTTAAGACAATTCCTGCTTCCTCGTATCGACCAGTGAAGTCAATGCCGGTGATTTGTTCTTTTATAATTTCGGAAATTTCGGTCGGTCTTATCTGAGCCATATTTTTAAGTATTTTTTTATTTTGTAAATGCCTTCTGAAGAATCTCAAGCTTATATTTAATGGATTGATCAAGAATGGAATCGCCAACAATCAATTTAAATCCTCCAATAAGCGTTGGATCTAAATTAAACTCTATTTTGGGTTCCTTTCTTACTTGATCACGTATTATCGATGCAATCTGTTCTTTTTGACTTTCGGATAATTCGATGGCGCTCACAACAGTAACCTCAACAAACCCTTTTTCTTCGTAGAAACTTTTTTTGTAGGCCAATACAATTCGACTAAAAAACTCTTCTCTTCGTTTCTCAATTAAATATTGAATAAATCTCTGTGTTAGAATTTGAGTTCGTTCAACTAATACATTTTGCAGGATCGATTTTTTTTCAGTTTTTGAAATGATAGGTGATAAAAAAAATCGATTGAAATTAGAATCGCTTTTTATCATGTTTTGAATGGACTCAAGATCATGGAATACTTCTTGAGTTTTCCCTTCCTTCAAGGCTAAATCATAAAGTGCTTTTGCGTAACGAATCGGTATGGAACTTTGATTCATAGTCGGAAATGGGTTAACGATAGGGAAAAAAGTCTCTCTTTTTTAGTTGAGCTTTATCTCTTTTAGATATTGATCGATGATTTCTTTTTGAACCTTGTCATTTTCTAGTTTCTGACGTAAGATTAATTCTGCAATTTCAAGCGAGAATTTCGCAATTTCATTTTTAAGTTCATTTATTGCATCCTCTTTCTCTTTAGCAATTTCACGCTTAGCTTCATCGATAAGTTTTGCAGTGGTTTTAAGAGCTTCCTCTCTTGCATCCGCAAGCAATTTATTTCGTTCATCCCGTGCTGTTTTAAGGATTTTATTGCGTTCTTCTTGAGCTTCCTTAAGCATCCGTTGTTGCTCCTGCTCTAGTTTAGCGTATTCCTGACGGGCTTTCTCAGCCATGGATAGGGATTCTGCAATGGTTTTATCTCTTTTGTTCAATATTTCCAAAAGAGGTCCCCAAGCTAACTTTTTCATTAGAAGCAGAAAGATTCCGAAAGTAAAAATTGTCCAGAAAAATAATCCAAAATCGGGTTGAAAAATTTCCATAGTTGCGAAAGTTAAGATTTCATGCAGCCAACCGCTGCATGAAATCGTCTTGTTAAACAAATAAAATTAGGAAACAAACCGCTAGGGCAAAAAATGAAACCCCTTCTATCAAAGCCGCCGATACGATCATTCCGGAACGAATGTCGCCGGCTGCCTCCGGTTGGCGAGCTATGGCTTCCATAGCTGTCGAGCCAATTTTCCCAATCCCAAAGCTTGCACCCAAGGTAACTATACCTGCTCCAATCCCAGCACTTAGTTGCCCTAGTGAAGCTTGTGCCGCTGCTTCTAAAATTACCATCATGTTCATAAGTCAATTATTTAAAGGTTAATGGTGTTCTGCTACTGCAAGTCCAATAAAGATTGCTGTTAGTAATGTGAAAACGTATGCTTGTATAAATGCAACCAATAATTCTAATGTCCATATAAAAAGAACAAATAGCATCGAAAGAGGTGCAACTCCGCTAGCTGCAACAATCGACATTTGTCCAAATATAAAAATCAACGATAGGAACGCTAATACAACAATATGTCCGGCAAGAATGTTCGCAAAAAGTCGTATGGCCAACACCAGTGGTTTGAGTATTATTCCCAAAAATTCTACAAAGGGCATGATTGGAATAGGGAACTTCATCCACCAGGGAACCCCGGGTGTGTTATAAATATGTTTCCAATAGAGCCTATTCGCATGGGTGTTGATCATTAAGAATGAAAATAAGGCTAGACCTAAGGTTACCGATAAATTTCCGGTTACATTGGCACCAAATGGTACTATGGGAATCAGTCCGCTTAGGTTTGTAATAAGAATCATAAAGAAAACCGATAATAAAAAGGGCACATATTTATCGGGGTGATGACTGATTGATGCTTTTGCCACATCGTCGCGAACAAATAATATTAACGGCTCAACTGCCGATAAAATCCCTCTGGGTGGCAGTCCTTCACGATCCTGAGCAATTTTCAACGCTTTGTGAATCAGTAAAAACGTTATGATAATCCCCAACATAAAACCTACAACATTCTTTTTTATGCTTAAATCAATGGGATTACTTTCAAGTAATTGCCCATTTTGATCATACTCTACTATCTTGCCTTTGTTCTTTCCGCTTTTTACCAGTTCAAAATTTTTATAGCGCGAATGCCCGTGGTGAAATTTTGATGAGAGAAATGCATGAAATCCGGTGTATTTACTGTATAAAATAATCGGTAAAGGAATTGAAATGTGGGTTTCTCCTATAGTAGCGATATGCAGTTCATGCGAATCAACGATATGATCTATAATCATTTTGCCGGGATTAAGTCGTTCCTTGTTCTCATGTGCTTCTTCAAAAGTCGGATTGCCAAAAACCGGAACGATTATCAATAAAATGATTAAAATCAATGGATATTTTACCACTCGAGTAATCATAAATTTATTTTTTTCCAGCCGATTTAATTTGTCGTTTTATAGAGATCACGTCAACAATTGTGAAGGAAATATACAAAAAAAATACAGCAACAATATTTTCTATCAGATTTTCGGGAAAAAATTTTATTAGAAAAACAAATCCCGTTAAAACTGACACTAATTTAACAAATGATAACGCCATATAGAATGGAATAAACCGATTGCTTTCAATTCTTTTTTCCAATATCCTGTGAAGCATTATGTAAAGCAAATCGAAAAATAAGAGAATAAAAATCAACGTCCAAATATTTCGAAGATATGAACTGAGTATCGACAGAAAAATAAGGTAGGAAAAATTTATTATTCCCACCATTCCGTAATAGTCAGTAAATTTGAATTTTGTCAACATTTAGATTCTTCTATTTTGATCGATTAAAAGTAGAAAAAGTTTATTTGATGCAAAAACAAATATTGTGTTTTTTTCAACCATAAAAAAATAAAAGGGTGCTTTTTGCTCCCTCGTTTTTATACTTAATTAATTTACTACTTCTT
>DAOTAV010000173.1:0-5519 GCA_035382785.1 Salinivirgaceae bacterium | reverse complement strand
GAAATGTGTATCGGGACAGCAGTTCCTGAACCCGAATATCGAGCCATGGCGCCCCATTTTTTTGTTCAATCGCATTCCATATTTCAACCGATAAACGCTAACGACTTTGGAGAGCTTGTTCGAGATAAACTAAAGGAGCTTTTCAAAAGCTATCCAATTGTTTTTATGGTAGGCGGAAGCGGATTGTACATTGATGCTGTTGTGCGAGGAATTGACGATATCCCATCACCTGATCCGCAGATTCGAACCCAATTACAGAACAGAATTGAGCAGGGAGAATTATCAAAGCTGCAAGAAGAACTAAAATGTTTTGATCCTCTGTATTTTAGTCGCATCGACATTCAAAATCCCCGTCGAATTCTTCGTGGACTTGAGGTTTACTATTCATGTGGTAAACCGTTATCGAGTTTTCTTGGTTCGCACAAAGAAAGATGGTTTCAATCGGTAATTTTAGTTCTGGAAATGGATAGAGAAAGGTTGTATCAACGAATCAACCAACGTGTTATTCGCATGATTGAACAAGGACTGGTTGCTGAAGCTCAAGGGTTATATTCCCATAAAGAAAAACATGCCTTACAAACAGTTGGATATCAAGAACTCTTTGATTTTTTCGATAAGAAAATAACCTTAGATCAGGCTATTGAGAAAATTCAGAAGAATACACGCCAATTTGCCCGAAAACAAGAAAACTGGTTTCGTCGTTACGATGAAGCCATTCGTGTTAATGCTCAACATGATTCAAGCATCCAAAGGGTAGTGGAAGTTATTGCGGAAAATTATCAAAATCAGGATTAATCCAAAAGTGAAAAAGTTTCTATTGGTTTATAGATAGGGCCTTGAGGACGAAGCATACTTTCATAAAAAATTATTTCCTTTACATAAGAGTTTTGAAATTTGAAGCATGAATATTCGCTGACAAGTGTTTTCAACTTTTGAACATCTACGTTAGATTTTGCTCTCCCCAAGGTAATATGAGGATGAAATTGACGCTCTTCAATCTGAATTCCCAATTGTTTCAATTCTACCGATATTTTCGATTGTAACCCTGAGAGTTTGTCGTTCGGGATAATGCCAACCCACAATACCTTTGGTTGTTGGATCGAACCAAAATATCCAAACCCATTCACCTCTATTTCAAATGCTGATTGTTGGCCGGCTATTTTTTTTAAATTCTCTTTAATTAACGATGAATTAGGTTCTTCAATTTCTCCCAGGAATGCTAAGGTGAGATGAAAAATTTTGGGATTTACCCAATTTATTTTTGAATCCGACAACTCTTGCTGTAGATTTTGAAAAAAATTCAAGATTGAAGCCTGTGGCAAAATATCAATCGCAATAAAGGTTCTCATAAAATTAAAGACATCCCCATTTTGCCAGTTCTTGCTTACTCCAAAGAGTTGGATAATCAGCAATAGTCTGTTCGTATATATGATTAAGTAGCACTCTACGAATCAGTTCCGATTGGTTAGTGATTTTATATTTTTGACAGTATCGCTCAAAGGCAGCTTTTTCACTGTCGGACATGGATACAGTCTTTTTGTGTTTTCTTGGTTGCACGCATTTAATAGTTTTCATGAAAAGATCATTTTTTCCTTCTGAAACCACAAAGATAAGCGTTGGAGGATCGATTCTTTAACAAACTATCAACAAGAAATTAACAAGTTTTCAACATTTTTCTGAGGATATTTCCATGGAAAATACTAAGAATTATTGTTTGGTGTTTTCAGTAGGTTTGAAACTAATTGTATTAGTTCCTCAACGTTAATTGGTTTTGTTACATAATGATTAACGCCTAAGTTTCGTGCTTTTTCAATATAAATCTCATCAGTAATAGCCGAAATAATTATCACCGGTAGATCTTTCAAACGCTCGGTTTTACGGATTCGCTCGAGTACATCAATCCCTGAAATATGGGGCATCATAATGTCGAGTAATATTAGATCCGGAGTATTGGTTTCCAAATACTTGATAGCAGCTTCTCCAGAGGCAGCGGTAATAACAAGGTAATTGCCCTGAAACATGTTTTCTAGTAGATAAAGACTAGTGGGGGAGTCATCCACTACTAAGATTTTTTTAAATTGTTCCATCTATTGAGTAATTTTTTTTCTAGTTTCTTAAACAAAGATAGAAACTCTGCTTTCGAATTCAAACATCTTTTGTGAATAAATCAGCAAAAAATTATGATTCTGATCATAATTTAATAACACATTTTTCTTTAAGTGCCCTTCAAAAAAAATAAGATTAGCAAACCATGGAGAACATCCCTAAATACCAAATTTGTTAAATAAAAAGTACCTTTGCACTCAAAAGAAAATCATGACGATGCGCATTGATATATTGACAGTATTGCCGGTTTTATTAGATAGTCCGCTCAATAACTCGATATTGAAGCGAGCACAAGAGTCAAAATTGGTAGAAATTCATATTCATGATTTACGTAAATGGTCAACCAATAAGCATAAACGTGCCGATGATTATGCCTTTGGAGGTGGAGCGGGAATGGTTATGATGATTGAACCGGTTTACCGAGCCATAACCGAGCTCAAATCGGAACGTCAATACGATATGGTTATTTACACTTCACCCGACGGTGAGCGTTTCTCCCAAGCCATGGCAAATCAACTGTCGCTGAAGGAAAATCTAATAATACTATGCGGGCACTACAAGGGAGTTGACCACCGAATTCGTGAACATTTGGTAACGCATGAAATTTCGATCGGCGATTATGTTCTAACCGGCGGTGAACTGGCCGCTGCAGTTATCTGCGATGCTGTGATAAGGCTTATTCCCGGGGTTTTGAACGATGAAACCTCTGCCCTTTCCGATTCCTATCAAGACAATCTACTTGCCCCGCCGGTTTACACCCGCCCTGCGGAATTCAACGGGTGGAAAGTTCCTGAAGTACTGCTTTCAGGACATGCTGCTAACATCGAAAAATGGCGTCATGAACAGGCACTTGAGCGCACCCGTCGCCTTCGTCCCGATCTATTAACCGATAAGAAATAAACTATGATTGAAGTTTTAGTTCTAATGGCATTTGGATTTACTTTAGGGCTTTTCCTGCGATCTTTTCCCAAGGTGCGTGTAATTATCGATCGCCTTACCATGTGGACGATTTATCTCTTGCTTGCAATAATGGGCTTTGCCATCGGTAGTAACTCGCAATTAATCAAACAACTTCCCAATATTGGTTTTCAATCTGCCATCATTGCAACGGGGGCAGTTGCCGGCTCGGTTGTCTTAGCTTGGATACTTTTCCCCTTTTTATTTAAGAAAAAACAATCATAATTCATAAAAGATTGGCTTTACCAATGCTCGCTCATCATTACTCAATCGAGTTTATCCTTTGAATCAATGATTTATGAAAGGGACTTTATATATTCTATCAGCCTTTGTCTTCGGAATTTTTATGGGATTACTGTACTCAAATCCCGAAACTATTGAACAATCAGATGTTGGAAAATATGTTCTATTTTTTCTCATGTTTCTGGTAGGTTTAAGCCTTGGAGCAGATAAAAATTCGCTTCAGATTTTTAAAATTCTTCATTTCTCCATTCTCGCAATTCCGTTGATTACCATTGTGGGCACTTTCCTAGGAGTTTCAGCTATCTCGTTGTTTATTAACGGTATATCGATTAAAGATATTTGGGCTATCGGAGCCGGATATGGCTACTACAGTCTGTCAAGTATCTATATCTCGGAAATGCGAACCGAAATACTGGGAACTGTAGCTTTATTATCAAACATTTTGCGCGAAATAATAACTTTAGTGTTCACCCCTTTGATGGTAAGATATTTCAATAAATTAGCCCCAATTGTATCCGGAGGTGCAACTAGCATGGACACTACTCTGCCCATTATATCACAATATTGCGGACATGAATTTACCATTATTTCAGTTTTTCATGGCACTACGCTTACAATTCTGGTTCCGGTAATTGTCACTTTTTTTCTTTCCATATAGCTGTTTCAACAAACAATTTTGCCCTCACGACATGTGAAATCAATCAACAAAAAATTATCCATATTTAAGATATTCATATCTATTTATCTGAACATTTTAAATTAATATTTGTTTGTGTGAACAGATAACCCTAAAAATTAAAAATATGAAATTTGAACTTCCAAAACTACCTTACAGTTACGATGCGTTAGAACCATACATCGACTCAAAAACCATGGAAATTCACTATACCAAACACCATGGAGCATACGTTAACAATTTAAACAATGCATTGGCAGAACTACAAAACGTACCGGACAACATGGAAAGCCTACTGGGAAATATCAGCAAATATCCGGTAGCTGTACGAAACAACGGAGGAGGACATTATAACCATACCCTATTTTGGGAACTGTTATCTCCTAACAGCAAAAAGAACCCTGTTGGTAAACTTGCCGAAGCCATTACACGTGATTTTGGGTCGTTTGATGCGTTTCGTGAAAAATTCAACAATGCTGCCTTAACCCGTTTTGGTTCGGGATGGGCATGGCTGATAAGCCAAAATGGCAAGTTAGTCATTGGTAGTACACCGAATCAAGACAATCCGTTAATGGATATCAGCGAGCTAAAGGGCTCTCCAATTCTTGGCCTCGATGTTTGGGAACATGCCTATTATTTGAAATATCAAAACCGAAGAGCCGAGTATATTGATGCTTTCTGGAATATTGTACACTGGGAAAAAGCCAATGAGCTTTATCTAGCAACCTTGTAACCATCGAACCATAAACTAAACTTTCCTTTAAGTTAATCCCCTATACCAAGCTCCTATTTATATTTTCTACTCGCCGATAAGGATTGTGCGAAATTTAAAATAGAAAGAAAGTAACTTCTCTATCAACTTTTTTACGAAAACCAAATGTTATAAAAAATTGTAACGTTTGGTTTTCGTGTTTTATCAAATTCGGATTTCGTGAATTTAATGTGGAATCAAGAAGCCCTCTTCTGGCAAACCAACTTTCCCGGATGCCGGTGGGGCTGCAAGTGCAGCTGGCGTACCACCGACGCCCCGGTTACCAATAAAACAGAGGTTAAAACCTGCCCTCTTCGCCAGGCCTCGAAGGTAATCCCTACTTTACCCGCCAACTGGTATCGAAAAACCATCCCTACTTCAAAAATACTCCCCCACACATCCCTAAGCTTGCCATACTCCATAACCCCGACGAGGTGGTGTATATCAATTATAATAATAACATACAGGTACACTATTTAGCATTCTATCAACAGGAATTTAAGGAAAATATAAAAATTGCAGAAATACTATCAGAAAACGGATTTTCCAACATAAATTGCTACCCCAAATACATGCTGATGAAATTAAGCTACGCAGTCGGTATCTGGGTATAAATTATCTTAAAAAATATCCTAATGCAAACCCTGATGCTCTAATTGATGGGCATTTCGTTGAATTTAAAGAGGCAACACTCTATACACTAGGTAAAAGAATTGCAAAGGCCTCTAAGCAAGATACTGTCCCAAAAAGTGTGTAAAGTGAGTTAGTTCTTAAATTAGAGAAAAA
>DAOTAV010000172.1:0-5635 GCA_035382785.1 Salinivirgaceae bacterium | reverse complement strand
TTTTTCAATCATCGTTCAACCAAGATTCATATTCCTTTCCATAATGTTTCCATAAAATGCCACTTTATGGAAACACTATGGAAATACTATGGAAACGTCATGGAAACACTATGGAAAGAAGATATAAATTTGAGTGGTCGAACGTTGGTTTCTTTTCCCCGAATAACGGGCAATGAGAATGTTGTTGTCGGTAGCTGATCGAAACCCATTTTACTCAAGATGAAAATTATTACATTTATCACTCCTAATCTACATGTTTTGGTTTATTTTTGATAAAAAACTATATGATTATCTACCAGGTTTTTACACGTCTGTTTCATTCTACCCATGGATTGAACAAACCTTTCGGCACTATCGATGAAAATGGTTGCGGAAAGTTTAATAATTTTACCTCTTCGGTGTTACAATCATTAAAATCAATGGGTTTTACTCATATTTGGTTTACCGGGGTTATCCGTCATGCAACATGTACGGATTACAGTCAATACGGCTTAGAAAACGATAATCCACGAATAGTTAAGGGCAGAGCCGGGTCGCCCTATGCCATCAAGGATTATTTTGATGTTGACCCCGATTTGGCAGAAAATGTTGCTGAGCGTATGCGGGAGTTTGAGGCTTTGGTTGATCGTTGCCACCGAGTTGGTCTGCGAGTGATAATCGATTTTGAGCCAAATCATGTCTGCCGTCAATATCGTTCGGTGAGTAAACCTTCGCAAATTCCGGATTTAGGGGAAGCCGATGATAAAAGCCTATTTTTTTCAATCAACAATAATTTTTATTATATCGATCAGCCGCTTTTACTTCCTTCCGATATTGATTATCCCTACTTTGAAAATTCTCCCCAATATAATGAATATCCTGCCAAAGCTACCGGAAACAATGTTTTTCATGCCTATCCAACAGTAAATGATTGGTATGAAACCATAAAACTCAACTATGGAGTAGATTTTCGAAACAATATGTGCTGCTTTGATCCACGACCGAATACTTGGGATCGTATGGTTGAGATACTGAAGTTTTGGGCAAAAAAAAAGGTTGATGGATTTCGGGTTGATATGGCGGAAATGGTTCCTATTGAGTTTTGGGAATGGGCTATAAATGAGGTAAAACAAAAGTATCGGCAATTAATTTTTATTGCTGAGGTCTATAACCCTCACCGCAGCCGGGAGTTTTTAAATGCGGGCTTTGATTATCTCTACGATAAAGAACAGTTTTATAACATTATGCGCGATATTCTCAAGGGAAATACCTTGGCATGGCGTTTAACTTCGGTTTGGCAGGAGCAGGAGGGAATTGGGAACCGTATGCTTCGTTTTTTGGAAAATCACGACGAACAGCGATTGGCTTCAACCTTTTTTTGTGGAAACCCCGAATATGCTTTCCCGGCTTTTCTGGTTACTGCAACCATGCATCAGGGCCCTTTGATGGTTTATTTCGGTCAGGAGTTGGGTGAAAACGCTTCCGAGAGTGAAGGTTTCAGCGGTTACGATGGCCGAACCACTATTTTTGACTATTGGACTGTTCCTTCCATCCGACGCTGGTTATCGAGTCATCAGTTGGGCAATGAGTATTTGTCGGATGAGGAACGAAAGGTGAGAAGTTTCTATCTGAAATGCCTCGAATTGAGAAATCAATACAAATCTGTTTTTGAGCAACGGTTCTTTGATTTGATGTATGTGAATTCGGATCCTGCATTATCAAATGTTTTTGCCTATCTTCGCTATAATCAATACACAATGATTCTCATAATTGCAAGTTTTGATCGGAATACCGAAAAAGATATTTTACTGAAGATCCCACCGCTGGCATTTGAAATGATGGATATTTCCGGCAATTGCTCCTTAGTTTTTAGCGATTTTTTCGAACCGGAATTAACCATAACAACATCGCCTCAGGAGGCTTGGGAAAAAGGAATTCCCCTTCATTTGAAAACGTTGGCTTGTATGGCCTTAGTGTTTCGTTATCAGCAATGAAGGGGAATGGTTTAGGAGTTTATTCCTGAAAATCGGGACGATTTCTTTTGTACAATTCTTCTTCAAAAGCTCTGATATCGGGATGATCATCAATAGAACCCCAATCGTAAAATGCCGACAGACCTTTTTCCAGTCGTTGACGTTTTTGCTCAAGGGTTAAGTTTTCGTATTGCCTACGCTTTTCTTCAAGTTCTTTTCTCCGTTTGGCTTCAATTTCCTGTATTATTTCTCTCATTTCGCTCTCCTTCTTATGGTGAAGGTAGGTTGTAGCCACTGAGGGGAAAAGCTCAAGCAACAACATTTCTTCCTCATTTTCGGCTAATTGGCGGCAGAAGTCTTCACAGGCAATCAAACTATTTTCCGGTTTTTTATAGGATGACAAGTCAAAAGGTTGGGGATCGCGATGACCACATATTTTTAACCGAAACTCAGGATCGATGGGAACGGGGGTTTTACCGTACCAACCTTTAATCAGGTTGTGGAATTGAGTTGAGACGTTGCTGTATTTTTCTTTACCTTCGTTTAATGCAATTACACAATTGACGGCCTGTGCCCCGATAATTTGACTGGTTGGGGTTACCAATGGTGGGCTACCGGCATCGATGCGCACCTCGGGAACCATTTCCAGAACTTTGGGTAGGAGATGCTCGAGTTTCAGTTGTCTTAATTGAGCGAGCATATTAGTGTACATACCGCCTGGAATTTCTGCTCGGCGAACAGCTTCGTCGGCCGGATCGAAATTAAACCATGCTTCAATTTCATGAATGACCGTTAATAATTCTACCTCTTTGTTTTTCTGGGCATAATCAATGGCTTCCTCAAACAGAACCTCGATTTCTGCCGGTAGATGATCTTTAGTTACGTCGAATTTTCTTGGGAAGCGTTGGGTGGTATCGTATGCAGAAAGCTCCTTGCGAATTTGTCGAAGTTCTTTATCGATTTTAACAACGGTATCAATGTTAACATCAATTTCGATTCCTAATTTTTGACAGAAAAGATAGACGATTTCAATAGCCGGAGCAGCCGGTCCGCCTGCAAACGACATGATAGTGGTATCAATCACATCAACTCCATGGATAATTGCCATGAGCGTGGAAGCCAAACCATATCCCGGAGTACAATGGGTGTGAAAATCGATGGGTACCTTTACGTTTTTTTTCAGAGCATCGATAAGTTCACCGGTTCTTCTTGGGGTGATTAGTCCGGCCATGTCTTTTATGGTGATCATGTCGGCGCCAAGTTTTTCTAATTCCTTGGGCAACTGAATGTAATAGTTCAAGGTGAAGATTTTATCGGGTATTGCTTTTCCATGAATTAGGAAATGATATTTTTGTCGAAGGCTGAACTTTGGATCAACTGTGTAGCTGATGGCACAATCAGCTAATCCTTTGTTTTGATGAATGTATTCGATGCTCGATTTGAGATTATCTACATCGTTAAGGCAATCGAAAACTCTCAGAATATCGATTCCATTGTTAATGGAGTTTCGGATAAATCCTTCAATCACTTCTTCGGGATAAGGATTGTAGCCGAAAAGATTGCGCCCTCGGGATAAAGCGGTGAGTTTTGTGCAATTTCCAAGGATTTCTTTGATTTTTTTCAGACGATCCCAAGGATTTTCGTTCAGGTAACGCATAATGGAATCGGGAACTGCTCCACCCCATACTTCCATAGCGAAAAAGTTTGCTTCTTTGAAAAGGGGAAGAACCCGATCAATTTGAGCCTGATTCATTCGTGTGGCAAATAGCGATTGTTGACCATCGCGCAGTGTTAAATCTCTGATTTTTAATTTTTTATTCATACCAATAAGTAATTGTTTTAGGGAAGCGATATAACGACAAAGTTAGCTTATCTGCTCATTCTTACCTAATTTTTTTGTATGAAATCGAAGGATTTGATAATTTTTTTTATCGATTTGTTATTGAAGTATGATTTTTGTTGAAAAAAAAATATCGTTATGAAAAAATGCTTTTAAAAATATTTATAACTTGCAGCCGCATCAAAAAAAATCTCTACTTTCTTTTTTCGCTAAAATCTATGTTTTACTAACACCCAATCAACTATGAATTTTAATTTTTTACGTAGTTTAAAAAACAGTTTAATAGCTTTGTTGGCTATCTGTTTTAGTTTCCCGGCTTTGGCCAGTGGTGTTCAAAAAATCTCCATTCGCCCAAGCAATAGTCCCTTTACGGTGAAGATCACCGATGAGAAAAGCACCGACCTTACGTTGGTGTTTGAACTGAATCAATTGCAGGCAATTGATGTTAAAACCGACGATGGGAAGGCCCAAATTTTTCGGGTTGACCATGCCGGATCGTTTTTGGTAGCAGGAGTGCCTGACTTACCAATACTAACGGGTTCGGTAGTTATTCCTGACTATGGCAGTAGCAACATTGAGGTTATTCCCGGCAATTATCGTGAAATTACCGATATCGACATTGCACCATCGAAAGGTAGTTTAACGCGTAATATCAATCCCGATGATGTGCCTTATGTAAAAGGCGAAGTTTATGGTAAAAATGCCTTTTTTCCATCCATGCAAGCTCAAATTCGTGAACCTTTCATTATTAGGGATTTTAGAGGGCAAACCGTTGAAGTTTATCCGTTGCAGTATAATCCGGTAACCCGTACGTTGCGTATTTATGAAACCATTACTGTACGTGTGAAATTCAATAACAATCCCGGTGTGAATGAGTTGAACACAGGAAGAAAATCAAAAATTGACCCCGAATTTTCAAAGATTTATCGCGATTTGTTCGTTAATTATAAACGTGAAAAATATACTCCACTGGAAGAAGAGGGCGAATTGTTGGTAATTTGTTACGATGATTTTATAACGGCTATGCGGCCTTATGTGAACTGGAAAAATTCGATGGGAAGAAAAACAACGATGGTTCCCAAATCACAAGTAGGCTCCACAAGCACAGCAATTAAAAATTATATTCAAACCCAATACAATACACCCGGTAGAAATCTGACGTATGTTCTATTAGTGGGTGATGCTCCGCAAATTCCGGCCAACAGTACATCCAACGGAGCTTCGGATAATGCCTATGGATATCTTGTGGGTAACGACAGTTACAGCGAAGTATTTGTGGGACGTTTTTCGGCAGAGAATGTTAATCATGTAAACACCATGGTTGAGCGCACCCTCTATTATGAACGTGATATTGATGCAACAGCAACATGGTTGAACACCGGGCTTGGGGTTTCCAAAAACGAAGGAGCCGGAAGTGGTCACTTTGGTGAAGCCGATTATCAACATATCGATCTGATACGCGACACTCTCCTTAATTACACCTATACAAACGTACATCGCGAATATGAAGGAGTGTCGGGTTTACCCAACACCTCGCCGGCTTCAATTTCCCAACGTATTAACCAAGGAACCGGAATTATCAACTACTGTAATCATGGATCGGTTGATGGATGGGGAGTGGTTAACTATAACATAAATCATGTTAATGCATTGACCAATGTGAATAAACTTCCGTTTATTTGGTCGGTGGCATGTGTAAACGGTGATTTTGTGTCGAATTTCTGTTTTGCCGAAGCTTGGATGAGAGCAACAAATAACGGACAACCTACAGGTGCCGTCAGTGTTTTGATGTCAACTATCAATCAGCCATGGCAACCCCCAATGACCGGTCAAGACCACATGG
>DAOTAV010000171.1:0-5706 GCA_035382785.1 Salinivirgaceae bacterium | reverse complement strand
CCAATTCCACATTCCAAATTGCAAGTTTGGCGGTTGATGGGCAAAGTCAAGCGTTGTTTGAAGTTTCTGCTCTTGCCAATACACCGTTAGAAACTGTCGCTCCGGTTGTTCTTTCAGCTGAATCGGGTGCTTATCAGGCATCTAAAAACAGTCAGATTATCATTGGTTATATTCCTGAATATATCATGAACAGTGATGCTGTTACGGCATGTATTGGACGTTTTTACGATTCCGGCGGCTCCAATGGAGCATACTCTAATAATGAAAACATTACTAAGACATTCTATCCGGCCACTACAGGAGCTAAATTGATGTTCAATTTCACATCGTTTGATGTTGAAAACAGTTACGAAAAACTCTATGTTTACGATGGACCCAATGCTTCATCTCCACAAATTCAGGGAAGTCCATTTACAGGAACCAATTCACCAGGAACCTTCATGGCTACCAATGCAGAAGGAGCTATTACCTTTAAATTTACTTCCGATGGTATGGTTACCAAACCCGGATGGTCGGCTAGTTTCTATTGTGTTGATTTGAGTGTTCCTCCGGCATCGGCAACTAATCCTTTCCCCGCAAACGGATCGGTAGTAACAACTTCTCCTGTCAATTTCACTTGGAGCTTTGTCCCCGGGGCAACTTCATACGATATCTATTTTGGTCCAAATTCTTTACCGGAAACACCCACCGCAAACGTAACAACTAATGCATGGACCAATACGGTTGCACCTTTCTCTAATTATGTTTGGAAGGTTGTTCCAAAGAATAATGCCGGCCAAGCTACCGATTGTGAAACTTGGAGTTTTTCAACTCAAGCTATTAGTACCACAATCCTGATGCAGAACGGCCAATTTACAACTTGTGATGCTATTTTCCACGATTCAGGCGGTGAAAACGGACAATATGGTAATAATGAGAATTTTGTGTTAACTGTCTATCCGTCAAATAATTACTCGAAAATAAAACTCGATTTTCTATCGTTTGACACTGAGAACAATTACGATAAACTTTATATCTACGACGGAACAACGGTATCTGCACCACAAATGCAAGGAAGTCCGTTTACGGGTACCAATTCTCCGGGAACTAAGGTTGCAACGAACGCACAAGGAGCTCTGACCATTAAATTTACTTCCGATGCTTCAGTTGTTGCTAATGGATGGAAAGCCATCGTTTCCTGTCAAGCAATCGCAGGTTCGCAAGCTGTAAGTACTGATTTTACTTTTGTGTCAGATGTTGTATTGAATACGATTATTTCACCGGTGGTAAACAATAATGCTACGATTACCGTGTGGGTTAATGGCAGTGCAAATATTTCGTCGTTAACTCCGATTATGACCCTGAGTGATGGTGCAACAGTGAATCCGCCTATGGGGTCTCCGATAGACTTTACCAATCCTGTTACCTTTAGCGTTACGTCACAAAACGGTTTGGTGGTAAATCAATATCAGGTTACGGTAATTTCAGTTTATATTGTTACCTTCTTTGTATCATACGACGGAATACCCGTGGAAGGTGCCGTGATAACCATTGACAATCAGCAAATCAATACCGATGCTAATGGATTAGCTTCCATTAACCTAACAGGAGGAACCTACAGCTATACAGTTTCTAAAACGGGCTACAATACAATTACGGGTGAGGTTGTTGTTTCATCGGATATTCAAATCACCATTAATCTAACAGGCATAGGAGGAACTATTGTTGAAAATACATGCTTGGTGTATCCCAATCCGTTTAAGCATGAATTAGTATTCGATAGGATTTCAAACGTTGCCCAAATCAAAATTTTTGATGCTACGGGTAGGAACGTGCAAACCATTTCCAACAATGGCGGTTCACAGTTAAGAATTTCTACTGAAACCCTATCATCAGGAGTTTACTTCATCGGGTTTACGCTTGGCGATGGTTCGCAAACCATTATCAAAATTATCAAGCAATAAACAAAGCGAATGTTTGAAAAGGGGAGGAGCAATCTTCCCCTTTTTTATTAATTTCGATACCTTTGTAAAAACAAATTAATTATTAATGACTTATCAACAACGTTTTGCTGTTATTGGAAATCCGATTCTGCACAGTAAAAGTCCGGATATATTTAATTTTCTTTTTGGTCATTACCAAATAGATGCCTGGTATTTACGCTTGTTGCCGGTTGATGAATTTTCATTATGTGAATTGTTCGAGTGGCTTAATCTGTCATTTGTAAATATCACCACTCCTTATAAGGAATATTTTTATCGGCAATTGACTAATATAACTAAAGAAGCTCAAGTAGTGCAAGCGGTTAACACAGTAATAAAAACTCCTGAAGGTTTGTTAGGAATAAATACGGATATTCAGGGTGTTGTTGGTGCCCTTGAAGAAGTGGTTGACGAAATTGAAGGGAAACGTGTTTTGGTGTTTGGTGCCGGGCCAGCAGCTCGTAGTGCCGTTTACGGTTTGAAAATGAAAGGAGCTGATGTTTGGATTACAAACCGAACTAACGAAAAAGCACAGCGATTAGCCAAAGAGTTTGGACTCTGCTATTTGCCGTTTGAATCAAATCGGAACAAGTATTCATGCTTTGATATTCTTGTGTTGGCAACCTTACCTGAATTTAATCCATTTCAAGGCGTCATGCTTAATCCAGGAACAGTTGTGTTAAATGCTAACTATCGTTTGAACGCTGTTGATTTAAAATCGCAACCGATTCGTTTGATAGGAGGGGAGCGGTGGTTAGTTCATCAAGCTTGTGCGGCTTTTGAATCCTATTTCGGATTTAAACCCGATAGGTCTATTCTTGAGAAGGTTATGTTTGAAAAAATGCCTAATACGTCTGTTAATTCTGTAATTATCGATTATCCACAGATGTTGGATTCGTTCAATAATATTGATATTTTGGTAGTACACAGGAATAATGCCGAAAAAGCAGAAGTACTTCTCGAACAGGAAAAAAAATGTTAAATCAAATGTTATGAATAGTATAGGAAGATATTTTCGTATTGCCCTTTTTGGAGAATCGCATGGTGAAACTATAGGAATCATTGTTGATGGAGTCAAAGCCGGGATAAAGCTTTCGGCTGAGGATTTCACAACCGACCTTTCACGACGTAAGCCCGGTAAAGAAGGAACTACCGGCAGAATCGAAGATGATATTCCACGCATTGTTTCCGGAGTTTATAATGGATTCACCACCGGGGCGCCAATATCCATATTATTTGATAACCATAATGTTAAGTCGCGTGATTACGATTTCATTCGAGAATTTTGGCGTCCCGGGCATGCCGATTTTCCTGCCGAAAAAAAATTTGGGGGTTTTAACGATCCACGTGGTGGAGGGCATTTTTCCGGACGGTTAACGCTATCGATAGTGGCTGCAGGCGTCATTGCAAAAAAAGTTTTGCATGGTGTAACAATCGAATCCAAAATCTTACAAATTCACGGTTCCGCCAACTGGGAAAACGAAATAACCATAGCTAAACAGCGTAACGATTCGGTGGGTGGTATTGTGGAATGCCGTGTTGACGGATTACCGGTTGGATTAGGAGAACCTTTCTTCGATTCGGTTGAATCGGTGATAAGCCATATTATCTTTTCAATCCCCGCAATAAAAGGAATCGAATTTGGTTCGGGCTTTGCATCGGCATTGATGTATGGTTCGGAGTTCAACGATGTTTATCTCGACGCTGATGGACATACACTGACAAACCATTCCGGAGGAGTTCTGGGTGGCTTATCAACCGGAAACTCACTGATATTCAGAGTTGCTGTCAAACCAACATCAAGCATAGGGATTCCCCAAACCACCTATAATAAACAGTCAGGAAACATTGAATCCTTGACGTTAGAAGGTCGTCACGACACCTGTATTGTTCTTCGTGTGCCTGTTGTGCTGGAAGCTGCAACGGCCATTGCCCTTGCTGACCTTTGGTTGGCACAGTAAGATTTTCTGGGATTAGAATAATTTTTTATCTTTTGTTTAATTTTCATAATACAGAAATTAAACAAAAGGATAAACTATCTGTTTATAGTTGAAACAAAAAGTACAAAGTGATGGAAATATACATTGCAGGAGGCAGCGGATTTTTGGGATCTTCATTAGCTCAAACTCTTGACAGCCTGGGATTCTGTGTTACTATTATTACCCGAAAAAAAACTGTTATAAACACGTCATCGAATATTAAATACATCACATACAATGATTTGAATAATTTGACTCCGGCAGCTAATCATGTGGTGGTCAATCTTGCAGGTTCAAACATAGGAGCCGGCCGATGGACTAAAAAACAAAAAACTCAGATTTTGCATAGTAGGATTGATACAACCCAACTGTTGTTAAAATCGTTTGCCAAACATTCGCCCAGAGTTTGGATACAAGGTTCGGCAGTGGGTTATTACGGCATTTCTCAAAACGAAAGTTTTACTGAAGACTCCGGGAAAGGAGAAGGGTTCTTAGCCACAGTTACAGCTGAATGGGAGTCTTCGGTCGATATTAATCAATTACCCAATACTCGGATTGTTTTCATTCGAACCGGTGTAGTTTTATCATCCAAAGGCGGAATGTTAAGAAAACTGATTCCTATTTTCCGTTACGGGATGGGAGCCATTTTCGGAGATGGATTGCAACCACTATCGTGGATATCCATAGAGGATTGGGTTCGTGCCGTTGTTTTTCTCCTTGAAAATCCAAAGTCACGTGGAGTTTATAATTTGACGGCTCCAGAAACACTTACCAACAAAGAGTTTTCTCATCGACTTGCCGCAACACTTCGTCGAAAAGTTTTTTTCACCATCCCAAAAGGAATTTTACGCCTGCTTTTGGGTGAGATGGCTGAGGAAATGTTGTTGAATGGACAAAAAGTGTATCCCCAACGGTTATTGAGTGAGAATTTTCACTTTAAACATCCTTCCCCCGAAAAATTTTTTGAATGTTACCTTTTAAAAGAACTTAAAAAAGTTTCGTAGCATGAACATTAATCGAACCTTATTATTGATACTTCTGATTTTCACAGGAATACTGAATGGACAAAACACCGATGCCGGTGCATCGCTTCGTGGAAGAGTCTATAATTCGGAAACTAACGAAGGAGTTCCTTTTGCTAACATAGTTGTTTATGGAACCAACATTGGAACCATTTCAGACTTTGATGGAAAGTTTGTTTTTTATGGACTTCAGCCCGGTTATATTAAAATTGCCGTGAGTGCCATTGGTTTTGAAACAGCGATTTCGCCCGATGTATTAATAACCAAAGCCAAGACTCCTTTTATTGATGTGGAATTGCGTCCCACAGCATACAAATTGGATGAAGTTGTGGTTAAAGCTTCCCTATTCCGTAAAAAGGAAGAAACTCCATTGAGTATGCAACCCATTGGACTTCGGGAAATCGAAAAAAATCCGGGAGGGAATCGAGATATATCTCGGGTGATACAGTCATTCCCCGGCGTTGCATCAACACCCGCATATCGCAACGATTTAATTGTCAGAGGAGGCGGTGCTAACGAAAATCGGTTTTATCTCGACGGGGTTGAAATTCCTAATTTGAATCATTTTGCCACACAAGGTGCAGGAGGTGGACCAACCGGAATTATTAACGTTGACTTTGTTCGTGAAATTGATTTTTACACCGGCGCTTTTCCTGCAAACGTTGGAAATGCATTGAGTTCGGTGCTTGATTTCAAACAAGTCGATGGAAATAAGGACAAACTGAAATACCGTGCCACAGTTGG
>DAOTAV010000170.1:0-5745 GCA_035382785.1 Salinivirgaceae bacterium | reverse complement strand
GGTTGGCGTTTTCAATATATCGGAAAATTTCTGGGGAAAAACTGGGAAGTCCCTTGAAATTAAGCATTTCACCTTCAGTGAGCGTATCGCCAATTTTAAAATTCCCAACATCATACAAACCAACAATATCGCCTGGATAGGCTTCATCGATGATTTCTTTTTTGGCAGCCATAAATGAGGTTGGATTCGAAAATTTCGTCTGCTTATTGGTTCGCACGTGCAGATAATTTTTATTGCGCTCAAACTTTCCGGAACAAACCTTAACAAACGCAATTCGATTTCGGTGGTTGGGGTCAAGATTTGCATGAATCTTAAATACAAAACCTGTAAATTTTGTCTCAAAAGGATCGACAGTTCGTTCCTGAGCTTGTACTGCTCGTGGCCATGGAGCTATTTGAATAAAAGTTTCCAACAATTCTTTGACTCCAAAATTATAAAGAGCACTACCAAAAAATACCGGAGAAACTACGCCCTCAAGATAATCCTCAACCTGAAATGCCGGATAGATTTGATTTAAAAAATCTAAATCGCTCATTAGAGTTGCAGCCTTTTGCTCACCAAGATAATCTGACAATTCAGGACTATCTCCCGAGATTTTATAAGGCTCTTCTGCTCTCTGTTTATCTTTACCGGTGAAAACATTCAACGTTTGATTGAAAATATTATAAACCCCTTTGAACTCTTTTCCTGCCCCAATAGGCCAGCTCAAAGGGATAGTGCTTATAGAAAGGCGATTTTCTATTTCATCAAGCAAATCAAAAGGATCTTTACTATCACGATCCATTTTATTGATAAAGACTATAACCGGCGTTTTTCTCATCCGACACACCTGCATCAAACGCAATGTTTGAGTTTCAACACCTTTTGCTGCATCAATTACAACAATTACGCTATCCACTGCAGTTAATGTTCGATAAGTATCCTCTGCGAAATCTTCGTGTCCGGGAGTATCTAAAATGTTAATTTTAGCATCATTATATTCGAATGACATTACAGAGGTAGAAACGGAGATTCCTCTCTGTCGCTCAATTTCCATAAAATCGCTGGTGGCCCCGCGTTTGATTTTGTTGCTTTTTACTGCACCGGCAATATGGATAGCTCCTCCAAAAAGAAGTAATTTTTCGGTTAAGGTAGTTTTCCCAGCATCAGGGTGACTGACAATAGCAAAAGTTCTTCGACGTTTAATTTCTTTTGAAAAACTCATGAATAAATTTTTTCGACAAAGGTACAAACTAAAATTAGCTGAAACAATTTTGCGGTGTACTCAAATAAAAAAGCCGTAGGATGTATCTCCTACGGATCGCTTATCGTCAAATAATCTTCTATTGTAGCAAAGATGCATGCTTTTTCTGACGTCCGAGCACCCAGTTTGTCCCAAATCGTATGGATATTTCTCGCGCATGTTGGGGATAAATGGCATCGAGTAAATTATCGGTAATAAAGAACGTCTGCCAACCTCCCAATTTAAGCGTAAAGCCAACGCCGAGATTATTGTAGTTATCTGGCATTAATGTATAGGTTACTACAGCACCGGAACCTCTTTTATTATAGTTAAGTGAAAAGGTTAGGGATGATATCATTTCTTCAAACCACTTTTTACCTCTGTACATAACACCAACATTGAAATTATCAGTCAAGAAATAGTTAGTTCCAAGATAAAGATTGAATGGAACAGTTGTGCGATAGGTCTGATGTGATACGTTAAAATTAAATAAGCGAAATAAACTATCAGCCATCAAAGCTCCGAAATCCACAGAATCGTCGAGAAGATCCTCTAAATTTATTCCTTCAAAATTGAATTCACCTTTTGCTTTAATATTGGTAACATCTTTTTTCCATGAAATGAATCCTAAATCGGTTATGCTGGCGTGCAACTTTAATTTATCGAGAGGAGAATATGATACACCCAAATCAATTGCCATCCCAAGGTTTTTTCCATTCAACATATAATCAACCGGTAGAAAATCTTTCTCATCTTTATCAAACACCAAAGAATCGCCTTGACTATCCCAACGAATGTCTCTTATGTCAAGTATCGGTTGGGTCAAATTGATGTCGAAATCACCCAAAATTCTGAAATTTGATGTTACCGGATCGGTTTCCCATTTCATATCAGTTTTAGGCATATCGATATTTGCCTTTCCGAAAAGCATTTTCGCCTTACCTCCGATTATAAAATCAGGATTGATTTCTATGGCAGCCCCGAAACCATATTCTCTGTAGTGAATAGCCCGAGCCCCAAATCCACTTAAATTGATATAAGGGTCAGGAAAATTTGCATTTCCATATAACGGAAGTCTAATAAGATCACGAGGCATTCCCACTCCCGCTTCTATCTTTTCTACCACGGAAAAATGCCAGAAAATATTGTTAGTCCGGAATCCCAAATGGAAAAGATCTATGTAGGTATTCAAATCAAAACGAATTACCGATTTCAATCCATCGGCAAAATTGCGTCCTTGGATCGAATCATGGAAAACCAACACCAATGAGTCTCCGTAAACTCCTCCGGGTTTATAGAAAATATCAGAAAAACTGAAACTATTATTAGTGAATCCGATATTTAGAGGAGGAGGAATCTGACCGGATAATGGAATGATGAGTCCACCAAAATATCCTTTATAATCAAACGCAGCGGCAGGATTTAACCTTGCAGAAACAGGTACAGCATTAAAGTAATATAAGCCCAGATTTTCTTGCCCCCAAAGAGTATTTGATGATAAACAGGTTATGCTTAACAATAACACTAAGGCTCTTTTCACCGCTTTTATATTTATTCTTATTTCCATAAAGTTCCTGTTTAACAAATTATAGATGCTCATCAATTAAAATGTCGATATCGGATGTGATTTTTACGTCCATCGAGTAGTTTTCATAGTAGATTACTAAATTCTGTGTGTTATTCTGGTTATAAGTTGTTGTATATTTGGCAAAAATTATTATTTTCTTTGCCCGGCGTAGATTATTAACACGATCTCCGTTAACTTCCACAAACGTGGTTTTAGTTGTTTTTCCTGTCTGCTGATTAATTCTTCCGGTGGTCGGATTGATAATTCCCGATTCTACTAACAGTCGGTTATCCTCTCCCGGGAAAAGCGAATCAATTCGATTGTTATTTTCATCAATAAAAATCCCTTGTATATTGATATTATGCGGGAATCCATTCCCGACGTCAATTTTTAGTTTAATATTTTTCACCCTATTCCACATAGAAGAGTCGAGATCCATGGTCATATCAAGGGTGTCCATGAATACCAATCCGGATGTTTTTAGTTCTAAGGGGATGTCCATTGTCAATTTAACATCCAATATACTGTTACGATGAATAAAGTTACTGGTATCGGTTGAAGCGTTCGGGTTCGCTAAAAACTTTGTTGTGTAACTAATATACTCAGGTATTGCTCCTAAAACTTCTCCAATATTTGAATTACCAGAACTAATGGGATAAAGTACAGTATCAACCGGGATCAGATTAGGCAAATGTAAAATGGAAGGAGCTCCTAAAAATAGGGGATTGGTGTCATACATCCTTCCTCCAGTAATGTTGATGTCTAAGGATGAAGTTACCGATTTAGCATATAATTCGGTGAATCCAAACTTAACAGGCAAGCCGAATGAATTCTTAATATTAACATATAAACGAGGATTTCCAAAAACTGCATTTCCGGATGTAATTGAGTTGAGAACCCCAAATTTAATTTTTGAGTTTTCCATTATATAATTGATTTGCCCGATGTAACCATAAAGGACAGTATATTGGTTATTTTCCATCTGAACATTTACAGTTAATTGATCGGAGCTGTCAAAATTCCCGGAACCATTATCGAGAAGTGTAAGGCGATATTCGATGAATTTTGTTGTTGGAACAAACTGGTACCGATAATCAATTTCGTAATTCTCTAAAGGTAGGTTTCGAACAATGTGTGTGGATCCTCCCATTAATTCAATGGTATAGGTAAAGGTAGTTCCTAGATAGGTTATTTGAGGGAAGTTGATGGTTAGAAAACCTCGATGGGAAATATTAGTATTAACCGTAATTGTTAAATCTGTATGTTGCATCAGTGCTGTTTTTATGATAAGCGCGTTGATGGCGTCAAACGGGAATTGTTGGTCAATCTTCGTCATTAATACATTTCCACCCGAGAATCCTCCCGCATTATCATAATCAGCTTTTGTAAAGGTTTGGGTGTAGATTTTATCGTTCATTGTAATAAAATCGGCAGCGGTTTGGGAAGCAATTTGGTCTTCCAATCGAAGGATTATGGTATCTCTCGATAGAATATGGAAATTAGATGATGTATCGTCAAGTTGCGTTAAGATATCGTGAAAAGACAATGAACCGTAAGCAACCGGTAGTGTCCAACGAGAACTTGCCTGAACGTGTGTCGAAAGCTTGTCAAAATCGAAATAATCTTTGACACACCCCATTAGACTAAGAATTGCGAGGCTAATGGTTATTAGTATTATGTTTGACCTTTTCATGACTCAAAAGTTTATCGTTATTCATTTACTTCTTCAAAATTTTAAATTCCACTCTTCGGTTGGCTGCTCGACCTTCTTCGGTAGAATTATCAGCAATGGGTTGTTCAAACCCGTAACCTTTATACTGTAAACGTGAAGCGGGAATACCTTTGCTTACCAAATAATCCACCACAGCCTTAGCCCGTTGTTCCGACAAGCGTTTATTGCTGGCAGCCGATCCAACATTATCGGTGTGACCGCTGATTTCAATGACTAGCGTTTTATATGCGTTCATCATTGTAATTATTCGTTCAAGTTCAGGATATGAGCTTGGATGCAGTGTAGATTTTCCAAAATCAAAGAAAATATTGTTCAAAACAACCTTTGCTCCAACGGCTAATTTATTGAGCATAACATTTTTTGTAATCTCTTGATAACCGGTAGCTTCCGGAATGTTGAAATTTTCTGAGTGGTGTAAATAATCGGTGGCTTTCACCATCATAGCATAGTTTCTGCCCGACGGCAGAGTAATTGTATATTCCCCGGTTTCGGTATTAGTGGCAACAGTCTGAATAATTTCATTTTTATCCACGTCAACTACCTCAATGGTTGCATTTACCGGTTGCTCATTGAACGAATCGAGAATTTTTCCTTTGACAATGGTTAATCGAATAGTCTTTATGTCAACGGTTTTCTCGATGACTGTTTCTTGAATTGGATTAGCAATGGAGGCGATTAAGACATCCTCTGAACTTTGAAGCAGAGGTTTTTCCGGTCCAAGGAAAGTGATCATATAAATATCCCAATTCCCGTTGTTATCTTTATGACCAGTGGTAGCATAATATCCAAAACGTTGGTTGGCAGTGATGGAGAAAAACATATCATCATCGGGTGTATTTATGGGATAGCCAAGATTTTTGGGCACTCCCCATGTGCCGTCTTTTTCGACTTCGCATTTGAAAATATCAAATCCTCCCATGGTTCCCTGACGATTCGAACTAAAATAGAGAGTTTGCCCATCGGGGCTGATGAATACAGATTCCTCGTCGTAGATAGAATTTACTATATTGCCTAGGTTGATCGGTTTTTCCCAATTGTGGTCAATGGTTTTTCTCCTTGCTTCGTAAATATCACTACCTCCTCGTGTATATCTTGGATTTCGGCTAGTGAAGTAAAGAACTCTCCCATTGAAATGAATCGATGCCGAGCTTTCACGATATTTAGTATTAATTCTTCCAAAATCACGTTTTGAAGGTTTTAACCATTTTTGATTCTTTTTCATTT
>DAOTAV010000169.1:0-5755 GCA_035382785.1 Salinivirgaceae bacterium | reverse complement strand
CGCTGGGAGGGATTGTCATTCGTCGCAATTTTGATGATGCGACAAAAAAACAATTCCAATGGTTGTTGGCTCAAAGCGTAGTTTACGCAATGAACAATCCCGAACTTGCTCATCAATATGTTAAGCAGCACGCCCAAGATCTTTCCGACGAGGTAATTCAACAACATATTGCACTATACGTAAATAAGTTTAGTACATGGATTCCAAAACTTGGAGAAGAAGCAATCAGAGAACTGTTGAGAATCGCCACTAAATCCAACCACGGATCGATTGTTGAACCCATCTTTGTTAGTTAATTTCTGTGAGATATTGTTTTATCGTTCTGCTCATTATCGTTTCGAAGCTAGCTATAGGACAATCCACTGCGTCGTTGTTTAAGGCAAACGACATTGACACGTCCTATATAGAAAAAGACGACCGGTTAGTAACCAACCTACTTCTTCTTCAAAAGCGTGTTGAATTTACTGTCTTCAATTCTGAAAACAGCCAATCATTAATATTTCTTCCTAACGGGCAATCGGCTATTGGTTTTGCAGGATCGTATAAATGGTTTGGTTTTGGATTTTCCTATAAGCTTCCTGTTGATGAAAAAAACTTGCAGTTCTACGGGAAAACCCAAAGTATTGATCTTCAATTAAACGCCAACCTGCGTCGTTGGATTTTTGATGGTTACTTTCAATTTTACAACGGTTTTTATGTTTCTAACATCAATGAAATTAGTGCCTCGTATGTCCCCAAAAGCAATTTGACGGTAGGAAATATAGGAATAACGGCAAATTATATTATGAACTACACCCAATTTTCATATAAAGCTGCATTTAACTTTAATGAAATTCAGAAAAAAAACCGAGGATCAATTATTCCCGGATTCTATTTTTTCATAAACTTTGCCTCCCACGACTCAACAATTATCCCTGTTGAAGCCTCCACTCAGTTTCCTGATCTAATAAACTTAAAAAATATTGGCTCCACACAATTGGGATTATCGTGCGGATATGGCTACAATCTCAACATTCGGAAAAAAGTCCACATCAGCCTTTCATTAATTCCGGGAATAGGAATTTCTACGCTAAACGCTCAAACATCTGAAAATGAACCCATACCCATAAAAGCCAATGCCACGGCTACTCTTCGTAGTCGGATATCAATCCTTTATCGCAATAACGCCTTCTATGCCGGGCTGTTAGGAATTAGCGGAACAAACACCATATTAGGTAAATCGAATTATTCAATATCGTTCGGCTATGGAATTACTTGTTTGGTGGTTGGTTATAATTTCGACATCAAAAAATTCCATACAATCAGTGAGAAATCCAGAAGTTACAGGCTTTAACTTTCCAATAGTTAAGTTAAACTTATTAAAAAAAGGATTTGTTATTTATACAAACAGGGATTGAATTCAAAAAAAAATTGTAACTTTTCCAAAAAAAAATACCATGGAAAATCTGTTTCTACATTACATGAATGAACGTCGGAAACGTCAAGAATCCAATATTAAACGGGAACCGGGGCCGGTAATTACAATCTCTCGCGAATACGGTTGCTACGGGAGCGAAATTGCAGACCTTTTGGCAAAAAAAATCAATGAAACCATTTCCCATAAGGAGGATCACTGGATTTATATCAGTCATCAAGTATTGCATGATGCATCAAAAGCTTTAGATGTTGATCCCTCCGAAATCTCTCACGTTTTTGGTGCTGAAGAAAAAGGCATCATTGATGAAATGTTCTCCATTTTCTCCAAAGACCGCTATTTAAGTGATAACCAAATAAAGCGAATCCTAGCACAGATTGTACGCTCTTATGCAGAACAAGGCAATACAATCATAGTTGGGAGAGCCGGATGTGTGGTAGCCCGTCATATTCAAAAAGCGATTCATGTGCGATTAATGGCCCCATTCTGTTGGAGAGTTAACCAAATTAAAATGAGGTTTGGAATTTCAACCCATGATGCCACAGCCAAAGTAAAAGAAACGGACAAACGCCGGGAAACATTTATGAAATTCTATCGTGGAGATAAACCTGAAAGTGAGCTTTTTGATATGATTTTGAACCGCTCAACCATGACAACTACGAAACTATGAAACGAATTGTTTTTTTACTTTCAGCAATTACTACTTTCGGAATTTCCTCGTGCATTTTAATTCTTGAAGAAAAAGATTGTGAAAAAAACAACACAGCCGATGTTACAGTGACCAACGACAATCCGTTTGCAATTACCGTTGATGTTTTATACCCCGGCTCCGGAAGTGTTAATGAAGAAGTATCCCTTCAACCCGGAAATTCAAAAAAATATACGATTCCTGCCGGAAACTCAGCTATTTGGGTTAATCAAGGGAATGGATGGGTGAAAATCAAAGAACAAACCGTTGATCAATGTCAGGAGTTTACCTACAATTATGCCTTCTGTAGCTATGGAACCAACAACTACGCCAAAGAAGTGTCAGTAAAAAACAATACAAGTTCAACCATTATTGTTGATGTGTACTCCGACGGATTTGCAGGAGAGATAACCCTTCAACCCAATCAAACCGCACATTATTACAATGTAAAAGCAGGTAATTCGGTTAAATTTTGGGCAAAAGTTCTTCCCAACGGAGAATGGAGAGAACATCAAACTAATTATACGATTGCAAAATGCGAAACTTTTACTTTTACATGGATAGACAAAAGTGTTAAAGATGGAAATAAAACAATGGAAAAACCATTTATCGAATACAACCCATTCGTAGTAACGAAAACGCTTGATTTAAAGGAAAACGAACCGGCAAAATAACCTTTAATGGATTAGAATACCCGCAACAGACTGATTCACAAGAACTGGTCTGTTGTTTTTTTAATAGGTAACCCATGTTGTCCAAAAGTGAATAATTCATTTTTGTCTATTGTTAAAGAAGCTTTTATCCGTGAATAAAAATTTTTTCAAAACAATAATGTTTCCTAAATTTGAACGTTTTTCAAATAATAATTGCGGAAAGAAACCAAAGCACAATGAAGAAACTTATCATTCTACTACTCTGGGGAATACCATTTATAAGCCAATCACAGGATTTCAACAGTCATTACGACTCCGAACGCGACTATAAAGAAGGATTACGCCTATTTAATGAAAAGCGATATGCCTCGGCGCAATATTATTTTGATCGGATTCTTGACAAAGAACAGCGTGTAGGATTCTCCGATATCGCCGGCGATGCCGAATTTTTTGCAGCCTTGTGTGCTATCGAGTTGCACAATAAAGACGCCGGGGCAAGAATTCTAAAATACATTGAAAACCACCCCGGAAGTCCGCGAATCACAGCAGCCTATTTTCACATGGGTCGCCACCTGTATCGTCTCAAAGATTACACCGGAGCAGCTCAATGGTTCGATAAAGTATCAAGACATGATTTAACCAAGGACCAACTCGCAGAATTTTTCTTCAAAAAGGGCTACTGCTTTTTCGTTGCTCAAAATTTGTATAAAGCTGAATTGATGTTTTACGAGCTGCTCGATATGTCAGACTCGGAATATTATGAACCGGGACTTTATTACTATTCTCATATTCAATACGAAAAGAAAAACTACCAAACTGCGCTTCAGGGATTTGAAAAGCTAATTACCAGTCGAGCATTTGGAATGTTATCGCCCTACTACATTGCTCAAATTTATTTTTTACAACAAAAATTCGAGCAAGTGATCGAATTTATTCCAAAATATTTAGACAAGGTGGTACCGGCAAGAGTTGCCGAGTTGAATAAAATCATGGGAAACGCGTACTTTAAGTTACAAAACTACGACAGTGCCTTGGTTTATTTTGAGAAATTCAAACAAATGGGAGAAGGTTTTGAGCGATACGATCTTTATCAATTAGGCTACTGTTATTATAAAATTGGGAAATATGAAGAAGCCGCCAAAAATTTATCAATGGTAACCAACACTCCCGATGCCTTAACACAAAACGCGTTTTATCATCTTGCCGATTGTTATCTTAAAATCAACGATAAAAAGAATGCTCATTTGGCTTTTGGTAATGCTCAAAAGTATGAATTCTCAAAGGAAATTCAGGAAGATGCACTCTTTAATTATGCAAAACTTACATTTGAGTTGAGTTTTGCCCCCTTTGCCGAAACTATTCGGACGTTTGAATCGTATCTACAAAAATTTCCCGATTCTCCCAGAAAAAACCAAGTCTATGATTATCTCATAAAAGTATATTTGACTGGCAAAAATTACAAAGAAGCTTTATTATCCTTGGAAAGAATCAACGACAAAGATCGAGTACTAGAGAACGCCCGACAACGAACCGCCTTTTTCTATGCCGTTGAATTGTTTAGCAACCAAAACTATCAAGAAGCTAAAAAATACTTTCAAAAAGCTATTGAAGCGCAGGGTGATGATATCAAACTTAAAGCCATGGCAATGTATTGGCTTGCAGAAACATATTTTAAACTGAACGATTACAATAACGCATTGACTCTTTACAATCAATTTCTTCAAACACCGGGGAGCTATAATTCAAAAGAGTATCGATTGGCTAATTACAACATAGGATACATCTATTTTCTCCAAAAAGAATATCCCGCCGCAATCCGGGCATTTTCAAGTTTCCTCATTCAAAAACCCGAAAGTCAATTCGCGGTGGATGCGCATTTGAGAATAGGAGACGCTTTCTTTGCTCAACGTCAGTTTGCCCAAGCAATAGAGGCTTACCAAAAAGCCATCGAAAACAGCTCTCCTCAAAACGAATATGCAACTTACCAAAAAGGAATCTCCTATGGTTTAATTGGTGAACAAGAACTCAAAATTCAAACCTTAGAGTATTTCTTTTCAAACAACCTTTCAATTTATGCCGATGCTGCTGTTTTTGAAATGGCCAAAGCCTACAACCGACTGAACAACTTTGAAAAAGCTCTGGAAACCTACCTATATTTGGTATATTCCTATCCCAACAGTAAATTCAATCTTCGGGCACAACTTCAAAGTGGCCTAATGGCCTATAATCTTGGGAAAAGCGACAAAGCTTTGCAATTGCTGAAAAAACTTATAACCGAATATCCTAAATCAGAAGAAGCAACCGAAGCCATTGCTTTGCTTGAACCAATTTACATTAGCCTAAACGATGTTAACAGCTATCTTAGCTATATGAAAGCGTTAAACATTGAAATTGGGGCAAACACACAAGATTCACTCCTTTACTTTTCCGGAGAAAAACTCTACATAGAGCAAAACTATGAAGAAGCAATAAAAGCACTAAATGATTACACGACAAAATTCCCATCAGGACAATTCATAGGCCAAGCCCATTATTTTAAAGCTCAATCGGCCCTAAAACTAAACGATACTGTTTTAACTATTGGAGCACTATCCGAAATTTCCAAACTTCCGAGAAATATCTACAGTGTAATGGCAACTCAACAGCTTGCCTCCTTGCAATACAAAAGAGGTCTTTATGCCGAAGCCGCCGAAACCTATAAAAAACTCCAAAGCCTTGCTGATAATGAATCAATTCTAACCGAAGCTAAAGTTGGCTTGATGTATTGCACGGCCAAACTCGACCAACCCAATGAAATAATCAAGGCCTCCAACAGTGTATTAGCTCTTTTGGGAATACCCCAAACCGTTAAAATTGAAGCCATGTATAATCGTGCCAAAGCCTATCTATCCATCAACAAACCCGACAGTGCCCTGGCCGATTTCAAAATTTTGGCAGAAAACACCAGAATTGCCCACGGAGCCGAAGCTCGTTATCAGTGGGCAAAAATCTGCTATCAAA
>DAOTAV010000168.1:0-5764 GCA_035382785.1 Salinivirgaceae bacterium | reverse complement strand
CCATTCAACGATCTGTGTTGTGCAAGACATTCGAGATATGATGGCGATTGAAAATACCATGCGCTACCCGGGAGTATATCATATTTTGGGAGGCGTTATTTCTCCAATTCATGGAATTGGTCCCCAAAACCTCAGCATCGAACTACTAACAAAACGAATTGAAACAGATGAAATAAGTGAACTTATTCTTGCACTCCCAACTACCATGGAAGGCGACACAACCGCTTTTTATCTTTATCGGCAATATAAAGACAAAGTCCCGGAGATCACTACTCTTGCCCGCGGAGTAGCCTTCGGTGACCAACTACAATACATCGATGAAGTTACCCTTGGTAATAGCTTAGCTTCCAGAGTCCCCTTTCAAGATTAACCATAAAACTTATAACCAATGAAAAAGACACTTTTTTTACTCACCTTGTCCTTATTAATAGCTCTAAACGGGTCAGCTCAAAAAGTTCTTAAGTATTCAAGAGTAAAGGTTTTGGCTAAAAATCAAACCGACTTTCAAACACTTATGAACTTAGGCATCTCCCTTGAGTCTTTAGAATACAAACCCGGTGAATTTTTTATTGCCGAATATTCAGAAGATGAAATCAATCTTCTGAGCCAAACCAATATAGGATACCAGATTCTTATTGACGATCTCTCTGAATTCTATCAAAAACGCAATGTAGGTATTCCCATTGATTCAGTGAATCAAGCAATGAAAAAACAACGAAATAGCTATTTTGGATATACAACACCGCAGAATTTTTCTCTTGGCTCTATGGGTGGTTATCATACATACAGCGAGCTATTACAAGAGTTGGACGAAATGCATACCATGTTTCCTAATCTGATTTCAGAAAAAGCTCCGGCTAGTTCTACACTTACCATTGAAGGACGCACAGTTTACTATGTAAAAATATCAAACAATCCAACCATCGAGCAAAACAAACCCAAAGTTCTCTACACAGCACTAATACATGCACGCGAGCCCCTTGGTATGCAGCAAATGCTGTTTCAAATTTGGTACCTGCTGGAAAACTATTCTACCAATCCGGAAATTCAATACTTGATTAACAATACCGAAATCTTTTTTATACCGTGCGTTAATCCTGACGGATACGTTTACAACCAAACGACGAATCCAACAGGTGGCGGAATGTGGCGTAAAAACCGACGCGACAACGGAAATGGAACCTTTGGTATTGACTTGAACCGTAATTTTGGCTATATGTGGGGATACGACAATAGCGGCTCCTCGCCAAACGGAAGCTCAGAAACCTACAGGGGAACCGGTCCGTTCAGCGAACCAGAAACCCAAATTATAAAACATTTTTGCGAATCTCATAACATTAAACTCGCATTAAACAACCATACCTACAGCAATTTATTGATCTATCCCTGGGGATATGAAAATCTTTTGACTCCCGATTCGAGCATTTTTATTGAATATGCAAAACGAATGACTCGATTGAACGGATACCGATATGGAACATGCTATCAAATGCTTAATTATAAGTCAAATGGTGGCAGCGACGATTGGTTTTATGGTGAACAAACAACGAAAAATAAAATTCTGGCATTCACACCCGAAGCCGGTGATCCTGCCGATGGTTTTTGGCCTGCGGTAAACAAAATCGAATCCGATTGCGCAGGGCATAGTGAAATGAATCTTTACCTATTACGTTTTGCCTTACCGTTCGCCGAAGTGGAAGACCTTTCCCCAGGAGCTATCGCATCGTCTCAAACCCAACTTCAATTTAAAGTGAAAGCGCTAGGATACGTTGATAATATGAATTTTACCGTGTCGCTCCAATCGCTATCGCCTTATGTTACCTCCGTAAGTTCTCCTTTGGTTTTTACCAATATGCAAACTCTTGACCAACAAACAGGAAACTTTTTAATAACTCTGAAAAACAACATTGCTCAAGGAACACCAATTCAATTTGTAATTTCTACGGATAACGGCCAATTCATAAAAAACGATACAATAACTAAATTTTACGGCAATTACCAGTCCTATACCGATAATTGCGAAACCATGTTCGATTGGATTTCGAACATTTGGAACATCACGTCATCCCAATACGTCTCGCCAAATAATTCAATAACTGACTCCCCATCAGGAAATTATTCAAACAACGCCAACAACACCATCACCCATGCCCGTTTAATCCATTTAACTAATTGTGCCGACGCTTACGTTGAGTTCTATGCGCGCTGGAATCTTGAAACCAACTACGATTATGTACAATTCCAGGTTTCGGAAGACAATACTAATTGGATTGCACTTCCGGGTATTTACACAAAAAACGGCAGCCATGCCCAAGGTCAACCACTTTGGGATGACAACAGCGAATGGGTATTAGAACGAATCTCACTGAATAATTTTTTAGGCAAATCCATAAAAGTTCGCTTCAGACTTGTTTCTGATGGCAGTATTGCCTATGACGGATTTTATTTCGACAATTTCTCCGTTAAAAAACTGCCGTTACAAACCATTCCGGAGTTTGTTCTTCCTTCTCAATTCTCGTTCGAACAACAATCAACTCTTACGGTTGATTTTAAAGAATATATAACCACCTATTCCTACAACAATTTGTCGCTAAATTGGTCGGGCAACGAAAATATAGGCATCGATACAAGCAACTTTGAAGTTACCTTCTCCGGACTAAATCCTTCATGGTCGGGGACTGAATTGATAAGCTTCTATCTGAATTATCCGAATGGACAAATAGAGCAACAAACTACTGTTGAAATTAGAGCTGCAACGCAAATCGAAAATCCTTTAGCAAAAGCAAACTTATTCTACTCCTATTCAGAAAAAAGACTGAAATTCAAAAATTGGGACTTTTCACGCGACAGACACCTCACAATCTATAATCTTGTCGGAAATATTGTCCTCCAACATACAATTACAGATGCTAATTTTGAAGTCGATTTGTCGTGTCTGGGAAAAGGGGTTTACGTTGTGAAAACACAACATGCGACGCATAAAGTTATAATTCTCTAATCTATGAAATTAAGGCCGCTGCACAACAGTGGCCTTTTTTGATTCAATAAGTTTTAAGCCGCGATAAACCATAAAAGCAATAAGAATGCCCAAGGCGGCACCGCACAAAATATCGGTCGGATAATGAACACCAAGGTATATGCGACTATACGCAACAATCGATGCCCATAAAAACATGGCAACAACCCATGTTTTATTTCTAAAAATTAAGCTCACGATGGTAGCTAACCCAAAGGTATTGGCCGCATGGGAAGAGACAAACCCAAATTGCCCACCGCGATAATTATTTACAAAGTGCAATAATCCTTCAAGTTCTGAATTATGAGAAGGACGCGGTCGTTGAATTAATACTTTTATCAGATTACTGGCTTGTTCGGTTAAAATAAAAGTAATAAGAATCGCAATTATAAGCATCCAACTATTCTTTCGGAACTTTCGGACTAATAAATACAAAAGCAACAAATAAAAAGGAATCCACTGAAATTTTCCACTGATATGCCACATTATGACATCGGCTGTAGGGCTATTAAAGCCGTTCAACCACAGGAGTAAAGACTCATCGAAATGTTGGATAATATCAAGCATGCAACGTTTCCCAAATCATATCTTTGAGTTCGGTCAGATTTTGCCCGGTTATGGATGAAATGAATACATGGGGAATGGGTGGCAGATTTTTCCGAATTTCCTCCCGAACATCATCATCGATAAGGTCGCATTTGGTGATTGCCAACATACGGGGTTTGTCCAAAAGTTCAGGATTATATTTCTCCAACTCGTTGACAAGAATGCGATATTCGTCAAAAACACCGGCATTTTCAGCCGAAATTACAAATAAGAGCGCAGAGTTACGTTCAATATGACGTAAAAACCGTAATCCCAGACCTTTACCTTCAGCAGCGCCCTCAATTATTCCCGGTATATCTGCCATTACAAAAGAAAAATCATCGCGATACGAAACGATGCCTAGATTGGGAGTAAGTGTTGTAAACGGATAATCGGCTATTTTAGGTTTTGCAGCCGATAGCACGGAAAGCAACGTGCTTTTCCCGGCATTGGGAAACCCGACCAAACCTACATCAGCCAAAATTTTCAACTCCATGATAAACCAACCTTCTTGTCCTTTTTCCCCGGGTTGAGCAAATCGGGGAGTTTGGAGAACTGATGTTTTGAAATGGGTGTTCCCAAGCCCGCCACGTCCGCCTTTGAGCAGAATTACAGTCTGATCGTGGTCGGTTACCTCAGCCACTATTTCGCCTGTTTCTTCACTGCGAACCACGGTTCCTAACGGTACTTCCACAATTAAATCTTCCCCATCGGCTCCAAAGGAACGTTGTTTGCCGCCCGGCTCTCCGTTGCCTGCTATTAAGTGCTTTCGATAACGCAAGTGAAGCAGTGTCCACATGTTCCGGTTGCCTTTCAGTATAATGTGACCGCCACGACCGCCATCACCCCCATCAGGTCCTCCTTTAGGTACAAATTTTTCCCTTCTCAAATGGGTTGAACCTGCACCTCCATTGCCCGACCGACAATAAATCCGGATATAATCAACAAAATTTGAATTTTCCATTACTTTATCTTATTCTGCTATAACGTAAATGTCCGATAAATTTCGTCCATAGCCGTTATAATCCAATCCATACCCGATGATAAAATCGTTTGGAATCTTAAAACCAACATAATCGATATTTAAATCGCCGCGATATGCCTCGGGCTTTAGCAACAGAGCAGCATAACGAATCTCCGCAGGCTGAAAATTCAATAGTTCATTATGAATCTGCTTTAACGTGATTCCGGTATCAATAATATCTTCAAGAACTACAACTGTTTTTCCTGCAATATCTTCATTCAAACCTATAAGTTGTTTAACATTGCCTGTAGATGCTGTTCCTTGATACGACGAAACTTTAATGAATGTTATCTGGCATGGGAAATTGATATTTTTCATCAAGTCGGAAACAAACATAAAACTGCCGTTTAGCACTCCGATAAAAACAACTTCCTTGGAGTTCAAATCGTGATTTATTTGCCTGGCCATCTCACGAATTCGATCATCGATTTTGTCAGCTGAAATGTATTTTCGAAATGTTTTGTCTAAAACCTTAATTGTCGCCATGGTGTAATATATTTCTGCAAAGGTACGCAATTTATACAAACGTGAAAATTTTCAACAGGCTTTCCTGTTGTTGAAAAATTTAGTCATGCTTATAGCTTGTTTAAAGGCTAAACCCGTTCTTTTTAGTATGTTTGCAGAAAAAAATAACTTATGGATTTGCATAAAAAGATTCCCGATATTGAAATTAAGACAGATTACACAACGCGAGTACTTTATGCAACCGATGCATCAATATATCGAGAACTTCCCCGAGGAGTAATTTATCCCAAAAATGCAGAGGAAGTTAAAAGCATTATTAAAGAATGTTTCGAACAGAGAATTCCACTAATTTCGAGAGGAGCAGGAACCTCGCTTGCCGGGCAGGTTGTCGGAAACGGATTTGTTATCGATTTTAGTCGTTACATGAACCGCGTTCTGGAGCTGAATACGCGCGAAAAATGGGTATGGGTTGAACCGGGAGTAGTGCTCGACCAACTGAATGAAATTCTAAAACCCCACGGCCTTTTCTTTGGACCGGAAACTTCCACCGGTTCGCGTTGCACTCTTGGTGGAATGGTAGGAAACAATAGTTGCGGGTCTCACTCTTTACTGTACAAAACTACCCGTGAACATTTGCTTGAGGTGGAGTGTGTATTAGCCGATGGTTCAATAGC
>DAOTAV010000167.1:0-5799 GCA_035382785.1 Salinivirgaceae bacterium | reverse complement strand
AAATTATTGTTACTATTATTGAATAGTATGCCTGTTAATAAAACGTTAATACGTTTATTTTTTTTAGTAAATCAACAAAATTCAATACATTTGTTTCGATAACCCAAAAAAATCATTCCTTATGAAAAGAATCTCGATTTTTGCTTCTTTCCTGCTCATGTTCTCGGGAGCATGGTCTGCAGAAAAACCAACAACCGATAAATACGATCGGAGCGCAATGACTATTTATTTGCTGGATTACGATGCAAATAAATATCACAACAAGACACTGGAAGAGTGGAAAATAGTAAAAATGTCTGAAAAGTTTGACGACAACGAGCTATCAACCCGTATCTTAGTTTGTAGAGATATGATCACCTCCTCTACCACTATGGATGACAAAGCTAAGGCTGTGTTAGCCAAAATCAAAAAGGAAAAATTGGCCAACCAGGTAATTGCCAAATGGTTTGATCGTCAACCCGATGGAACAATGGGGGTTAGAGTAATTCATGAACGTGGTATGTACAACGCCAAAGACCAAGATGTTCTCACAGCAGGAAAATCAAAACGTGGAATCGACCAAATTAAAGATATGGGAATGCAGCTAATCAATAAAAGCTATTTCCATGTCGTTGATTTTGCCGATATCAAGTCTCACACAGATTTAAATATGGATCCGGTAAAAGAACAACACGGATGGACTGCTGTAGTTAATGGTTACCTTTTTAAGATAGTTTTCGACGATGCAACCATGCTCGATCTTTTCGAAAATATGTGGATTTACGAAGACGATAGCCCCGAAACAGCCAAAGCTAAAAAAGAAAAATTTGACAATTATGATTTTAACGTTGAATTGGTTGCCACTGTCTCAGCTCCAGCCGTACTTTCCATGCAATATGGACCGGAACATCCTCTTGGAAAATATCTTGTTCAAAAATCAGACGATGAGTTGTTCAGAGAATTAATGCAAAAAGGTTACGACCGCACTGTATTCCTTCTCGAAAACAAAGTTCCTGACTTGCGGGTTAAAGTTAATGTTTTTGATATCCAGCCCATTAGAGCAAAGATCGGTAAAAAAGAAGCTCTAAAAAGAGATCAACGGTATTTTGTTTATGAATATGTTTACAATGAGAACACTAAAGAATCTGAGCCTGTTAGAAAAGCTGTTATTCGAGCTAAAAAAGTTGTTGACAACCGAATGGTTGCTACAGGAGAAAGCCCAACCTCTACCTTCTATCAAATCCATGGTAAGAAGGTAGAACCCGGTTTGTTAATGGAACAACGCAACGATCGTGGGATTGGAATCCAACCTCGTCTCCATATCGGAGAAATGGGAGGATATGGTTTTAAACTTGCCTGGAATCCTAACCCAATGCTTAACATAATTCCAATGAACCAAGTAAAAGTTTTTGGAACACTTGCATTTGAATCTAAAGAATATGACCTTACTAGTTACGGATCTCTGTCAACCGAATACAGTTTTATGCGCTGGTCCGTAGGTATTTCTAAGGGATGGTATTTTGCACGTGCTTTCAATTTTGAAGTAAGTGCCGCGTACGGAATGGAACAAGCTACTTGGGAGAATTCTGATGATCAATCCATAAATGTTGCATTGGTTGATGTTGGGGCAGAATTGGGACTTCATCTGACACATTGGCTTCGCGGTTTTGCAGGTTTCGATATGCACCTTCCAATGTCTAATGCAACAGATAAAGATGGTAATGAATTAGTTGGAAGCCCTGCTTATAGCGACATTTTTGAAAACAGAGGAGGATTAACCATAAACCTTGGACTTAGCATCGAGTTTTAACCATAAAACCTAATAACAATGAAAATCAAACTTTTATTGCTTGCGACAACATTGACTATGGGAATAACCCTGCAAGCACAATCGAAAAAAGAAATAAAAGCTTACTACGGAAGCCAATACAATGTTGAAATTATGACACTTGGTGTCGGCAATGATGGTACCAAGTTGTTTAAAGTGTACGGCTATGGTAAAAGCGTTGATGAAGCCACTTTTGAAGCCAAGCGCAACGCTATTTCAGCAGCAATATTTAAAGGCATCCCGGCAGGAGGCGGAGCCGCTCCTACCCCGCCTTTAACAACTGATCCCAATGCTGAAGTAACGCATAAAGATTTCTTTGATGAATTCTTCAAACCCGGCGGAAAATTCCTTCAATATGTAAACCTTAGCAATGATGGTACTGCCGGCGGTTCTGATCGCGTAAAAATGAAAAAAGGTTACAAAGTTGGGGTTGTGGTTTCCATAAATCACACAGCTCTAAGAAAATATCTAGAAGATAGCGGAGTTATTCGTCGTCTTGATTCTGGATTTTAACAAATCGTTATAAAAGCCGGAGAATAAAAACTCCGGTTTTTTCCTTTTTTTGTATAACAATTCAAAATTAAATTCTTTATCCTATGAAAAAAATCACATCAATCATCCTACTACTGTTGGCTACCACAACATTATTTGGTCAAGCCAAAAAACCTACCATTATGGTAGTGCCTTCGGATCAATATTGCATTTCCAGAGGCTACACATTGGTATTTGATAATATGGGCAGTAAGGTGACACTTCCCGATTATAAAAAAGCTCTTCAAAGCGATTTGGATTTGAAATTGGTGATATCTAAAATGAGTGGAATCATGGCCGATAGAGGTTTCCCACTAAAAGACCTTGAACAGGAACTAAAAAATCTGGAATCGCAAAGTGCTGAGTTAGCCATGATGACAAGTAAAACATCCGGAGCAGGAATTGCTGAATCACCCATCGATGCTTTAAAGCGTACAGCAAAAGCAGATATTATCATGGATCTTTCTTTTGAAGTCAAACGCCAGGGGCCTCTTCGTTACATTACCTTTGTCTTAAATGGACTTGATGCTTACACATCCAAAAACATAGCCAGTGCATCAGGGGCAGGCAAACCGAGTTCTGCAGTTCAGACCGAGATTTTACTTGAAGAAGCTGTTCTTTCATACATGGACGAGTTCAACGGACGCCTAATGGCGTTTTTTGAAGATGCCTTCGCAAAAGGACGTGAGGTAAAAATTCGCATCCAGATGTTTCAAGGAATGGATTTTGACCTCGAATCAGAATACAATGGAAAAGAGCTTTCGGAAGCAATTGAAGATTGGATGGCCGCCAATACCGTGCAAGGTCGATTTAGTCTTCAGGATGCAACTGAAAACTTCATGCAATTCGAACAAGTTCGCATACCTATGGTCAACGATAAAGGAAGAGCTATCGATACTCGCACATGGCTTCGTGATTTGCAAAAACACCTGAAAGATGCTCCCTACAACATTGAATCGAAACTATATATGAGAGGTTTGGGGGAAGCATGGTTAATTCTTGGAGAAAAATAGTCTAATTTCTGACGATAACCATAAATCCTAAGAGAAATGAAAAAAATATTGATTCTGAGTATTATAGCTTTCGTTCTTTCCTCTGTTTCGGTGAAAAGTCAAAACCAACTAGGGAAAGCCGACGATTTGGCTCGTATCTCGCTAACACCCATTGTTCCAGATGAATTAGAGCACATTCCGCCCTATGCCAGAAAACTTCTTACCAACAAATTGGGAAACGTTGCCGCAAAAAATGGTTTAGGTGGCTCTGCAACCAATCCGAGGTTTGTTATTACGGCTAATGTAGATATCTTAACAAAAGATATTACTCCTACAGCACCTCCCAAAACTGCGGTAACTTTGAGTGTTACTTTTTACATTGCCGACGTTGTAGCTCAACAAGTTTTTGCTTCTACTCAAATGGAAGTGAAAGGAGTTGGAAATAACGATGAAAAAGCCTATACATCAGCTCTTGATAAAATTGCGCCACAAAGTCCTCAATTGCGAGCCATGATCGATCAGGGAAAAAATAAAATTGTTGAATATTACAATTCTCAATGCGATTTTATCTTAAAAGATGCCCAGGCAAAAGCCGATATGAAGCAATATGAAATGGGATTGTATATTTTAAGCACTGTTCCATCGATATGTAAAGAATGCTACGATAAGGCGGTTACACTTATTCCGGCTATGTATCAACAATATGCCGATTATAAATGTATGGAAGATTTAAGTCAGGCTCGTGCTTATTGGGGTAAAAAAGATTACGATAACGCCTTGGCCTTTATCGCTCAAATACTTCCTGACAGTAAGTGCTATGATGATGCCACAGTCCTATACAAGAAAATTGAACAGGAGCGTTGCAATGAAGCCCTTGGTGGAGCCAAAGGTGCTTGGGCAGCCTTTGATTCAGAAAAAGCAGCTGAGTTTTTATCGAAGATTTCCACCTCGTGTGAGTGCTATCCTGAAGCGGAAAAATTACAGGCCGAAATTCGTGCAAAATTAAAAGAAGACCAAAAACGCGAATGGGATCAAATGGTTAAGCGTGAAGATCGTGAATTTGCCTTAAAAGAGAAGAAATTAGCCAACGAACAAGAATTAAACAAGGCAAGAATTGAAGCCGCAACCCAGATTGCTACCTTGGCAATACAAAACAATGCCTACGCTTGGGGATATTACAATAACTTAATGTGGATTTTCGGTTATTGATACCATATTTTTTAACGAAAAAAAGAGGTTTCCTTTAACGAAACCTCTTTTTTTTCAGTTATTCGATAAGCCGGGTTCTGTAAAACAACCAAAGTTGCTTTTTCTGTCATTTATCTCGACTGCGAGTCACCTTGCAGCTCAATCGGCCTACCCCTCGACATCGGACGGGCCGCCCTCAAACGTCGATATACATGGCCTTTCAACCTAAGATCCGCACGGCCGGTGTGTCGCCACATCCGCCGGTGAGCTCTTACCTCACCTTCTCACCCTTACCGTTTCATTCAAAAACGGCGGTTCTTTTCTTCTGCGGGACTATACCCTCACGGATATCTTCCGGTTAGGAAGCTTAGTGCCCTGTGTTGCCCGGACTTTCCTCTTCGTTACTCCGAAGCGACAGAATGAATAACTGTTTATCTCTTCAACATCACCATAGTCGCACCAAATCCATATTCTTTAAACGATGCGTCATGGAACCGATATTGCTTATATTCTCTATCGAGAGTTTTACGAATTTCTGTTTTTAATGTTCCATTTCCTAATCCATGAATAAATACAATGCGTTCGACTTGATCAATAATAGCCCTCTCCAGTTCTTTCCGAAAGATACTCATTTGATAATCCAAAATTTCTTTAGGGGTCATGGAACCGGTGTCTTCCAGTAAAACTTGTATGTGCAGGTCAATTTCCCGTAATTTTTCGGATGTTTTGGATTCTGTTTTCACCTTTTTGACCGATGTGTCAAGCAGTACTTTTTCCTTTATTTTTACGGTATTATCCTGAATGGATTGTTGAATTGCTTTCTCTAAAGAAATGTTTTCGGTTGTTTCATTTTTTAGTTTATGTACAAATGCATATCCTTCAAATAACTGATTCAATTTAAATGCTGAATCGCGTTCAAATAATTGACAATCGACCTCAAAGGATGAGTTCCATGGTTCAACAATTGGCAACTTTTCGTTCGAATAAAAAATTGAATGAATCTTATACTCAACAATATTTTGCAACATAGTTCGGTCGATAGTGACTATTTTCTCTTGTTGATTGGGAGCCAAAATCCCAACATAAACCTTTGAGTTTTGTAGTGTATCGATCTGGTAAATTGTGTAAAAAACCGTGTAATTTGAATCATTGACAATTACCACATCATAGCTTTTCGCCGATGCAATTTTCGGATCAATAGATACAAATCCAAAGAAAATTTTGGGTTGATTTTTTCCAACAAGCAATTTCCCTTGTGGAAAGAAGATCATTTTTTTATGT
>DAOTAV010000166.1:0-5805 GCA_035382785.1 Salinivirgaceae bacterium | reverse complement strand
AATTTTGGGATAATTTTCCATTCGTTTTCATACCATAACACTGAATTAAACGTGTCAACAAACATCATTTCGCCTGATTTTTTATAGTGTTTGGCAGAAATTCGATTGATTTTTCCGCTGCAAATATTATGAACCATGGTTTGCACCGAATCCTCGGGTAACTTGTTTAAGTCGGAAATTTTCTTTTGTTTAAATTCTTCATGACTATAACCATAAGCTTCAACAGCCGCATGATTCACCTCCTCAATGGAAAAGCTTTGCGGATTAACTATAAACATCGGACTTGGACTATCAACAAAAAGCTTCTGATATAATTCTCTTTCTTGATAAAGTTTGGCATTTGTATTTCGTAATTTTCGAATTAAGATAAGGGTGAATAATATTATTGAAACTAATCCTATTATTATCCCTATCAATGACTTAACCCGATTTGCCGAAATATTGATCAGTTTTTTTTCGCTATCGACAACCAGAACATTTTCCGGAATGTTGAGTGAATTCAAACCGTTTCGATTCAGTTGTGCTATGTCAATCATTGAGACCAAAGGGGTGTTCTTATCAATAGGCGGGATATGGTTGTTTATAATCACAGAATCTAACAGGCCAAGACATTTATTAGTCAAAAGTTGATGATCAACTACAACTCCCCCAACAATACCTTGGCCAATTCCATGCTTGTAAACATGAAATATCGGCATATGTGCCAAATCTACAAGGCTTTTTAATCCTTTGAAAAACGGGAAATATTCTCTATTTTTGTCTTTATGCATCGCTAATAAAAGAAAAGCACCATTTTTGTCGTAAAGGGTTGACACGTAATTGTAGAATTCTTCAAAAGTGTAATCTGTTAGTGAAATAATTTTATAACCCAGATCAGGGAATTGTTCCATTGTTTTATAAAATTTCATTAAATCCGAATTGGCAGTTTCTGTTTCGTCGGTAATGATGTAAATAGTGTTCAGGTTGGGTTTGAGCGAAATCATCAAGTTGATGGTAGAGGATATATCAATGTTTTCAACCACACCTGTTATTTGAAATTCTTCAATTGAAGTCAATGTTGATTCATTATTAAGTCCGCCAAAAACTATAGGTGTTGAAATGTTATGCTTTTTGAAAATATTATTCGCAATTTTTAGTGCATTGTCATCGTAGGTCAGAATAGCTTTGTACTGATGGCGTCTGAGGTATTTTTCAAAAACAAAATCGGAAATCATAGACAAATACTCATCCTCCGAAGAGTATTTTGTGTCGAGATAGAAAAAATCAGCTATAATCTTGTCGTGAATTGGATGCTCATCGAATGCTTTCCTAAAATCAATATATGTAGGAAAATTTTCTTCATACGACATTAAAAACAGAACTCGTGGTGAGTCTATATTGGCTTTTGAAGTGAATAGTATAGTGAAAAAAGTAAAAAATAAACAATATCGCATGAAACGGGATTATATCGTAAAAACAAAAATTGAGACTTAAAAGTTTATAAAATTTGAAAAAAAAATTAATTTTGCACTTCGAAGCCCGAATGGCGGAATTGGTAGACGCGCTAGTTTCAGGGACTAGTATCCGAAAGGATGTACAGGTTCGAGTCCTGCTTCGGGCACAAGGGGAGGAATATCCTCCTTTTTTATTTTTTATTGCCGTAGGCTAAATCGCCGGCATCGCCTAATCCCGGTACGATATAGGATTTTGAAGTTAATTCATCGTCAATGGCCGCTACCCAAAGCGTAGTATTGTTGTTTTTTATTCGCAGAGTTAGGTATTCGACTCCTTCTTTTGAGGCGATAATAGTAGCGATATGAAGGTGAGCTGGCGTTCCGTTTTTAAGCAAAGCGTTGTAAGCTAGAACCATACTTGCTCCTGTAGCCAGCATAGGGTCGCTGAGAATGACTATCTTATTTTCAAGTGGGGGCGTAGATATGTGTTCGAATTGAATTGTGAAGGAACCATCGGGTTCATAGGCTCTGTATGCTGAAATGAAAGCATTTTCGGCGTTATCAAAAATTTCTAGCATTCCTTGATGCAAGGGCAATCCCGCTCTTAAGATGGTGGCCAACACCGGTTGCGTTGAAGGAACCGGAACAACAGACGTTCCTAATGGGGTTTGAGTTGTTCGGTCGGTGTAGGGTAGTGTTTTACTTATTTCGTAGGCCATGATTTCACCAATCCGTTGCATGTTTTTTCGAAAACGCATTCGGTCTTTTTGAATCTCAACATCGCGCATCTCCGCTAAATATTGGCATACGATTGAATTGTAAGAACAGAGATTTTGAATTTTCATAGGTTTGTGATTTTGGTGTTTAAGCCTGCATGACACTTGAATGCTTTATCGGTATCTTTCTGGAATAAACGAAGTGGGAAATGTTTGTTCATGATTTGTTCACTAAAGTAATCCTTGATCGGCAAAACTTAGATATGTTTCTCCTGCCACAATAATATGGTCGTGCAATTGGATCTGCAATAACTGGCAGGCATCTTTCAGCGATTTGGTTAGGGTCTTATCGTTTTGACTTGGCGTCAGATTGCCCGATGGGTGATTATGGCATAGAATGATACCAACCGCATTTGCCAAAAGGGATTTTTGCAGAATTAACCGCACGTCAACATGGGTTGCATTAATTCCACCTTGGGCTATCTTATGCTTTTCAATCACCTGATTCGATGTCGATAGAAGTAAAATCCAGAATTCTTCATGGGGTAAATCATAAAGATGAGGAGCAATGGCTTTATATGCATCTTCCGGGGAAGTTATTCTTATGTTCTGTGTACTTTCTTTTGCGGCTAAGATCCTTCGAGAAAGTTCCAGCGAAGCCATTATGGTAACTGCTTTAGCTGTTCCAACTCCCTTGAACTTTTTCAATTCGTTTATGCTTGTTTTAAGTAATTTTGTTAGCGAATGATCGTATTGTTGAAGAATGCGTTTAGCAAGGTCAACGGCGTTTTCTTCATTATTTCCCGAGCCAAGTAATATGGCCAAAAGTTCTGCATTGGTCAGAGCTAACGGTCCTTTTTCGACTAATTTTTCCCGAGGCCGGTCTTCTTCTGCCCACTGAGTTATTGCTAATTTTTCCGGTTTGCTCATGTTAATTGTTAACCTTCCATTCACAAAGTTAAAAAAAAAGGGATAACCTGCTGGTCATCCCTTTCTGTTTTTTCTTTTTTTTATAAACTGTTAACAAATTTTGTGAGTTTTGATGTTAAATTGGCCGCCTTGTTTTTATGAATGATTCCTCTTTTTGCAAGACGTTGGATGCTCGATACAACTTTTGGAAGAGCTGCTTTTGCTTCTTCTTGGTTTGTTGTAGAACGTAACTTTTTGATCAAATTACGAGTCGTACGTGCATAATAGCGATTATATAACCTGCGTCGCTCGCTTTTGCGTATTCTTTTGATTGCCGATTTATGATTTGCCATTTCTGTAAATTTCTTAAAAACATTTAGTAGCCCGTAGGGGAATCGAACCCCTGCTACCAGAATGAAAATCTGGCGTCCTAACCGCTAGACGAACGGGCCTTGCTTTCTCAAGGTCTCATACCTCGTTTGCGGATGCAAAGGTAGATATATTTTTTTAATTGAAAAAAAAACTCTGAAAAAAAACTTAATTTTTTTAGTCACATTTAACTAAGTTGCATATTATCAAAATGGTATGTAAACAACTTTTTTTTCTTTGAAGTATTCAGTTTTGAACATGGAATGAATGTCGAATAGCTCCACATGGGTCTTGAGTTGCTTCAATTCTGTCGAAAAATTTCCTCCTTTTAAGTAAAAAATTCCATTGGGCATTGCATTTCGTTGTTTGTCTGAGACAAGGTGTCTTGAAAATTTTACAAAGGTTGGGATATCAGTAACTGCTCTACTTACAACAAAATCAAATTTTAATTTCAGATTTTCGGCTCGAGTTTGTTCGGCTTTCACATTTGAAAGACCAAGTTTTGAAATAATGTCATTTACAACGGCAATTTTTTTTCCAATGCTATCGATAAGATAAAAATCGATGTTAGGAAAAAAAAGAGCAAGCGGTAAACCCGGAAAGCCACCTCCCGTTCCGATATCAACAATAGTGGTTTGTGGTTCAAAGCTAATGATTTTAGCTATCGCTAAAGAGTGTAATATGTGATGTTCAATCACATTTGCAATATCTTTCCGTGAAATGAGATTAATTTTTTCATTCCACGATTTAACAAGCGTTTCAAGATCTTTGAATTGTTTTTGTTGGGTGTCAGTGAGATTGGGGAAATATTGCAGAAGAATCTCCATTCATTAAAAATTTTGTGTTTTATCTTTCAAAATATTGTATAGCAGCTCTTTGGCTCTAAACAATTGGGCTTTCACTGTCCCGATGGGAAGATTTAAAATTTCGGCTATCTCAATGTAGCTTTTTTCTTCAAAATAGCGTAATTCGATTAATTTGCGATATCGTGGTTTTAGATTGTTTACAATGTTGCGTATTAACGCTGATTTCTGTTCAAATATTAATTCTTCTTCAGGATCATTTTCAGGATCTTCAATTTGCGATAGTTTTCTGTCTTTATCTTTTGAATCCAAGGTGGACGGTTTGTTGGAGGTGACAATTTGATTTTGTTCTTTTCGTTTCCGTAAAAAGTCGATGCAATTGTTCGAGGCAATTCTGAAAAGCCATGTGCTGAAAGCAAATTTAGGTGAATAGCGATGGATGTTTTTGAAAGCTTTTCCGAATGCTTCAATGGTAAGATCTTCGGCATCGATCGGATTGTTGACCATTTTTAAAAGCATAAAGTAAATTGGATCCCTGTAGCGTTCCCAAAGAGCAGCAAAGGCTTTTTCATCACCTTGTACGGCCCGTTGTACAAGATTGAAATCTTCTTGTGCCTTTTCGGAAAAGTTAGGATTTACTTCCATATATTTTTACGCGGCGATAATTGGTTTAGACCCCAAATCCAGAGATGCAACCATGGCAAAATAAGATCGAATAAAGGAGCAAAGAAAATTAGCTTTTGCTCGTTGAGCTTTTGTAAATTTAGTTTGGTAACCGTCAGAAAAACCAAAAATCTTGCCAAAAAGATACCTACTCCATAGTACATCCATACCGGATTAAATAATAGGGTTAGCGGTAATATCCAACAAATTTCCCGTGTAATTGGTTCTGCAAATAATAAAAATTTGTGTTTTCTTTTATAGATCGAGAATGTTTTAAAATGTCTTCTTTTTTGATAAATCCAACTCTTAAAAGACTTTGGGGCTTCCGATAGAGTATGTGCTTGGGGCGAATAAACAGGGTAACAATTCTGTTTATTCGCAACGGCATTGACAAATAAATCGTCATCCCCTGATTCAATGTGGGCGTGCTTTGCAAAACCTTTTTCTTTATAGTATAGTTCTTTGGTATAGGCAAGGTTTCTTCCGACTCCCATGTAAGGGATTCCTGCTTTTGCCATTCCTAAATATTGTTGGGCTATAAAAAAGGTTTCGTAACGGACGAGTTTGTTTAAAAGCGATTTTTTTCCCGAATACTTTCCATACCCTAAAACTAATTGATAGCCTTGATTGAATGGCTTAACCATTTCTGAAATCCAATGTTCGGAGGCCGGATAGCAATCGGCGTCGGTTAGCAACAAGTGCTCATGTTTTGCTCCCTTAATTGCAATAGTCAGCGCAACTTTTTTCCCATGATGAAACTTGGGATCTTTAGGGATTATTGTGTAGCGAAGATTGGTGTAGTTTTCTAATAGTGTTCTAATTAGTGTTTCCGATTCGTCGGTGCAGGCATCAAGAGCTACGAATACCTCAAAATTGGGATACTTTTGGTTTAGAATTTTGGGAAGGTTTTTC
>DAOTAV010000165.1:0-5809 GCA_035382785.1 Salinivirgaceae bacterium | reverse complement strand
AGTGGAAAATGAGCTTTCAAATAAAGGCTTTGGAAACTTTCAGCGGCATAACTTGCTGAGTGTGCTTTAGAAAAGGAATAGCGGGCAAACGATGAAATCTGCCGCCAAAGTTCGTGAACCACTTCGTGGGGATATCCTCGCTGACGACAGTTTTCAAAAAAACGATCGGAAATTCGTTCTAAATCGCCTTTTTTACGATGTTTTCCACTCATAAGACGCCGTAAAACATCGGCATCGGCCAAATCGAGTCCGGCGAAATGATGACACACTTTCAACACATCTTCCTGATAAACCATAATGCCAAATGTTTCGGATAGTTGTTCTTCGATGATGGGATGCAAATATTTAAATCCTTTCGGATTATGAAATCGCCGGATAAACTCCGCCATCATTCCCGATTGCGCCACTCCCGGGCGTATAATACTGCTGGCAGCCACCAGTGTCTTATAATCGCGACAACGAAGTTTCTTCAACAAGCTACGCATTGCCGGACTTTCAATATAAAAGCAGCCAATGGTTTCACCACGGTATAACAAATCAAGAGATTTTTGATCGCGTTTGAAGGCTTCAACACGGTGAACATCGATATCTATACCACGATTTTGGTGGATAATTTCCACACATTCGTTAATATGCCCAATGCCTCGTTGGCTAAGAATATCGATCTTCTCAAAACCGATCGATTCGGCTACATACATATCCCACTGGGTTGTTTGAAATCCTTTAGGAGGCATGTCCAAGGCTGTGTAAGCATAAATGGGCTTTTCTGAAATAAGAACTCCCCCGGCATGAATCGAGCGTAGATTGGGGAAATCGGTAAGAAATTTTGCCAGATAAAGAACGGTATTGATCACTTCGTCACGGTTAGCCGGCCGGTTGGGTGCTTTCAACAATTGATCGACCTCGGTTTTGGGCAATCCATACACTTTGGCAAGCTCCCGAACGGCAGCATTAGTTTGAAAAGTAACGGTAGTTCCCAGTAAAGCCGTGTGACGATATCCAAACCTACGAAATATATACTCCAGAATACGATCTCGGTCGCGCCATGAATAATCGATATCAAAATCGGGCGGTGAGGTTCGTTTGGGATTAATAAAACGTTCAAAATAAAGATTCAACTCAATGGGATCGACATCGGTGATGCACAAACAATAAGCCACAAGACTATTAGCACCACTTCCACGTCCAACATGATAAATGCCCTGAGAAAGACTGTAGTGGATAATGTCATGGGTAATAAGAAAATAGGCTGCAAAACCAAGACGACAAATGGTATCAAGCTCTGCATCGAGACGCTGACGGGCGTAAGGCGTTCCTTCTCCGTAACGATATTCAAAACCTTCGTAGGTGAGTTTTCTTAGTAAAATATGATCATCGGCTCTCGATCCGGTATAGGTTTGTTTATTTTTGGGACTGTCAAAATCAGGATCAAACTGACATTGAGACAAAAGTCTCCGGGTGTTTTCATACAAATCCGGCCATGCATCAAATGCAGACTTAAACTCGTGTGGAGTAAAAAGCCGATCGTTGGGCAATGCAGTCATCGATGGTTGAATTTTGCTCAAAAGTGTGTTATGATCAATAGCTCTCAAATGCCGATGAAACTGAAAACCCAAATCGGTTGTAAACGTAAAAGGATGGCGGATTACTGTCCGCGTTAACCATTGTTTCGGAGCAGTTAGCAATCGCCCACGATCGTCGAGGCGAACTCCAAGCCATTCGTTCTCCGAAGGGTTGGATGGAAAACGTCCCCACGGATAGATCCAAAAAACATCCGCCAAATCATCCGGACGTTCGGGAATGGGTTTTCTATTGAGAACATGCTGAGAAAACCACTCGTTTAACTGCATAAATCCATTTTCGTTACGAGCAATGGCGGTGTAAAGAAGTTGATCGCCCAACCGAATTTCCATTCCGGCAACGGGGTGAATGCCATAACGTCGGGCAGCTTTGACAAAATCAAACATTGCCGTCACATTATTAATATCGGTTAAAGCCATAGCCGAATGACCTGCGGCGGATGCAAGCTTAACTAACTGTTCGGGCGGTAACACTCCGTATCGTAAACTATAATAGCTATGTGCTCCTAAAATCATTTATTTTTCCCTATTGATTATATTTTAATCATTTTTATGATTATAAAATAATCGATTTTAATTTGAAAATGCAAGTTTTTAAGAAAAAAATACCAATCCAGCGGAAGGGAAAAACGATTGACGAACAATAATTTTGCTATCTTTGCGTAATAAATCTAACCCTAATAAAAAACAGAAATATGTTGTTATTCATTGCATCAGAAACGGCCGAAACGCTGGTAAATCAGCCCACAGGAGAAATGAAACTATCGTTTTTTGAATTAGCCGTAAAGGGCGGGATAATCATGATTCCCATTTTAATACTTTCCATTATTGCCGTGTATATATTCTTCGAACGTTACTTTGCCATAAAAAATGCATCGCAAGAAGATCCGTTGTTTATGGAGCGGATCAAAGATTATATCCATGCCGGACAACTTGAATATGCGTTGACGCTTTGTCGTCAGACCGACAATACTATCTCACGGATGATTGAGAAAGGAATAAGCCGCATTGGACGACCGCTGGGCGATATCCAAACAACAATTGAAAATGTAGCCAATTTGGAAGTAGCCCGACTGGAGAAAGGCTTACCCACTCTTGCCACAGTTGCCGGTGCTGCTCCGATGATCGGATTTCTCGGAACCGTAATTGGTATGATTCAGGCCTTTTACGATATGGCTAACGCCGGAAGCAACATCGATGTTCAATTGCTTTCAAGCGGAATTTACACTGCTATGGTAACAACCGTAGCCGGCTTAACGGTTGGTATCATCGCTTACTTTGCCTATAACATCTTGGTTGCCCGAGTAGAACGAGTTGTTTATCAATTAGAAGCACGTGCAACTGAATTTATGGATCTCCTGAACGAACCCGTTAACTAATCACATCATGGCCATTAAAAGTAGAAGTCGCGTTAGTGCTGAGTTCAGCATGTCGTCGATGACCGACATTGTGTTTCTTTTGTTGATTTTTTTCATGGTAACCAGCACACTCATTGCACCCAATGCCCTGAAATTATTACTTCCGCAAAGCAATAGCCAAACACAGGCCAACAAGCCCATTACTACGGTCTCCATTACGGCCGATTTGAAGTTTGCCGTTGAAACCACAATCGTTCCTTTCGACCAATTGGAATCGTATATCGTAAAAAAAGTTGGCCCGGCATCCAGCTATAAAGAGCCGCCAACCATATCACTTCACGCCGATAAAAGCGTAGCGGTTGAGCATGTGGTTAAAGTAATGAACATCGCTAAGCGCAATAAATACAAATTGATTCTTGCTACCGCTCCCGAAAAATGATGATTGACCGCAATAAACAAATAGGTCTGCTTGCAACGACAATTTTCCATGCGATAATTGCCGTGTTGATTTTCATTTTAGGCTTTGTTACTCCACTCCCACTACCCGAAGAACAAGGAATTCTAATCAATTTCGGAACCGATGCAGTTGGTATGGGACAAATTGAGACCGGAATTTCTCCCCAGAAACCAATCCCCACACCACCCCAGCCATCGAAACAATCTGAACCGGATAAGAGTTCGGATAAAGTTGAAAAAGAGTACATGACTCAAGATTTTGAAGAGACTGCCAAAATTGAAGAACAAAAACGGAAAGAAAAGCAAAAACAGAAAGAAGAAGAAAAAAAACGTAAAGAAGAAGAGATTGAGCGCAATAAGAGGGAGGAAGAAGAGCGTAAACGCCGCGAAGAAGAAGCACGAATTGCCGAGCAACGTCGGAAAATTGAGGAAAGCACAAAGAGCGCATTCGGACAAACCAACACCAATTCAAAGAGCGATGGAACGGGCAATGCCTTTGGAAATCAGGGAAGTCCCGACGGTTCGCCCGATTCGAAATCGTACGTTGGTGGTCAGGGACAAGGAACCGAGGGAATTGGCTACAGTTTAACCGGAAGAACTCCCCAAGGTGGAAAATTACCGGCGCCCAGATATCCGACCAACGAAGATGGAATTGTTGTTGTCCGTGTAAAAGTTGACCAACTTGGTAATGTAATAGAAGCGGTTTGGCAACCACAAGGATCGACCATTACCAACAGAAAACTCATTGATGCAGCAATTGAGGCAGCAAAAAATGCCAAATTTAATCAAGACCCAAAAGCCGAGCCCATTCAGGTTGGAACCATAACCTATCGATTCAACATCCGCTAATTGTATTCTAACGAATCTTCCCGAAGCGATCGTTTTCACGCTTCATATCTTTCTCTTTAATCGATTCTCTTTTGTCGTAAACTTTCTTTCCGCGAGCCAACGCTATCTTTAACTTAGCCCAACCCCGATCGTTGATAAACAACGAAATCGGAATTATTGTCATCCCCCGCTCCTTCACTTTTCGTTCCAACCGTCGTAGTTCATTTTGAGTGAGTAAAAGTTTGCGATCGGTTCGTGGATCGTGATTAAAATGGGTTGCTTTTTCATACTCAGCAATATGAATTCCCTTAGCAAAAAGTTCCCCATTGTGAAAAATACAATAGGAATCAACTAAACTTGCTTTACCCTGACGAATCGATTTAATCTCCGTGCCTTTCAAAACAATACCGGCAATAAAGGTTTCGATGAACTCGTATTCAAACGAGGCTCTTTTATTTTTTATCTCAACGTTTGCCATTCCTTCAATTTAAACTATCAATAGTGAAAGTTTCGCCAATTTGATATCCTTTTTCGTTGTGAATTACCGTTGCGGCTTCAATACGAATATCGTGCTGAAAAATCAAAATTCCATTTTTGTTCACCAATTCCTTTAAAATTTGTTCCTTTTCATGAATGGCATCCAAGGGAAAAATATCGTATGCCGAAAGATATATGGGAGGAATGTTGGCTGCAACAGGAATTAAATCGCCGGCAAAAACAACCATTCTACCATTAAAATTAATTACGGGAATCAATAGACCCTTGGTATGTCCGTTGTGAAGACGAAGCTCAATGTCGGGCGTGATTTTTTCGTTTTTTTCGATAAAACGCAGATTGCCAAAACTGTTTAAAGGTCGAATAAGGTTTTCAGGATAGGCGGCATCTTCACGAATATTAGGATTGATTGCCCATTCCCATTGCTGACGCGATACCCACATTTGTGCCTTCGGAAATTGCAAAGCCGGATTTCCTTTTGCATCATTCATTAAAGCTCCGCCACAATGATCCCAGTGAAGATGAGTAAACACAACGTCTGTAATATCATCCGGACTGTATCCATACTTTTGCAAACTTCCCAATAAAGTGTCATCGCCATTGAGATACTGATATTTCAAAAAATCTTTAGAAACACGCGTTCCAATCCCTGTATCGAACAGAATGCGACGGTCTCCCGTGTCGATTAATAAATTTCGAGTGGTTATGTTGCATAGGTTGTTTTCATCGCATGGATATCGTTTGCTCCAAATGGCTTTGGGAACAACACCAAACATGGCTCCGCCATCAACTTTAAAATTTCCGCATGCTATTCCGAAGATTTTCATGGATGAATGATTTTTATGTGTTTTAATTCTAAGTTTCTCTTACAACAAAAATGGTACAGTTCATTCACAAGTGGAAAAAATTATTTTTAATAGATGACAATCAAGAGCCTTTCTATCCATTGAAATTATGTCTTGTGCAAAAATACAATTATCTTACGAAGTCGGCAACCTATCGACAAAATTCAAATAAGCAGCGTTCAACCAAAATAAACAGAATACTCGATGATATGTTCAGCAAGAATTGCTGGTCAAACAATATGTAAAA
>DAOTAV010000164.1:0-6033 GCA_035382785.1 Salinivirgaceae bacterium | reverse complement strand
TCGAACTGTACGCCCATTACGCGATGGAGTAATTGCGGATTTTCATGCTGCAGAACAAATGATTCGCGGGATGATAAAAATGATCGATAAACGATCAAAAATGTTCTCCCCAGCCCTTCGAATAGTAATCTGCATCCCTTCGGGCAGTACTGAGGTGGAGATGCGTGCCGTTCGCGACAGCGCAGAACATGCTGGTGGACGTGAGGTTTTCATGATCTATGAACCCATGGCTGCTATGCTGGGCATCGGAATTGACGTAGAAGCCCCGGAAGGGAATATGGTTGTAGATATTGGTGGTGGAACAACCGAAATTGCTGTCATATCATTGGGCGGAATCGTTGTAAATCATTCCATTCGAATCGCCGGCGACGATTTTACCGCCGACATCCGCGAATATATGCGTCATCAGCATAACATAAAAATCGGTGATCGTACCGCAGAGATAATTAAAATCCAAGTTGGTAGTGCTCTTCCTGAACTGGATAATCCACCGGCTGAATTTATAGTAAGAGGACCACATCAAATGACGGCACTTCCGGTTGAAATCCCCGTGTCATATCAAGAAATAGCACATTGCCTCGACAGAAGCCTTAGTAAAGTGGAAGCAGCGATCCTTACGACCCTGGAACAAACTCCACCGGAGCTATATGCTGATATTCACAAAAAAGGAATTTATCTGGCAGGAGGTGGTGCCCTCCTAAGAGGCTTGGATAAACGTCTGGAAGATAAAACAAAAATAAAATTCCACATTGCCGAAGATCCATTGCACGCAGTAGCCCGCGGAACAGGTATTGCCCTGAAAAATGTTGATAAATTCCAATTCTTAATTCAATAAATAAACAGTTGCTCTGCGTGTATTTGACCGATGAAAAATTTTGGGTTAACCCATATTGTTCTGATGATTCATTTTGAATTCAATGAACCGATTCAACAACGGCCAATGAAACATTGAAGAAACCCTTATAAAACCTGATGGATCATGCGTAACCTGATCCGATTGATTCAACAATACCACCTGATTATTTTGTTTTTAGTGTTGGAATTTTTTGCGTTTCTGATACTGGTAACCCATAACCCTTATCAAAGGTCAGAATTTACAAGCTTTGCCCTTTCGATAACCGGTAGTTTGTTTGAGAAAATTGAAAAAGTGCATAATTACCTGAATTTAGCTAAAAACAACGAACGACTAGCTCGTGAAAACGCCCAATTAAAGAACTCACTGCTACTATCCTTCAAATCGAACCAAATTACCTACAAAGAATTGCGGGATTCCGTCCTTCAAAGAAACTGGACGTTTATTGATTGTAACATTATTTTCAACAGTACCAATAAGCAACAAAACATTCTGATTGTTGATCGCGGAACCAAACATGGAGTTACTCAGGAAATGGGGATTATGACAGAGAAAGGTGTTATCGGAATAATACAAACCGCTTCCCTTAATTATAGCAATGCTCTCAGTCTGTTGAATACCCAAGTAAGCATTAGTGCTAAATTAAAAAAAACAAATCACGTTGGGATTCTACGGTGGGATGGTAGCTCAACCAAATATTGCTACCTGTATGATTTACCTAACCACTTAACCATTAACAACGGCGACACCATAGTTACATCGGGTTACTCAACTTTATTCCCGCCGGGAGTCCCCATCGGTTTCGTTGAAGATTTCGATAGTGGGGAAAATCCTAATTTTTTTCGTATAAAAGTACATTTATTTGAAGATTTCGGATCTCTTTCAACAGCTTATATTGTGAAGAACCATTTTAAAACTGAAATTGAGAAACTGAAAATAAATCCAACCAATGATTAGAGTCTTTATAAAAAATATTTTCCGTGCAATATTGCTAATTAGCTTGCAAATTTTTGTACTTAACAATATTGAATTAGGAGGCTTTATCAATCCATATCTCTATATCTTAATTATCATGTTGCTTCCCATTGAAACCCCGGGATGGTTGCTTTTAATGATATCATTTGCTACCGGTTATATCATTGATACTTTTGTCTCTACTCCAGGGATGCACACAATGGCATGCGTTGCTACAGGCTTTCTTAGACATCATCTTATTCAATTTTCCGCACCACGAGAAGGATACGATCCTAATACCCCTATTTCAAGTACTGAATTTGGATTTATTTGGTTCTTCCGATATACATTAATTCTAACAGTACTACACCACTCCATTCTATTTCTTGTAGAATCGTTTGGGTTCCATAATTTTTTTCAGACCCTTGCACGCATAATCTTTAGCATAGTTTTCACTGAATTGCTAATAATCGTACTTGAATATTTTCGCAGTTCAATTAAAAAAGAAAACTACAGACGAATCCGATAACCCGCTATGCCAATTTTTGAAGATCAGAAATGAAGCACGAATATTCAAACAGACCATGGATAATAGGCGGAATAGCCGTCGCGATATTGTCTGTTTATATTTGGCGACTATTCGTTCTGCAAATTGTAGAAACCAAATTTCATGAATCAGCAAGCAACAACGTTCTACGATTTATAGTACAATATCCAACAAGAGGGCTTATCTACGATCGGAACAACAGACTGCTGGTTTACAATGAACCGGTTTATGATGTTATGGTAATTCCCCGTCAGGTAAAAAAATTCGATACAACAGAATTGTGTCAAATCTTACATATCGATGTAGATTATGTCAAAAAGCAACTAGCTGCTGCAAAAAAATATAGCCGCTTTAAACCCAGTGCATTTCTTAATCAAATTTCCATAACCGAAAATGCACTTTTTTCAGAGAAGAGCTACAAATTTCCGGGATTTTATACTCAAACCAGAACTATACGGAAATATCCGGAGCATAATTCTGCCCATCTGTTAGGCTATGTAGGGGAAGTTAACGATCAAATCATCAAACAGGATACTTCCTACAAAAGTGGCGACTACATGGGAATTAACGGGCTTGAAAGAGCCTATGAATCGATACTGAAAGGGGAAAAAGGAGTAGAAATATACGTAGTTGACGTTTATAACCGAATTAAAGGAAGGTTCAAAAACGGAAAACTTGATAAAAAAGCCATTCCGGGTCAGGATATTCAAATTTCCATCGATACACGTATTCAGAACTATGGAGAACAGCTCATGCAAAACAAAACGGGAGCAATAATCGCCATTGAGCCTTCTTCAGGAGAGATTCTGTGCATGGTTTCCTCGCCAAGTTTCGATCCCAACTTGCTTAGCGGGCGACAACGCAGCAATAATTACAAAGCTCTAGAACTCGATTCCTTAAAGCCACTGTTCAATAGAGCTATGCAAGCACAATATCCCCCGGGATCAACGTTTAAACTCATTAACGCTCTAGTTGGCCAACAAGTTGGTGTTTTACATAGCCATACAACATATTCCTGTTATGGAGGGTACACTGTTGGGAATTTCCACCTCGGGTGTCATCATCACCCTTCTCCGTTACGCTTAGTAGAATCGATAGCCATGAGTTGTAATGCTTATTATTGCCATGTTTTTAGAAACATTCTTGACCATCAGGGTGCAACAAATTTTCGCAAAAATTACGCAATATGGTATTCGGCTGTACGATCGTTTAATTTAGGGGACAAACTCGGAATCGATTTTCCATTCGAGCTACCTGGTCTAATCCCGGATACATCGTTCTACGACCGACGTTTTAAGAACAAAAGATGGGTCTCGATAAACATTGTTTCCAACAGCATCGGACAGGGAGAAATATTATTAACACCCCTACAAATGGTAAACATGACTTGTGCCATTGCCAATCGAGGATATTACTATATACCGCATTTCATTCGAAAAATAGAGAATCAAAGTCAGATCGACCCAAAATTTACAACACCTGTATATACGAAAATCGATCCCAAGTATTTTGAGCTAGTTATAGAAGGCATGTATCAAGCAGTGAATGGAGGGGCAGGAAGCACAGCAAGAATTGCCCGAGTGGATGGACTCGAAATTTGTGGAAAGACAGGAACTGCACAAAATCCACACGGCAAAGACCACTCTATTTTTATTGCATTTGCCCCCAAAAACAATCCAAAAATAGCCATAGCTGTTTATGTGGAAAATGCAGGGTTTGGGGCAACATGGTCAGCACCAATTGCCAGTTTGATGATTGAAAAATATTTAAATGACTCGATAAATCCCAATAGAAAATTTATTGAAGACAGAATTTTACAAGCTAATCTAATCAATGCAACGCAAACCAAGAATTAATGTATGGCAATCCATAGACTGGATTACGATAACCATCTACCTTTTACTAGTGATTATGGGATGGTTAAATATCTACGCTGCTGTTTTCAATGAAGACCATCAGTCGATTTTCGACATCACCCAAAAATATGGGAAACAACTCCTTTGGATTTTAGCTGCCCTAATAATTATCGTTGTCATCATACTTGCTGACGAAAAAATATTTGTATTTTTTGCCTATCCAACCTATATCATCGTTATCATGTTACTTTTGGCAGTACTTGTATTTGGAGTTGAAATTAATAATTCCAAGTCATGGTTTGAGATTGCCGGATTAAGGATCCAACCTGCCGAATTTGCAAAATTTACCACTCTTCTTGCTGTTGCCAATTACCTTAGCGAGCCAAACAGAAACATATTCCAATGGAGAACATTATTTACAACCGTTTTAATGATAGGTTTTCCGGCCCTACTAATCCTTCTTCAAAACGATACCGGAACCGCTATTGTTTTTGCAGCTTTTATTTTTATGCTATATAGAGAAGGGTTACCCGGTTGGATTCTATTTCTTGGATTTTTCTCCATTGTGCTTGGAATTCTCTCCTTGACAAAACCCTTTTATGTACCCATATTGATGGTTATAATCACAGCATTGTCGTATGCATGGTATATATCAAAAAACAAATCGGATATCAGACTATTTGCTTTCGTTTTTACCGGTATTAATCTGATTCTTCTGGCAATTAACTATTTCCTGAATCTTAATATTAAAACCGAGTATATTCTTATAGGCACTACCGTAACATCCCTTCCGTTTTTGATTTATTACGCCTTTATGCGGCGAGGTATAAAAATGATTCTGATATGGCTCACCACAATCATAATGATTGGCTTCGCCTATTCTGTTGATTATCTCTACGACAATATACTCCAACCCCATCAGCGTACTCGAATTGATCATGTATTAGGAATTAACTTCGACCCACAGGGAGCAGGCTATAACGTAAATCAATCGATGATCGCCATCGGGTCGGGCGGTTTTTGGGGAAAAGGTTTTCTGCAAGGAACACAAACAAAATATGATTTTGTGCCTGAACAGAGCACCGACTTTATTTTTTGTACAATCGGCGAAGAATGGGGTTTTGTGGGATCAACCCTGGTGATCATTCTATTTTTAGTTCTTTTATTGCGTATAATAGTTCTAGCCGAACGCCAACGAAGCCGATTCAGCAGGATTTATGGATATGGTGTTTTCAGCATTCTCTTTTTTCATGTATCAATAAACATTGGCATGACCATCGGAATAGCACCGGTTATCGGAATTCCACTGCCATTTTTTAGTTATGGAGGCTCCTCCCTCTGGGCTTTTACCATTCTGTTGTTTATCTTTTTACGATTAGATGCTAGCCGAACCCTTCTTGTTAAATAAAAAACAGGATTGAAATAGAAATCTTAAGAAATTTTGTATCTTTGCACTGCCTTAGGGGAGATACCAAAGCGGTCAACTGGGGCAGACTGTAAATCTGTTGGCATGCGCCTTCGGAGGTTCGAATCCTTCTCTCCCCACAATGCGGGAATAGCTCAGTTGGTAGAGCACAACCTTGCCAAGGTTGGGGTCGCGAGTTCGAGTCTCGTTTCCCGCTCAAAAAATCCTGAATGGTTCAGGAGAGAGATACAACCAAAGTTGCGGGAATAGCTCAGTTGGTAGAGCATCAGCTTCCCAAGCTGAGGGTCGCGGGTTCGAGTCCCGTTTCCCGCTCTTCGTTTGTAAAACAGTTTTAATCCTATTGCGGGAGTAGCTCAGTCGATAGAGCATTAGCCTTCCAAGCTAAGGGTCGCGGGTT
>DAOTAV010000163.1:0-6109 GCA_035382785.1 Salinivirgaceae bacterium | reverse complement strand
TTTTTTCTCTAATTTAAGAACTAACTCACTTTACACACTTTTTGGGACAGTATCTGTTAAACCAATGAAAAAATATGTTAGAACATCAAAAACTCATTCTGGCTAATTTACAAAATTACCCCGATTTGTTTGCCAAAGAGCTGAAGAAGTCACTCCGTTGGTTAACAATCAATGAATTGAATGAATTAAACCAATGGCTATCGGACAATTTTCAAAACACTCCGCTTTGGCCATTAATTTTAAAATTTGTTGAAACGCAACATGAATTGATTCATTAATCTGTCCTTACCCAAGGCAATCGTTGGGCTGTCAGGCAAAAGTTAGCAAGTTAAAATTATCAAAATCTGTAAAAACTGTTTCACCTAAATCAAAAAAAGCCCCGGTCGGGGCTTTTTTCGCAATTTCAATTAACGAAAAAATCGCAAAATCTTAATACTTCTCTGTTTTTTTACAGTAACAATAAATAATCCTGATGAGAAATTGGCAACATCAAGCGTATAGCTGGTCCCATCCCATGGAAATTCACACAACAATTTTCCATCGACATTCGTTATTGAAACCATTTTTGAATCCGAATCCTTATCTTCGAAGTATAGATGGTTCGAAGCGGGATTGGGATAAATTTTAATCGTATTGATATCGTGAACGACCCCGGTGTAGAGCTGAACCATCAAGTTAAAATGGCAAGAATCGTTGTTTTCTGAAGTATCCGAAATATACCAATGAATGGTATGATTTCCTGCCGAAAAAGTTGCTCCCCCCAAATGGTCGATGCCATTATAACTATTATAGATAGAAGCAACCTGACAATTGTCGGAAACAAACACCGGTTGTAGTTCGTCTGATTGTACGGTATAAAACGTTTCACCGAAATTCAGAATAATCGTTGTATCGGTTCGACAATTGATCGTTGGTTTTATGGTATCAACGGGGGTTACTAAAAACGAAATCGATGAGATGTTTCCTCCCTGATCGGTTACATGCAGGGAAACTGATTCTTGAGCACTGATTAAAGAATTTGCTACCGGGGTTTGGCTAATTAGCAAGTTCTCCGATGGTGTGCAATTATCTGCAGCAACCAAAAATGAAGTAAAATCGGGAACCGAAGCCAAACAGCTCTCATTAACGACTAATTCCACATCGGAATGAGAAGAGAGAATAATGGGTGGTGTTTGATCAATTGCTGACACTAAAAATGATATTTCAGAAAAGTTACCTGAAGCATCGGTAGCTCTTAAAGTAACGTTTTGTACTCCCGAGAAGGCTGTCCCCGCCGATGGGGTTTGTGTTTTTACTATACTAGAAACCGCAGTGCAATTATCGGTAACATCAAACGATGATAAATAGTTCGGGAGAATGGCTTCGCAGTTTTCATTCACAGGAATTGAATGGTTCTGATGTTCTGATAAAATTTGGGGAGGAGAAAAATCATAAGGATATCCTTGATACATTAAAAACGGATATCCACCATTATCGGTAGGATTTATACCCCAAATATTGGTGGTACCATTTGCCGTTTCACAAACAAAATCCCAACCGGCATTCAGAAAGGTTTGGCTATTTGTTAAATCATTCGTAGAAAGCCCTAAACCACCTTGACTTGTAGTATAACCTGAAGTAAGAGTATCCCAAAAACAAGATGTTATATTTGTCGGGGTACTGAAACTTCCTGCAAATCCTCCCGTTTGGGGATGTCCTGTATTGATGGACCCGGTTGAGTAACATTTATTTATGAAAACTTTATCGCTATTAACAAATCCAATAAAACCACCTGAATACCCACCGGAAGTTGTAACATTTCCTCTCGAATAAGAATTTGTGATGTATATGTTGGCTGCCGGTGTGGATGAGCCGACCAAACCTCCAACGCGACTTGTTCCAGAAACATTGCCACTAGCATAGCAGTTTGAAATGGAACCATTGCTTACACCAACCAAACCTCCTGAAGAAATTCCACCTGTCACATTTCCGGTGGCATAGCTTTGGGTTATTTGCGAGGTATTATTGCCCACTAAACCTCCCACAAACGATTTACTTGCCACCACAGTTGCATGCGAATAACATTGGGTAACAGAACCGTTATTAAAACCCACTAAACCACCACATCGACTATAATCAGTGGCCATTGATTTTACAATACCTGTCGTAGAACAATTAGTTATTTGTCCGGCATTTCTACCAATGAGAATTCCTACCATAGTTCTGCCGGTTACATCGGCATTAACAACCTGCAGATTCTCTATTCTTCCTAAATTGCCAACAACCCCAAACAAACCAATTGAATCCTCTGAAGAGCGGTTGATAAATAAATTGTTAATAATAAAGTTGTTGCCGTTATATCTTCCTGTAAAAGGTTGTGTCATGTCGCCAATGGGTTTGAATCCACTGCCGCCATTCATTTCTGATGAAGAAGCTGCATCAATATCCGTGATTTGAATAAAATATTTATTCCAATCAGTTGCCGTTTCACTTAGCGAAATTAGATCGTTAAAGGATGAAATTTGATATGGGTCTTCTTGAGTTCCGGTTCCCCCTGAATATTGTGAAAAAAGGGCTGACACCAAGAAAACATCAAAATAAACTAAGAAAAAGATCTTTCTCATAGTAAAACAGGTTTTAGTTTATACCAACAAAATTAGTATTTTACACACTAATTTTCAACCTGTTTTGCCAAAATTCCATTTTTCTTTTATCTCCTTTTTTTATTGTAAGAATTTCGTTGACGTGCTGCCTCTTCAAGGCGTTTTTGAAACGCCGATTTTTTAACGGGTTTGAGTTTATTTGCCTGAATCTGAGCATGCAGTGCTTTTTCGTCAACCATTTGACGGAAAAGTACTGTTTGCAGAATAGTGATTAACAAACTCAATAAATAATAGTAACTAAGTCCGGAAGCATAGTCATTAAAAATAAACAACATCATTATTGGCATCATATACATCATTGTCTTCATTCCGGGCATAGTGGACGACGACATGGAAGTTTGGTCGCTGAGTTTGATGTAAACGATGTTTGTAATCACCATTAGAAGACAGAATAAACTCACATGGCTTCCATAGAATGGAATGTTGAAGGGCAAATGGAAAATAGCGTCGTAGGAGCTAAGGTCATCTGCCCACAAAAAGGGTTGTTGACGAAGTTCAAACGATGAAGGGAAGAATGAGAACATTGCAATTAGAATCGGGAGTTGCAAAAGTGTGGGTAAACATCCTCCCATGGGACTCACTCCGGCTCTCTTATACAAATCCATCATGGCTTGTTGTTTCTTGACAGCATCTTCCTTGTTAGGATATTTCTCGTTTAACTCATCAATTTCCGGCTTTAAAACCTTCATTTTTGCAGTAGAAAGATATGATTTGTAGGTTAGCGGGAAAATCAAAACTTTTATGATAATGGTCAATAGAAGAATTATGATTCCATAATTGCTTATAAAGCTGTTGAGAAAATTGAATAAGAAAATAACAATATAACGATTTACCCAACGGAAAATTCCCCAACCAAGGGGTATAATTCGTTGATAATCTTCACCGTATGAGTCTAATAGATAATATTTATTGGGTCCGAAAAACATCGTAAACTTGTGTGATTCATTAGGTTCACCTCCGTAAGGGATGGCTGCTGTCATAGCAAATTCTTTGACAAAACCGGGATCCGGAACTTTACGAGCCTTTAAAACAATCTCGTTGAAACCATCGTTAGAGCGAATAATCGAGCTGAAAAATTGTGATTTAAAAGCAACCCAACGAATTTTTTCGGTAAGCTTTTTTTGTTCATCGGATGTCTCACCAAGATATTCCACATCACCGGCGGAATACTTGTAGTACACCGCACTGCGTTGTTGTTCCCACTTTAGGGATTTTTCAGAACTTGGCACCCAATAACTCCAATCGAAGTTAAAATAATTACTTCGAACTATTTGCCCCATATTCACCATATCAATATTAAAATCTAGGTGATATTTATCGTTATAGAGCGTATAGCTATATTCAATGTACTGGGTTTCGGAAACAGGGAGACGCATTTTGAGAGTCTGCGATGAGTCGCTTTTCTCTTCAGCAACCTTTTCCCAAAACAGATTATTGGTGTTTATAGGAGTTGATGAATTATTGGCGTTAAAAGTTAAACCGAAAACTGTGGTATCTCCTTTAAACAAATATAAAGGTAACGAATCGTAGGTTTTGAATTCTTTAAGACGGATGGAGTATGGACGCCCGCCTTTTTTGGATATGACAATAGAAAGCAAGCTGTTTTCAATCGTGTAAAACTCATTTTCACCCGTCAATCGACTGCTAAAATCACCGAGTTTAGCTTCAAAAGCTTTGTCTGCAACGGTGGCATCGCTCGCAAGAATGGGATTTGAATTGTTAATTTCAATTTCTTTGACCCGTTGTCTCTCCTGTTCAGCTTTTATATTTTCCAAGGAATCGCGGATCTGTTTTGCCCTTTCTATTTGTTCAGGTGTGGGCTTGGTCAGATATCCCCAACCAATAAGAACTAAAGCACTTAAAACCAATGCAATAACTGTATTTCTATCCATCGTAACTATTATTTATTTCAAGGTTATTTTTTCTCTTCGGCTAACATTAACGATTGTTTGATAAATTCAACGAATAACGGGTGTGGTTTAATAACGGTGCTTTGATATTCTGGATGGAATTGCACCCCTACAAACCAACGGTGTGATGGAATTTCAACAATTTCTACCAATCCGGTATCCGGATTCAATCCTGTGGGAATCATCCCGGCATTTGTAAAATCATCTAAATAGCGATTATTAAATTCGTAACGATGACGATGACGTTCATTAATTAAGGTATTTTTGTATGCCTGATAAGCATTTGAATTTGGATTGACTTGACAAGGATAACTTCCAAGTCGCATAGTTCCACCCATGTCGAGAATATTTTTTTGAGCGGCCATTAGGTCTATTACCGGGAAATTGGTTTTATCGTCCATTTCGGTACTGTGGGCATCTTTCCAACCTAAAACATTTCGTGCAAATTCGATGACCGCACATTGCATTCCTAAACATATTCCCAAGAAAGGAATATTGTTTTTTCTGGCATATTCAATGGATAAAATCTTTCCCTCAATACCACGATGACCAAACCCCGGAGCCACAATTATGCCGGAACAAGCGTGGAGTTTTTCTGCCACATTCTTTTGTGTTACACTTTCACTGTGAATCAACACGGTCTGAACTTTGGTATTATTCTCTGCACCGGCATGAATCAATGCTTCAATGATTGATTTATAGGAGTCGGTAAGTTCTACATATTTCCCCACCAAACCAATGGTAACCTTATGTTTAGGATTTTTGATTTTCTCGAGAAAATTACGCCATGGAGTTAATTCGGGTTCCGGCCCCGGCGGTAACCCTAACTTTTGAAGAACAATCAAATCAAGCTTTTCTTCAAGCATGCGCAAAGGAACCTCATAGATTGATTTCACATCGATGGATTCGATGACCGATTCAACACTGACGTTGCAAAATAGTGCAACCTTCGCGCGTATTTCGGGAGAAAGTTTTCGTTCGGTTCGAAGTACAAGAACATCGGGCTGGACTCCGGCTTCCAACAGCATTTTTACGGAATGCTGCGTTGGTTTGGTTTTCAACTCTCCTGCTGCTGCTAAATAAGGAACATAGGTAAGATGAATCACCAAGCAATCACGAGCCATTTCCCATTTTAATTGTCGCACCGATTCTATGTAGGGCAGAGATTCAATATCGCCCACGGTTCCACCGATTTCGGTTATCACCACATCGTATTTTTCCTTATTGCCTAATAATTTTATTCGCCGTTTTATCTCATCAGTAATATGTGGAATGACTTGTACGGTTTTACCCAGAAAATCACCGCGTCGTTCACGTTCGATGATATACTGATAAATTCTTCCGGTGGTTACATTGTTTGCTTGGGATGTTGGAATATTGAGAAACCGCTCGTAATGTCCCAAATCAAGGTCGGTTTCAGCTCCATCCTGAGTTACAAAACACTCTCCATGCTCATAAGGATTGAGTGTCCCCGGATCAACATTCAGATAAGGATCCAATTTTTGAATTGTTACGGAATAGCCTCGTGATTGCAATAGCTTTGCTAACGATGCTGAT
>DAOTAV010000162.1:0-6110 GCA_035382785.1 Salinivirgaceae bacterium | reverse complement strand
ATCGTGTGGAGATTAGGGGAGTCGAACCCCTGGCCTCTAGCATGCCATGCTAGCGCTCTAGCCAACTGAGCTAAATCCCCAACAGGCGATGCAAAGATAAGAAAATTCTTTTATAACGTATCAAATTTGAATCCCTTTTTTTTCATTAACTCCAAATAGTGGGGCAAAGTATATTGAAGACGTGGAAATGCTTTTTGTGAATCGTGAAAAACTACAATATCACCGGGTCGCGTATTTTTTACTTTATCAAGGCATTTTTCAGGAGTAATTCGAGGGTCAAAATCCCATGAAAGACGGCTCCAAAATACTATGCGAAATTGATTTTTCAGTGCTCGAAATTGTTGCAACGTCAGCCGGCCATAGGGGGGACGGAATAAATCTCCTGGAATGAAATGCGATGCCAGCATCGCATCGTCAACATATTCCTTTAAGTCGGTTTTAAAGCCGTTTAAATGACTATAGGTGTGATTCCCAACTGCATGACCATCCATCATAATTTGGCGAAATAATTCAGGGTATCGATCAACATTTTTGGCAATGCAAAAGAAAGTTGCTTTTACTTCAAATTCTCGTAACGTTTCCAAGATAAAAGGAGTGGTAGCCGGATTTACCCCATCGTCAAAAGTAAGGTAAATAGATGTTAAGGTTTGATCAATTCTCCAATATGAACCGGTATAGATTTTTGAAAAAAGTTTATAGGGCAACATGGTTCTATTTTTTACAAAAGTGAAAATTTTTTATTTCTTTTTGTTGGAGAATGAAAAAAATATGCTACATTTGCATCCGCAATTAGCGATTGACCCATGGTGTAACGGTAGCACTACAGATTTTGGTTCTGTCTGTCTAGGTTCGAATCCTGGTGGGTCAACAAGAGGCCTTCAAAAAGAGGGCCTTTCTTGTTTTTAATTCCCTAATTCTTCTGACTTTTGATTCCTATCAGGGATTTTAGTTATCCTTAAATTAAGCCGTTTCGGGATTGTGGTTGATTAATCAGTTTTTACTTGGTAATTTTTAATTTCAGCCTTTGGGTTCTGATGTTTTTTCTTTAATTTGCATGCCATTCCATAACCTTAAAAATGTCTGTTATGTCTCGAATATTTTTGCTTTTAGTCCTTTTGACAGGTGGTTTTTCAGCCATAGCCGATACCGTTTCGGTAAATCAATGGTGGGAATCAAATTCGTTCCCGATTCCCAAACCGTTTTTTAGTAATACGAAAAATGTAGATAATCAATCATTCGCAGATAGCGATTTACTAACCTATGATCATCACGAATTATCATGGCTCAAGCCTGGAAGTGAAGAATCAATGGTTAAAGTTCGGTGGGAAAAGCGTATTGACGCGGATACTTTAATTCTGGGTGAAACGAATACGAATCTTCCGGCAATACGTTACGTGGCTTTTTATATTGAAGTTGGACGTTGGATGAAATCGAAGCTGGAAATTTCGTCGCCACTGATGATTCGGGTTTGGTTAGATAATGCAGAACTTGGAGCTAAAAAGAAAAGTGAAAAAGGTTCGCAAAAGTGGGGCAACGTTTCGAAAGAACTAAAGCTTGAGCCCGGTAAACATCGTATTCTTGTTAAAATACTTCAAATGCCCGGTGATAGTCTTGAACCAAAGCTGAGAGCCGAATTTACCTCTGCGGATATAACCTTGAAGGGAAATCTTGTTGCTAGTTTATCGCCCCAGCGAACAAAAAATTTATTTGATATTCTAGAGGGAACCAAAATTAGAAACGTCCAATTGTCGATGGATGGAACCTATTATACCATATCTTTCAGTCACACACCGGAAGGAGGCAAAAACGTAAATTCATGGACAGAAATACGTAGAAGTGCTGATGGGAAAGTCGTTTATCGATTAGATTCAAAACAAGCCAGTGACTTACAATGGTTGCCTCGTTCGAATCGGTTATCATATCTTGTGAAAGCAGGAGATAATCGTATCTTAGAAATATTGAATGTTGAGAATCTCAATACTGAACGCTTGTTTACCGAAGATAAAAACCTAAGTTTTTACCGTTGGATGCCCGATGAAACAGGCGTTATTTTTGGTATAACTGAGGAAAATAAGGAAAAATATGAAACCACCCGACGATACGAAGGGATGGAAGATCGTCAGCCCGGATTTAAAAACCGAACTTATTTGTATCTTTTTGATTTAGTCAAAGGATCAAAACATCGGTTAACCTACGGGAATCAGACAACAAACCTTGAAGACATCAGCCCCGATGGACAAAAAATTATTGTTTCGGTAAGGTTCCCCGACTATCGTGAGCGTCCTTTCTCAAAACAGACGGTATATATGCTCGATTTAGAAAGATTGACGGTAGATACTCTCTGGAAGAACAAACGTTGGGGCCTTTCCATTCAATTTTCTCCTGATGGGAAGCAGTTGCTCTGCAGTGGAGGTCCTTCAGCCTTTGGTAAAGTGGGGGAAAATATTGGAAAACAAAAAATTGCCAATAATTATGATACTCAACTTTACATTTACGATATAAATAGCGGAAAAGTCGATCCGATTACTTATTCGTTCAACCCATCCGTGGCAGAATCTTTTTGGTCGAAAGTGGATAAAATGATCTATCTGACCGCAACCAATAAAGACACCCGAACTCTCTATCGATATAACGTTTCGAATCGGACATTTACTCAGCTTACATCGGATGACGATTACATAACTGCGTTCAATATGGCCCAGAATGCTTTGGTAGGAGTTTATCAGGTTTCAAAAATTAACCGCTATGGTATTTTCTATCTTCGATCATTTGCCAATGATACAATGGTTGATATTGAATCTACCGATGGAGAAAATTATCGTGATGTTGTGTTTGGTATGACTAAAGAGTGGAATTTTAAGTCAAAATCGGGAAAAGAGATTACGGGAAGAGTATATTTTCCGGTGGATTTTGATCCGTCAAAAAAATATCCATTGATCGTGTATTATTATGGCGGGACCACACCCGTTGGAAGAACTTTTGGTGGACGTTACCCGTTTAACCTGTGGGCTGGAGCCGGGTATATGGTTTATGTGTTGCAACCAAGTGGAGCTATTGGTTTTGGTCAGGAATTTTCGGCTGCTCATGTAAACAACTGGGGAAAAACCGTGGCTGATGAAATAATTGAAGGAACACAAAAGTTTTTACAGGCACATCCTGCTGCCGATGCAAAAAGGGTTGGGTGTATCGGGGCTTCCTACGGCGGATTTATGACCATGTATTTGCTAACCCGCACCGATCTATTTGCTGCTGCTGTTTCTCATGCGGGAATCAGTTCAATATCAAGTTACTGGGGTGAAGGCTATTGGGGATATACTTATAGTTCAGAGGCTTCTGCCGACAGCTATCCATGGAATGCCCGAGATTTGTATGTGAATCAGAGTCCGCTTTTCAATGCCGATAAAGTAAAGTCTCCATTGTTACTGCTTCACGGTGACAGCGACACCAATGTTCCTCCGGGAGAAAGTATTCAAATGTACACTGCCCTTAAAATTTTAGGTGTACCGGTTGAGTTGGTTACTGTAAAAAACGAAGATCACCATATCAACGGCTATCAAAATCGTATCGATTGGCACAACTCAATCATGGCTTGGTGGGCAAAGTATCTCAAAGATCAACCCGAGTGGTGGCAAGATCTCTATCCGGAAAAGAATTATTGACGTTTATAACAGAATATTCAAATTGACATATTGCATAAAATAAACGAAAAATTTATCATGAATACGTTGGATATCCTGAAAAATCCTATAAAAAACGAGTTATCTATTTTCGAGAAACGTTTTAGAGAAAATGTTTTGGCTGAAGGTGGGACTATTAACACTATATTGGGATATCTCATTCAACGGAAAGGCAAACAGCTAAGACCATTATTGGTACTCTTGAGCGCAGGAGCTTGTGGGGAAATTAACGATAAGACTTACACCGCAGCCACCTTTGTGGAACTAATGCACACTGCAACTCTGATCCACGACGATGTGGTTGACGATAGTCATATGCGTCGTAATTTTCTAACCATAAATAGCCTGTGGAAAAATAAAATTGCGGTGTTGGTTGGTGATTACTTGTTGGCACGAGGTTTACTTCTTGCCGTGAAAAAAGGAGAATATGCCATGCTCGAAACTATTTCGGAAGCCGTTGATATGATGAGCCGTGGTGAAATTCTTCAAATTAAAAAAAGTCGTCAGTTGAATATCACCGAAGAAGAATATTTTGAAATCATTCGGCAAAAAACGGCTTCTCTAATTGCAGCTTGTACAAAAATAGGCGCACAGTCAGCCACCGATAATCCCGAATTGCTTGAAAATATGTATCAATTTGGTCTGAATTTGGGAATTGCTTTTCAGATACGCGACGATTTATTTGACTACGAAGCAGAGAACCAAACCGGAAAACCATCCGGCAACGATATTCAGGAAAAAAAACTCACACTGCCTTTGATTTTCACCCGCAATAAAAGTAATTGGCGTCAACGAAGAAAATTGTTAAAAATCATCAAATCAAAGAGATCGGCTGAATATAAGCTCGCCAATATCGTGACCTTGGTTGATTCGAAAGGCGGGTTCGATTATGCACAACGCGAAATGTTAAGCTACAAAGAAAAGGCGCTCTCACATTTGGAAAAACTGCCCGATTCGGAGTATAAAAAATCGCTAGTTATGCTTGTGGATTATGTAATTGACCGAAAACAATAAGGTCGTATTCCATTGAACTCCTAATGATTCTCGATGCCCATAGTCATAGTTTTTCAGATCAAGCAGTTGTTCAGATCGATGCTTTGGAACCTTCTCACAATCGGCCAATCTACTGTTCGGTTTCAATCCATCCTTGGCATGCTCATACGGTGAATCATGAAAAGGCCTCGCAATTACTGTGGGAAGCTATAAAAACCTATAAACCCATTGCTATCGGTGAGTGTGGTTTCGATCGACTGAAAAAGGAAACATTAAGCGCTCAAACTGAACTTTGGGAGATTCATCTTTCAATAGCAAAACAATTGGATTTACCAATGGTGATCCACTGCGTCAAAGCCTATGGCGATCTGTTCCCTTATTTGAAGAAGAATCCCCAACACCATTTTATTCTTCATGGATATGCCTCCAATCTGGAACAAACAAAACAACTCTTACGATTCAATACTTGGTTTTCGATGGGACGGGTAATTATGCGCAATCCTAAACGGGTAAAGGAAATTATATCGATAATTCCGTCGGATAGAATATTGATTGAGACCGACGATAGTGCCCAAAGTATCGAAAATTTTTTCCAACCTTTAAAAAACCTTCTTAGGGAAGATGAAGAAGAATTACGATCTCAACTTTTCACAAACTTAAAAACAGCATTCAAAATATGACATCGGATTGGTTGATGCGAACCGAACTTTTGCTAGGAACCGATAATTTGGAACGATTGAAACAATCCAATGTGCTTTTGGTTGGACTGGGTGGCGTGGGCTCATGGACAGCCGAATTCCTTGTCCGGTCAGGGATTGGGAATTTAACGCTGGTCGATTCCGATAGGGTTGATAGCACAAATATTAACCGTCAATTACCGGCAACCCAAAAAACGGTGGGAATGCTAAAAACGGATATCATGCAACAACGCTTGTTGGAGATCAATCCTGAGCTGAAATTAACGGTAATCAGCAACTACATTCATGACGAAACCATCGATGAAATTCTATTTCCGCCCTATGATCTTGTGATTGATGCTATTGATACGCTATCGCCTAAAGTATGGTTCCTCTATTTTGCTTTGAAAAAAGGATATCGCATTGTGAGCAGTATGGGCAGCGGAGCCCGTCTCGATCCTACTATGGTAAGAATAGCCGATATTTCAAAGACTAAAAACTGTACGCTGGCCCGCTCAGTGAGAAAACGCCTTCATCGGATGGGGATAACCACAGGATTTACCGCTGTTTACAGCGAAGAGATGCCCATGAAACATGCAGTAATTGAAAATGAAGGTCGTAACAAAAAATCGATGGTTGGTTCAGTAGTTTTTGTGACGGCCGCCTTCGCTTGCGCACTTTCGTCTTATGCAATTAAAACCTTAACAGGCAGCCATGAAAATTTGGAACAAATTGTTCCCCCTCATTCATAAAAAGTGTTTAC
>DAOTAV010000161.1:0-6185 GCA_035382785.1 Salinivirgaceae bacterium | reverse complement strand
AAAAATCAAGGCACGGGAGAAAAAGACCATTACACACCGGCTAGAAACATTAGAAGTAACCGCTGAACTGAAAGATGCCGATGGTAATACTGTGCGCATTGAAATAAACGTGGATAACCCAAATCGTATTACCATTACACCTGAAAAAGATGTGGTTAACGGAACCATTGTGGTAAATGGCAAGAAAGAACGGTCGCAACCCATAATGCAAATTATAGCTGAATATTTTACGAGAATAAGTACCGGTTTGCAAAATGTAAATTTAACCTACAACGAAGATCGCGGCTCAATTCTTAATGGATACACTCCTGATGCTCAATACTTTTTGGGGACAAGTCAAAAATACAATGCCCCCGGATGGGGTTACCTATTGGGATTCACCAGTCAAGATTTCATCGAAAGAGCTATTGAAAGCCAATGGTTATCGAGAAATATCGATCAATCAATCGTAAATCCGTACACGCTCACTTTCGCCCGTAGAATTACTATGAAAGCAGTTATAGAACCGTTACCCAATCTACAAATCACGCTTGATTGGATGCACAATTCTACATCAAATCAGAGCAAACAATATTATACAGTAAATGGGGAATATCTTCAGGAAAATGGACGCTATATCGCCTACAATCCACAATTTCAGGGCAATTTCACTGTATCGTATTTGGCTATAAACACAAGTTTTCAACGAATAAACAAAACTACCTTCCGCTCAAAAGTCATCGAAGATTTTCTGAATAATCGTCGAATTATCGCGTGGGAAATGGCTAAGGCTCGTGCGGCCTTAGTTCCGGGATACAACCCGGGATCGAATATGAACGAATTTCCGCTAGGATACAGCGAAAATAATCCTGATGTCCTACGTCAAGCCTTTATTTTGTCTTTCCAAGGTTCGAATCCATATAAATTTGACAAAAAGCCGGGAAGCATTGTCCCTTCGATTTTTGCTGCAGCCCCGAATTGGAAAATTGACTATAAAGGATTGACCAACATTGCCTTTTTTAAAGAATATTTCCGAACTATAACCATAAACCACTCCTACACAGCAAATCTAACCGTTGGGGCATATCAATCCAATCCTGATTTTATCGATGTTGTTGGCGGCTACACGACTGTCATGAACATTGAAAACACCTATTTTGTTCCTCAATTTTTAGCTAACAGCATAGCCTTTCAGGAATCGTTCAACCCATTGACCGGCATCAATATGACCTGGAAAAACGGAGTGAATACCGGAATAAACTTTCGCAAAGACAGAAATGTGTCGTTAAACCTTACCAATAGCACCATCACCGAGCTGCGTAATTGGGATTTTTCCATACGATCGGGATACACCATCAAAGATGTTCCCATTGTTTTTAGAACTCAAGGAGGACGTCAACAAAAATTTGTCAGCAACGTAAACATCAACGGCGATTTCTCCATTCGTGATAATGTAACCTACAGCCATCGATTCTCTAATTCACAATCTGCTGAAAATTCCGGAAATATCTCAGAACGAATAGCCGGAAAAATCAACTATGCTTTCAAAATCAGCGCCGAATATCAATTCAATAAAAATCTAAATCTTCGGGGCTTCTACGAACACACTATTGACAACCCATACATAGCAACCACTTTCCGGACAGTGCGAGCAAAATTCGGATTTAGTGTCAACTATCGACTTACCGAGTAAAGAAAAAAAAGAAGCATTTAAGACAAAAATTGTATCTTTACACAACAATAATGAACAGAATTAGAACCGAAATAGTTCGAAACATATGAAAGCCACTCGATTTCTGACAGCTATAACCATGGTATTGATCACCGGTTTTGCCTATTCCCAATCGCTTGTAACAGAAAAAGCCGATGCCTCATTTAAAAACGGAAAGTTCAATGAGGCTATTGATTTGTATAAATATGCCTTCGGCAAAGCAAAAGACAAATTGACCAAAAACTACATAAACTATCAGGTGGCAGTTTGTTACTACAAAATCAACGATTATCGCCAAGCAGAAACCTGGTTCCGGAAAACAACTAGAAAAGATCCTCATTCAAACCTGGCCTATTTATATTTTGCGCAGGTTCTTCACGCTAACAATAAACTCGATGAAGCCGAAGAGAATTATAAAAAATATCTCGAGACCAATCTCAACGATCCCATTGGAAAAACAGGCCTACAATCAGTAAAAAATGCCAAGGAGTGGACTGCCAATCCAACACGTTACAAGGTTTTACCGATGTATTATTTCAATTCAAAATATTCCGATTATGGAATTGCCTATGCACGTGACAATTACAAATCTGTGGTTTTTACTTCATCGCGTGAAACAGCAACCGGAGGTAAAATGAATCCGGTAACCGGACAATATTACTCCGATATTTTTATTTCCACCATCGACAAAAAAGGACAATGGTCGAAGCCCGAACCCGTCAGCGGAGAAGTAAACACCGAATTTGAAGAAGGAGCTCCCAGTACCAACGCCAAAGCAAGCATTATGTATTTTACCTCGGTTCGTGAAAACGATAAAGGTCAACTTACCACTCAGATATATGTGAGCCGACGCGATGGGTTAGGCTGGGGAAAACCCGAAAGAGTAGTACTTTTCGAATCCGATACCATAGCCGTTGGTCATCCGGCACTTTCACCTGATGAAAAAACACTCTATTTTGTTTCCAGTGTCACAGGGGGAATAGGTGGAAAAGACATCTGGTATTCGACCCTCGAAGGAGGCAAATGGAGCAAACCCAAGAATATGGGACCCGAAATAAACACTCCGGGTGATGAAGTCTTTCCCTTTGTTCATGCAGACGGAACCTTTTATTTCAGCTCGAACGGTCATCCAGGAATGGGTGGTCTCGATATCTTCCGTGCAAAATACACCGATGGAAAATGGGAAGTTAAAAACATGCAATATCCGGTGAATTCAGTTCGCGATGATTTCGGTATTATAATTGAATCAACCTTTGAACGCGGCTTCTTTTGCTCCAATCGAGAAGAATCACGAGGCAGCGACGACATTTTCCAATTTAACCTTCCACCATTGGAAATTAAACTTATTTTAACCGTTAAAAGCGAACGTACCAACGAAGGTATTTCCGACGCTTCGGTTAACATTATCGGTAGTGATGGTACCAATGAAACAAAAGCCTCCGAACAAAACGGCACTTTGACCATCATGCTCAATCCCAATACCGACTACAGCTTTATTTCACGAAAGGGTGGATTTCTTGCAGGACGGGGAAAACTGAGTACCTACGGTTTGAGCGACAGCAAAACGCTCAACCTAGATATCTACATGACGCCTAACGATGCTCCAAGATTGGTTAACGTTATGTACGATTTTGGGAAATGGGAACTGCGACCGGAATCAATTACCGCTCTTGAGGAATTGGTACAAATCCTTCGCGACGACAACCCAAACATCACTATTGAATTAAGTGCCCACACCGATGCCAGGGGTAGTGCCACGTTCAATAAAGAGCTCTCGCAGAAACGCGCCCAATCGGTGGTTGACTTCCTAATTTTATATGGCATTGATGTCGAGCGTCTTACAGCCGTAGGATATGGGAAAGACCGTCCAAAGGTAATTTCTCCCAAAGAAGCAGCTGAATTTGCGCAAAAACCCGGATATGAGTTTCTCAAGGCGGGAGTTGTCCTAACCGAAACCTACATCAATAGTCTTCCAACCGAAGAAATGAAAGAAATAGCACACGGTTTAAATCGCCGTACAGAGTTCCGAGTCACCGGTACCGATTACGTTCCACGAGTGCGGCGTCGAAAATAAATAATAAAAAAGCTGTCTCACTTCGAAGACAGCTTTTTTTATCGGAAAAAATTTGAACTATTCTATAAAATTACCAAATCTACCGCTGCGTAGAAACTGGATGCTGTTTTCGATCTCCAAAAACATCACTTTATCGTTTTTCACCGGTTCAACACTCAAACGATATTGTGCCAAAAAATCTTCCAGATAAGGTGAAGTTTTCAAAGGTCGGCGAAATTCAATGGCTTGTGCGGCATTAAACAGTTCAATGGCTAAAACACGCTCCACATTATCAATAACCCGAATCAATTTGGTAGCAGCATTGGCGCCCATGCTAACATGATCTTCCTGTCCGTTACTTGAAACAATGCTATCCACTGAAGCAGGCATACACAACCCTTTATTTTGACTGACGATGGAGGCCGCTGTGTATTGTGGAATCATAAAGCCAGAATTCAACCCCGGATTCATCACCAAAAATTCCGGTAAATTGCGTAATCCTAAAATCAATTGAGAAATACGACGCTCACTGATGTTGGCAAGCTCTGTCATGGCAATGGCCAGAAAATCCATAACTAACGCCAGCGGCTGCCCATGAAAATTCCCTCCCGATAATATAAGATCTTCATCGGGGAAAACAGTGGGATTATCAGTTACTGAATTAATCTCGGTCAAAACCACTCTTGCAACATAGTTAACCGTATCTTTGGTTGCTCCATGAACTTGAGGAATACAACGAAACGAATACGGGTCTTGAACATGCTTTTTGGGTTGAGTCAAAATTTCCGATCCCACAAGCAGTGAGCGAATATTTCGAGCAGTTTCTATTTGTCCTTGATGAGGCCGGATGGTGTGAAGTTGTTCAAAAAATGGTTCGATACGTCCATTAAACGCATCAAGGGATAAGGCTCCAATAATGTCGGCATACTTCACTAACTTAAACGATTTAAGCATAGCCCACACAGCATGTGCACTCATAAACTGTGTGCCGTTAAGCAGTGCCAATCCTTCTTTGCTGGTTAAATCAATAGGCTCCCAGCCAAGTTCAGGCATTAATCCGGCAAAGTCATAAATAGCACCGTTGTAAACCACTTCCCCCATTCCCAATAATGGAAGAGTCATGTGCGCCAACGGGGCTAAATCGCCCGACGCACCCAACGATCCTTGTTGATAAACAACCGGAATTACACCTTTATTAAACATATCTATCAACCGTTGCACAGTCTTTACCTGAACTCCGCTTTTACCCAACGACAAAGCGTGGATTTTTAATAGCATCATTAACTGAACGATTTCAGGATCAACCATGTCGCCGGTTCCACAAGCATGCGACATCACCAAATTTTTCTGCAAATCAGCTATCTGGTTTTTATCGATTACTTTATTACACAACGATCCAAAGCCTGTTGTGACCCCATAAATAGGTTGATCGCTGATTTCGATTTTTTTATCGAGATATTGCCTGCATTGTTCAATTTGTTGGATTGCCTGATCCGATAGAGCTAGTTGAATATCTTTCTCCAATATTTCTTCGATGCGCTCAAAGGTTAAAGGTTCCGGTGAAATGTAATGAATGGTTTCCATAAAATTGCTTCGATTATTTTTTACTAACAATATTGAATAGTTGCTCAAAATCAACCGTTTGTTGTTCACCAATTGTCATGTCTTTCACATTGAAGGTTTTATTAGCCAATTCTTCTTCTCCGATGAAAACAACAAAGGGAATATTTTTTGCGTTGGCGTAATTTAGCTGTTTTTTTAGTTTGGCGTTTTCGGGATAAACTTCCACCGACACTCCTAATTGGCGAAGACGATTGGCTGCCTCAAAAGCTGCGATGTTTCCAAAATTGACAAACATTGCCCGAACCCGTAGGGCGAGCATTTCAGGAAAGGCATTAAGTTGATCTAAAACATCATAGATCCGATCAGCACCAAAACTTATGCCTACTCCCGAAAGTCCGGGCATCCCAAAAACTCCGGTAAGATTTTCGTAACGCCCGCCTCCACATATGCTTCCAATGGCAACATCCCGAGCTTTTACCTCGAAAATACAGCCGGTGTAATAGTTTAATCCACGCGCCAGCGATAAATCGATCGTTAATAAATTTCTAAGATTGGAACTTTCCAAATAATTCAACACTTCGGTGAGCTCCTGTATCCCTTTTTGACCATCGGCATCTTTTCCAAAAAGTTTTGATAACGTCTCCAACTTCTGACGATTTTCTCCTTGCAATTCAATGATAGGACGAATAACTTCAAAATCGTTTTGCGTCAAACCTTTATCGATTAACTCACGTTGAACATTTTCTATCCCAATCTTCTCTAACTTGTCGATTGCCACTGTAATATCAGTTAATCGCTCCGGGCGGCCGATACGATTGGCTATAGCAGCTAGCAGTTTTCGATTATTGATTTTAATCTCAACACGAATTCCCAAACGCG
>DAOTAV010000160.1:0-6204 GCA_035382785.1 Salinivirgaceae bacterium | reverse complement strand
GCCGGATGGGAAGACAATCACCGATGAAGATTTTGCAGTGATTGAAAAAACAATGATTGAATTAGCTTCCCAAAACAATCCATACGTTCGCAAAGAAGTTCCAAAAAATGAAGCGTTGGAATTTTTCTCTCAAAAAAGAGAAAATTACAAAGTTGAATTGATCTCTGAACTCGAGGACGGCACAATATCGTTCTACACCCAAGGAAGTTTCACAGATTTATGCCGAGGCCCTCACCTACCTTCAACACAACCGATTAAAGCAGTAAAAATTACATCGGTTGCCGGGGCATATTGGCGTGGCGACGAAAAACGTAAGCAATTGACCCGAGTTTATGGCATTACCTTCCCAAAGAAAAAACTTCTTGACGAATACCTTGTGATGCTTGAAGAAGCAAAAAAACGGGATCACCGGAAGATTGGAAAAGAGCTGGAATTGTTTATGTTTTCACAAGCAGTGGGACAAGGACTACCAATATGGTTGCCCAAAGGAGCTGCATTGCGCGAACGCCTTGAAAATTTTCTAAAGAAAATCCAAAAACAATACGGATATCAATTAGTGATGACTCCACACATAGGGTCAAAACAACTCTATGTAACAAGCGGTCACTGGGAAAAATATGGAGCTGACTCGTTTCGTCCAATATCAACACCTGCAGAAGGTGAAGAGTTTTTGCTCAAACCAATGAACTGTCCACACCATTGTGAGATTTACAAATCAACCCCACGTTCATACAAAGATCTGCCACTTCGATTAGCCGAATTCGGAACCGTTTATCGGTACGAACAAAGCGGCGAACTACATGGATTAACTCGTGTAAGAGGGTTTACTCAAGATGATGCGCATATTTTCTGCAGACCCGATCAACTGAAAGAAGAGTTTTTAAAAGTGATAGACATTGTTTTCTACATTTTTAAAACACTCAATTTCAAAGATTTTATTGCCCAAGTATCGGTTAGAGATAAAGAAAATAGGACTAAATATATAGGGAGCGAAGAAAATTGGGAAAAAGCCGAACAAGCAATAATTGAAGCAGCCACTGAAAAAGGATTGGATTACATTATTGAATATGGCGAAGCCGCTTTTTATGGTCCAAAACTCGACTTTATGGTACGCGATGCTATCGGACGTAAATGGCAATTGGGTACCATCCAAGTAGATTACAACCTTCCGGAGCGATTTAACTTGGAATACATTGGGAGCGACGATAAACGCCATCGGCCAGTGATGATTCACCGAGCACCTTTTGGGTCAATGGAGCGGTTTATTGCCGTACTCATTGAACATACAGGCGGGAAATTCCCTCTTTGGTTGACATCAGAACAATTTGTGATCCTTCCCATCAGTGAAAAGTATAACGATTTTGCAGAAAAAGTTTTAAATTTGCTGAATAATTACGAAATTCGCGGCGAAATTGATAGAAGAAACGAAAAAATTGGAAAAAAGATCCGTGATAATGAGTTAAAAAGAGTCCCGTATCTATTGGTCGTAGGAGAAAAAGAAGCTGAGTCAGAAACAGTTTCCGTTCGCCGCCAAGGTCAAGGAGATATAGGAGTTATGAGCATTGAAGAATTTGCACAACATATTAAAACCGAAATAGAAAAAGAATTGTCAAACTAAAAATTGGAGGGTATAGCCATAGCACTTAATCCAAAAGAAAACAAGGGCAGACGGGATAATAACACAGACACTCATCGAATCAACGAACGTATCCGTGTACCAAAAGTACGATTGGTAGGAGATAACATTGAAAATCCCGGCATTTATAGTATTGATGAAGCTTTAAAAATAGCCGATCAAATGGGACTTGATTTGGTAGAAATAGCACCAACTGCCGATCCACCGGTATGTAAAGTTATGGACTACCAAAAGTTTCTTTATGAACAGAAGAAAAAGGCCAAAGAGCAAAAATCTAATTCGGCTAAGGTAGTTGTCAAAGAAATCCGTTTTGGGCCTCACACTGATGAGCACGATTTTGAGTTCAAAAAAAATCATGCCATGAATTTTCTGAAAGAAGGCGCCAAAATTAAAGCCTATGTATTTTTCAAGGGACGCACTATTCTGTTTAAAGAGCAAGGAGAAATACTCCTACTCCGGTTAGCAGCTGCTCTTGAAGAATATGGCAAAGTAGAACAAATGCCAAAACTAGAAGGAAAACGTATGACAATCTTTATATCGCCCAAGAAAACCAAGTAACAAAGTAGAAACCGACAAATTCTTAACGTATGCCAAAGGTAAAAACGAAATCGGGTTCAAAAAAACGGTTTTCATTAACCGGAACCGGTAAAATTAAACGTAAACATGCTTATAAAAGTCACATTTTAACCAAAAAATCGACGAAACGTAAGCGTGCGCTCACCCATCCGGGGATAGTTTCCAAACCGGATATGAGTAACATCTTAAAAACATTAGGATTAAAGTAAGTTATTAACTACGAATGATTTAGTTCCCAAGTGTTCGACAAAAAGAACCACTAATCGTTCCTAAAAAACAGAGCAATATGCCAAGATCAGTCAATTCAGTAGCATCAAGGGCCCGTAGAAAGAAGATCCTTAAAAGAACGAGAGGATATTTCGGGACCTCAGGTAACGTATGGACCGTTGCAGTAAACACATACGAAAAGGCGATGCAATATCAATACCGCGATCGCCGTGCTAAAAAACGCAATTTCAGATCCCTTTGGATTCAAAGAATTAATGCCGGAGCAAGGCTTCACGGTATGAGCTATTCTGAACTGATGGGTGCTCTTCATAAAAAAGACATCCAAATCAATCGGAAAGTACTTGCCGATTTGGCAATGAATCATCCAGAAGCTTTCGAAATGATTATTAAAGCAGTGAAAGCATAAACTCTTACGGCGATATAAGATTCATTCGTTAGGGTCGCTCCTTTTTTGAGCGACCTTTTTTATTCTATTCAAAAATTTTGCAATTCAATAAAACTTTCCTTATTTTGTGTTAAATTTGGAAAAGAATACTGTTGGTCATGAACCATAGCATCATAGGAAAGATAAAACTTATCTCGTTTCTAGTATTTTGCATTTGGGCTACTAATGCCTATAGCCAAAAACCTAAATATGTGATTTTTGGTAAAGTAAAAGCGGCTCAAGGTGAAATTGAAAATGCAAAAATTGAAATCGAAAGAGACGGTGTCAAAATTCAATCCGTAACGGTTAATCGGAGCGGAAAATTTGAATTTGAACTTGACTTTCAACGAAAATACCTTTTAACATTTTCCAAAGATGGATATGTTACCAAAAAAATTAGTTTCGATCTTACTGTACCTGAAGCAATTATTAATAATCCTGATTACGAACCTTTTGCCCCGTTTGAATTCCAGGTAATCTTGTTTAAACAACAAGAAGGGGTTGATATCATTGTATTTAATCAGCCGGTTGCTTCCATAAAATTTCATCCCAGTAAAGAAGATTTTGATTACGATACTGACTACTCTAAAACTATCCAAAAAAGAATTGATGATGCAGAGAAAGCTTTAGCCGTAAAAGATAAGGCAGCATCATCAGCACCCACAAATCGGGAAACAGCTGCAGAACTTCAAGCTCAAGTTGAAGCTGCCAAAAAAGCCCAGGAAGAAAAACAACGAGCAGCAGAGATTGAGCGTCAAAGACAAATCTTTGAACAAAAACGCGTTGCCGATAGCTTAAAACGTGTTGAGGAAGAACGAAAACGACGCGAAAACGAAGAACAAGCCAAAAGAATGCTAGAGCAGCGAAGAATTGCCGATAGTTTAAAACGCGTTCAAGAAGAATTAGCCCGCCAAAAAGCCATTGAAGATGCGCGCAAAAGAGCACAAGAGCAAGCAAGAGCCGATAGTATAAAACGTGCTCAAGAGATAGAAAGAGCAAGAAAAGCAGCCGAAGAAGCACAACGTTTACAAGCTGAATTGGAAGCTAGGAAAAAGGAAGAAGAAGAAGCACGCTTACGTGCTTTGGAAGAACAGCGCAAACAAATTGAGCGTCAAAAAGCACTCGCGGATAGTATAAAACGAGTGCAAGAAGAGCTTGCACGTCAGAAAGCCATTGAAGATGCACGTAAACGAGCTCAAGAGCAAGCAAAAGCCGACAGTTTACGAAAAGTTCAAGAAGAGTTAGCCCGCCAAAAAGCCATTGAAGATGCACGCAAAAGAGCACAAGAACAAGCAAGAGCCGATAGTATAAAACGTGCCCAGGAAATCGAACGCATCCGACGTGAAGCCGAAGAGGCTGCCAGATTACAAGCCGAACTTGAAGCGAAACGGTTAGCGGAGCAAGAAGCTCAACGAAGGAAACAAGAAGAGGAAGCAAGAATACGCCTTCGTCAACAACAATTAGCCGACAGTTTACGAAAAGTTGAAGAAGAAAGATTGCGCTTAGCCCAAATAGAAGAAGCCAAGAAACTAGCTGAACAGAAACGTATTGCCGACAGCATTCAACAAGCTCTTGACGAAATTAAACGACAAAGAATTCTTGAAGAAATGCGTCAGGCTGCCCTTGCAAAGGCCCATGCCGATAGTATAGTTGCGGCACAACAAGAAGCAGCCCGAATTGCACAAATTGAAGAAAGTCGTCGTTTAAAAGCACAAGCCGATTCCATCAAGAGAAGAGAAGAGGAAATAGCTCGCGAACAAAGGATTGAACAACAACGGCGACTGGCTGAGCAGAAAAGAATAGCAGACAGTCTTCGTGCTGTTCAAGAGGAAGAGTTGCGTAAAAAAATCGAAGCTGATATTAAAAAACTTGCTATTGAGCAAGCAAGAATGGACAGCATCAAGCGAGTTGAAGAAATGGAGCGTCAACAACAAGCCATAAAATATTTGGAAGCTAAAAAAAGAATGAACGAAGAACGGCTTAAAGAAAAAGCAAAACAATCATTGGAGTCAAGCTTTGATGATATTGAAGATAAACTCAATGAAGTCTTAAGCAGAAGAAAGACTGTGTATGAATATTCCGAAAACAATCGTAAAATAACAAAAATTTTCATCAACGAAAACAACCGAATCAGTGTGTACGTAAAAGTTGAACACAGTTTTGGAGAAACTCACTACTTTGTGGAAGAAGGAATGCGAGGATTCAGAAATATTAGTGCATCAATCTTTGCTGTTCGGACCCGCGATTAGCACTGACGATAGAAATCTATGCGATTCAATGATCGCCACATCCACACAATGGCAATTAAAATGAATATTATGCCAAATGAAAAAGCATGTGAAAAACTTGTGTTCTCATAGATCAACACGCCCACAATGGGAGCAAATATTGCTCTAACACCGGTTAGCGATAAGTGAAAAGCCTGATAATAAGCTGATTCGTTTACATTACAGAGATAGGCTGAACCTATGTTCCAAGAAAGAGTCATCCCTGCATCAAACACACTGTATGCTAAATATGAGGGAATTAACCAATAGTAAATCATAAAAGTCCCCCATATAGTGTGCACAGGAAAAAATCCTGTTATAATCAAAAAAAAGAAATGTACGGCAACAGCTGACAAAGGAATAATCAAAAACTTGCGCGGGTCAAGCTTTACCAAAAGTTTTCCAAAAAAAGGCAATAATAAAATAGATACGATGTAGTAAATATTTTTATAAAGTGCAATGCTGGTGTAATTCAAATTGAGCTCTTTAGCAAAAAAGAGGGTTGATACTGACGAAGTACTCATCCAACCAATTCCATAAAGCATAAAAGCGATTTCATAATCGCGAAACGCAATGTTGGTTTTTAAAATATTTAACGTTTTTCGATAAATTGCAATGATCCCGCTATCCTGAAATACTTTGGGAAACTCTTTATTGTCAGTAATTTTGAATTCAATTCGGGATAAAAAAAGAATAGAAACAATGCCCATTATACCTAAGACAGGATAAAGAATACGAAAAATTGAAGGATCATGGTCATAAACAATACCAACCAAAAACGTTACAACAAAGGTTACGAACTGCTTGATGGAAGTGGCATAGCTGTAAAAATATCCGAGCTTATTAAACGAATAATTACTTTTTAGTAATTGATTTATAGCCGGGAAAATAATCGGTGTTGACAAGTAGTAAATACAAAAAATTCCTAAAAATAAAACCGACCAAAAACTTCCTTGCCCTGATAAAAGAGTTGAAGGAAATAGCATGAAAAACAAGAGCGGAAGACGAGTTAAAACTCCTGTCCAAACTAAAATTGGTTTAGGATTAGGAAATCGCTTAAAATACTCGTGAAA
>DAOTAV010000159.1:0-6205 GCA_035382785.1 Salinivirgaceae bacterium | reverse complement strand
TTCGTTTGAAACACTTATCAATACCACTCAACACGAACGAAAATGGATACAAATTACGCTCTCACCTATTTTTGATGAAGATAAAACAGTAAGTCAGATAGTTGCTATTTGTACCGACATCTCAGCATTAAAAATCGCAGAAGAAGAGATTTCGCAACAACAAGAAGAATTGATTGCACAAAGTGAACTATTGGAATCCATCAATGCAGAACTGGAAAAGGCAAATCAGATGATGCGAGATTCGATTAATTACGCTCAACGCATTCAAACATCGATGCTTCCCGATTTAACACCACTAAAAGATGATGTTGAGGATAGCTTTATTTTTTACAAACCCAAAGATATCGTAAGCGGCGATTTTTATTGGTATAAAAAAGTTCATGATGTTCACATAATGGTAATAGCCGACTGTACAGGGCACGGAGTTCCCGGTGCATTTATGTCGATGATCGGGCAAACGCTTTTAAAAGAGACGATTCAAGGGCATTTAATCCTGGAGCCGGAAATAATTCTAAACGAATTAAACCAAAGCATACATACAATCCTACGACAAAACATTCGGTCTGAAGAAATTCAGGACGAAGGAATTGACATGACTATATGCATCTACCTCCCTTCCGATAATCTTCTTCGCATTGCATTAGCTAACCACATGGCATATTTGATCAGCGAAGGAGAGATAAGTCAAATCGAAGGGGATATCTTTTCTATAGGTGGACAGTTTTCCAGCAAAATCGATCATCAATTTTCGGTTCAAGAACTGTTTGTAAACAAAGGCGACGTACTTTATCTTTTCACCGATGGTTTCCACGACCAATTGGGTGGGGATAAATATTCAAAATACGGTACCACTCGTTTTGAAGGGTTATTAAAGCGAATTCACCGCCTTCCGTCTGAAGATCAAATTGAAATTCTGAATGATGAATTTTCAATATGGAGAGGCAATCGAAAACAAACCGACGATATTACTCTTTGGGGAATTCGATTCTAATCATTCTTCATACAAATGTATGAGATAGCGAAACCATGCATCGCCAGCCTTCTGCAACTCAGAAGAATCTCCATGATTTTCAATCCATTTCCCGGATTTATAGTCAAAAATATAACTTTCCCCGTTGGGTGAAATAATTCCATAGCCAAAGTTAAAAACATATCCAACGGGCGCATTATAATCAGAACAAAGGAAATTTCGTTCAAACGGAAAAGGATTTGGACTAGCTAATCCTGATGCCCGCAAAAGAGTGTAAGGAATATCGCTTTGAGAAATATTACGCGTATCGATTGAGCCTTTTAGTGATTGATTTAGTGCTCCACCGGTAAAAATTAAAGGGATTCGATAATGTTCCGGCATTTCATTCCGTCTTTTCAGAGGATAGTAATGTCCGTGATCGGCAGTGAAAATCAACAAAGTATTTTCCCATAAAGGTGTTTCTTTTAATCGACGATAAAAATCGCCAATAACACTATCGGTAAATGCCACGCTATTTAGATATTTTCCAAGTTCAGAAGGGGAATTAAAATCACTTTGATAAGGGACATCAAACGGTTCATGCGATGAGAGCGTAAAAACAGCATAAAAAAATGGATTTTGTTCACGTTGAATATCGTTCAAAAAGCGTTGTATTACAAAGTCATCGTGAATTCCCCATTTCGAAGTACGAAATTTCGAAGGGAAATGATCTTGATCGACTATCTTTTGAAAGCCACTGCTAATCCATAACCCTCGAAAATTAGCAAAATCGGAATTGCCACCGTAATAAAAAGCCGTACTATACCCTTGTTGCGTAAATGGAGAAACCAAATGGGATATTTTGTTGAATTTCTCGGGATATTTCATTATAGAACCATACGGATGCGCCGGAAAACCTGTAAGTAGGGCAGACAACCCTTTATCGCTTCGATCCCCGGCCGCATAGCAATTAGGGAAATAATAACCCTCCGATGCTATCGTCTGTAAGTTTGGAACCGCTATCTTTTGATTCACCTTATATTCGAAAAGATTTGCCGAAAAACTTTCCAACACAACCAGAATAATATTAGCTTTTTCAACCGAAATCAACGGTGTAGGCTCAGTGCATGAAAATTTAAAAGGTTGCAAATCAACGGTTAATGAATCATCCCAAGTTATCATGGTTTTTCGTTGGGAGGTGGTTACCGATTTAAAAAAGTTCCATACAGAATTCACGGCAGTGTGGTTTAACTGCGGATTCTGTGAAAAATAAGCTGAACTGAGATTCACCCCAGAAACATCGAGACTTCCACGAGCTACGAGGAAAAGCAACGGAAAAATCAATACTACTGAAGGGAAAAATATCTTAGCTTGAAATCTTAAACGGGATAAACGCAAATGTGAACGATACAAAATCCAAAATAAATAGAATGCAGAGCCGATAATGAGCAATAAAATGACAATATGTAGTGTTGATACGCTTGCAGCCGCCTCTCGAGGAGTGGAAATGTATTTTAATACCGATTTATCGATTTTAAAACCCCAATAGCTATATAAATCTGCATCGAAAACATAGATTAAAACGTTTATTAAAATGAAAAAAGCAATAAACCCGTGAAATATTTTGTGAAACTTCTCAGGCGCAAACATAATAAACATAAGAATGTTGATAATCAATAGCTGATAAGCTGCAATGGAAGCATCAAGCCTAAACCCGTAAACAAAGGTTTTAATGACGTCTAAAACCGAACCTAGTGAATAATCGAAGTTATTCACAATAAACCCAATACGCCCCAAAATGGCAATTAAAATAAGAAAGGCAAGCATCCTTGCCTGCCACAACCACCAACGTAATTCGCCATAACGCATTATGTAAGGATTTGAAATCACAGCGAAAAAATTTTATTGGTATATCTGTTTCAAAAGGCTATACAAATTAGGGTCATCACCAATGAAACGTGCCATCATTATTCCCTGAGGATCGATTAATATTTTTGTGGGAAAAACTTTGATGTTGTATAATTTCAGAACATCAATCTCCGTTTGCTCTAAAGCATTGACCTGTTGCCAATCTAAACGGTCGTCGCTAATAGCTTGCAACCAAGCCGCACGATCTTGGTCAGCAGCAATTCCCAAAACTTGCAATCCCTTTGCTCTATATTCCTTTAAAGCGCTCACCAGATGCGGATGACTATCTCGGCAAGGTTTGCACCAACTTCCCCAAAACACAAGCAGTAGATATCGCCCCTTGTAATCGGATAGCATAACAACGTTTCGATCTTTGTCAAATAATCTGAATTCGGGGGCTAATTCATTTAATGAAGTGGTGGCCGGTGAAGATTTGAATTCTTCCTCCAATAATCTTCCGTAAAAAGTTTTTTTAGCACGAGCTGTTAAATTATCAAATAGTTCTTTCAAGCGATTTGGCTCCAAATATTGCGACAGGTAAAATTTAATGATATACGGAGAAAGATCCCAATCGGGATGCTTTGAAACAAATTCAGCATGTTTTTCAATCAAACTGATATAAGATTCACGCACACTGTCCTTCATTTGATTATCAACAATTCCTTCGAGCTCTGCCACACGATATTGATCTACAATCAAATCAAAGCGACGTTGTTTATCTCCAATAAAAAGTATCAATGAGTCCATTTGATCGTTCATCAACGAACCGGATAATCTTGATAAATGGAGCGAGCTTATTTCGCCTTCAACCTTTACTGTTTTGCCGGGTTCAACAAAAAATTGAACGGGCATTAACGTTTTTGGGCCTTGCTTAGTTGGTTTCATCAGTTCGTTGTTATCAACCACAATAGCTGCCGACCTGACGGTGTCAATAGTCCCTTCAAATATTACTATATCGTCGGTTGCTTTTAAACTATCAATCCAAAATCCGTCGGGGCGATTCGGATCTTCAACCATAAAGAATACTTGACTGCCTGAAACCCCAACAATTTTAGCCTCTACCCTAAAATTAGCGTTGTCGTTTCCTCGATTTGAGCATCCGTAAATCAAGATTATAGCCGGCAGTAAAACCGTGAACCACTTAATTATCATCCATTTATTATTCTCAACCTGCATATTTGTCTCTTATAAAAATCCCTTCAAAACTACAAAAAAACTGCCAGATTGGGGGAAAAGGTGAATTTAAAAATATTAAATACCTATTGACGTATGGTTTTACAAAGTTGAGAAACAAAATCGTACTTTTGCTGCAAAAATGTCAAAATATGATTGTATTTCCAAACTGCAAAATAAACCTTGGACTTCATGTATTACGTAAACGCCCCGACAACTATCATGATATCGAAACTATAATGTATCCCATATCGTGGTTCGATGGATTAGAATTTGTTCTTTCCGATCACGACAAGCTGATAACAGGCGGTTTTGAACTCGGACTTAACGATGTGACCGATAATTTAGTTTATAAAGCGTTAAGTCTATTGCGACAACAATTTTCAATTCCACCATTAACCATTTATCTTCATAAAACAATTCCTTCCGGAGCCGGTCTTGGAGGAGGTTCATCTAATGCTTCCTTTATGCTTAAAGCGTTGAATGAGTTTTTCGGCTTAAACCTTTCTGTTTCCAATCTAAAAATCTTAGCATCAACGCTCGGTTCCGATTGCCCTTTTTTCATCGAAAACAAACCTGCATTGGCTGAAGGACGTGGAGAGATTTTATCGCCGGTAAACCTTAATCTTTTAGATTATACAATTGTAGTTATTGTACCCCCGATTCACATTAGCACTGCTGAAGCCTATAAAGCTGTAAAACCTTTTGATCAACGAGAAAGGCTTGATGAAGTAATCAAAAAACCGATTGAAATGTGGAAAGATTTGCTTAGGAATGATTTTGAATTGGCACTCGCAAAAAATTATCCCATATTCAACGAATTAAAAGAAGAATTATATCGAATGGGAGCTTTATATGCTTCACTAAGTGGCTCGGGATCATCGGTTTATGGTATTTTTAAACAAACACCAACGATTTCGGAAGAATTTTATAAGCGTTACAAAGTAAAAGTTATAGAAGGAACGTTACCTTGATCAATAGCCATAACGTTTGCGCCACCAACGTTGTAGCCTTTCCAAAATATTCTTCTCTTGCGGATTATCACCGGGTTGATATATAACAGTATTTCGGATAATGTCAGGTTGATATTGTTGATCAACAAAATTCCCATCAAAATCGTGTGAATATTGATACCCTTTCCCATAATTTAGATTTTTCATTAAATGGGTGGGAGCATTTCTCAGATGAAGCGGCACAGGAGCATTTGATGTTTCCGATGCAAGATTTATTGCTTTATCAATGGCCATATACGCCGAGTTGCTTTTTGGTGAAGATGCCAGATAAATAGTAGTTTCAGAAAGAATAATTCTGGCCTCGGGCATTCCGATTTTATGAACAGCATCAAAACAAGCGTTGGCTAAAAGAAGAGCGTTGGGATTGGCCAAACCGATATCTTCTGCGGCTAAAATTATCAAACGTCGAGCAATAAATTTAACGTCCTCTCCACCATTCAGCATTCGTGCAAGCCAATAAAGAGCTCCATTGGGATCAGATCCTCGTACCGATTTAATAAAGGCAGAGATGATATCGTAATGCAACTCACCGTTTTTGTCGTACAGTGCAATATTTTCCTGCAGAAGAGTTTGCACAATCTCGTTATTAATGATAATCGGATCGTTCAATGAATGGTTTACAATGATTTCCAAAAGATTCAGTAATTTACGAGCATCTCCGCCGGAATACTGAAAAAGCAACTGATGCGATTCAATCTGAAATTGGCGTTTTTTAAGAATTTCATCATGATGGATGGCTTTGTCTAATATTTTCCAAAGATGCTTTTCTTCAAGATGTTTTAACGTATAAACATGACAACGGGAAAGCAATGGTCCGATTACCTCAAAAGATGGGTTTTCAGTGGTTGCACCAATTAAAATGATTATACCTTGTTCAACCGCAGCCAACAATGAATCTTGCTGCGATTTGCTAAAACGATGAATTTCATCGATAAACAAAATTGGCGTATTTTTTTTGAAAATGCTTACCTGCTCTGCCCTGGCAATTGTTTCGCGAACATCTTTTACCCCTGAAGTAACGGCACTTAAAATATAAAAATCGCGCTGTGTAGCTTTGGCAATTAATTTGGCTAAAGTGGTTTTTCCAACTCCCGGTGGCCCCCAAAGAATTAAATTCGGAACAAAATTTTTATCAAAAATCAATCGCAGAGGGGCTCCCACT
>DAOTAV010000158.1:0-6213 GCA_035382785.1 Salinivirgaceae bacterium | reverse complement strand
TTTCAAAAACCAATCGACCGGATAAGTCAGTGATTTTTATCGTGGTTTCCTCCATCAATCCACGAATAATAAGCGAGCTATTAAAATCTTCGCGTACAGGATTGGGATAAACATCGATTTCCTTTAAACTTTGATTTCCGATTGTTGCACTACCCACATAGGAAACAACACCCAAGGATGTAGCAAAAAAGACCTCTCCTGTTTTTTTATTGATATCAATAGAATAGATCTCATTGGATAATAACGGACTGTTTTTGGTATTCAGATTTAAAATTTGCTTGTTTCCGCCACGATTCAATAAGAAAGCACCACCTCCGGCCGTAGCAATCCATTTTCGATTTCCTCCGTCAACGGTTATGTCGGTTATTGATTCTGTTCCTAAGAGATATTCTGCATGATCGTCAACTTCGATAATCAACTGCGAAGCGACTAAATCCCGAGACAGGGCACTACGAGGATTGTAGTAAACGAATATTCCTCCGGTTTTTGCACCGATCCAAATTGTTTCATCGTGATCAATAGCAATTGCAGCAACATCGTTAAATACAGATCCATCAGAACGTCGCAACGGGAAGACACGATAGGCATTGGGTTGGTTGTTGAGAAGTTTGACAGGATTAAAAACAACAATACCTGTTCCGGGCATCAATAGCCAAATATCACCCCAAGGGGTTGAAATCATTTCACCGGTTCGCTGTCGCGAAATTTGACTTTCAAGATTAAAGGATAACCATTCTCCGTCGCTCTTTTTCACTACAAGGGGATTGTTAGTGTACCACTGAGCTATCCATAAGTTACGATTTTGGTCAAAGGTCATTCCCGTGATGCGGTTATACCCCTGACCGTACCCTTCCACAGATTCGAGCGGACTGTTGAATATATTCCATTTCTGCACAACTTCGTCGTTAAGAAATTCTACAATGCCAAAGCCATAGGATCCGGCGATGATATGTTTTGGATTTTTTGGGTTGGTGATGGATAGAGAGATATTGCCAATTTCTTGAAGAGAATCGACGTTTGTAGGTGTAAAGTTTGTCCACTGGTTTCCTTTAAAACGATAAATGCCGTATTGGCTCCAGGGCTCTCCGGGGCTTCCGGCTGAAACCCACACTTCGTCTTCCGCGATATTTACATGATAAGCTTTGTAGGTATCGGGTCCATTGGGCGTTACAATTTCCTCGCCGGTTGTCCACTTTACCTTGCGTTTAATACCATTGAACGGGTCGGCTAAGAAATAGTCCCAAGCGTTGGTGGCAATAGCATCATTGGCTCCTTGCCAAAGAGTTCCTCCGTAATATTCGCCACCGATTTTCACATTGGACTGATCGAACCAATAGATGTAATTGTTGGTAGTAAGTTGAAGCATATTCATGTCGGCGTAGAGTTGTCGGAGATCTGCCCCATGCGTCGGGAGGCTAAATAACCGATAATTACCATTCCGATATAATACTAAACGATCATTTTGATAACCCTCGATGGATTGTCCAACCCACAAAGTATCGCCCCAAAATTCGCAAAGAATGTGATTCCCGGATGGATCGGGAAGGGATAACAATTTAGTCCAATTATTATAATCCATGTGATTAATGCCAATGCGTGGTGCCGAAAAAACTCCGCGATCGGTGGCCAAATATATGCTATCTGAAGATAAGGTCACATCGTTAATATTGATATATTGAGTTGGGGTTTGCAGATTTATGGTAGTAAGGATTGCCCGTCCGCTAAACGATATAATTGAAGCTCCGTAAGGGGTTACCACAAATATGGAATCGCCATGGGGTTTAATTCTCCGAATCTTCTTTCCACTTACAATATCGGCTTGGGCAATATCGGGAATGGACCTTACACTGCCATTTTTAAAAAGATCGATCATCCCCGATTCATAGCCGATCAGAAGTGTACCCGACGGTCGATGAACTCGCATGGCAGAAATACCGATATCGCTAAGGACGTTTAATTTATTATATCTTTCGATAGTTTTATCTTCGAGATGCCAGGAGAAAATTCCTGAAAATCCGGCACCGTAAACGTATGGAGGCAAATAGGCTACGAAATTACAACGATGATAAGGCAAATGAGCTCGCCATGTTCCGATTTTAAATTCGTCTTGTGCAAGAATGCTAAGGTTTAGTGAGAACAGAAGGAATATTGCTATGATTATTTGACGCATGATGATTTGTTTTCATTGTATTAACTTGCGATGGTAAATTTTATTGCAAAGGTAGAGGAAAATTTTGGTTTGGTTTTTATAGAATAACATTGATTCTGCCATAGTTAGGGTCATAAATCCGAAGAGGCCTACGAATCCTGAATTAAGTATTATTTGAAACGATGGCAGAGGGACTTTGTTCCGGAAAAATTTTGCTTATTTTTGCCGAAAACCGTTGCCGAGCCTTGAAGCTTTTATATGTTGGAAATTTTGAAAGATAAGGTGCGAAACTTACCGGAGGTTCCCGGGGTATATCAGTTTTTCGATAAAAACGGGACAATAATCTATATTGGCAAAGCAAAGAACTTAAGGAAAAGAGTTTTATCGTATTTTACCAAAAATCACGATTCAACAAAATTGAATCTAATGGTTAACCGCATTGCCGAAATCCGCCATATCGTGGTTGACACCGAAATTGATGCTCTTTTGTTGGAAAATAATTTGGTAAAGAAATATCAACCTCGCTATAATGTCCGACTGAAGGACGACAAAACCTATCCATGGATAAAAATTTCTAAAGAGCCCTTCCCCCGAGTTGAAATGACACGTGAAATATCAAAGGATGGAAGTGAATATTTCGGACCTTATACTTCAGGATTGATGGTTAAATCAATTTTGGAGTTCCTACGTAAGACTTACAACATCAGGACTTGTAAACTAACATTAACCGAAAAAAACATTCGTGAAAAGAAGTTTTCGGTTTGTCTGGAGTACCACCTGGGGAATTGTAAAGGGCCATGTGAAGGACTTCAAACCGAAGAGAGCTACCTTGAATCGATTTCACAATTGCGGGAAGTTCTAAAAGGAAATATTTCGGAGCCTATTGAATATTTCCGAAACCGAATGATGGAGGCAGCAGCCAAGCTAAACTTTGAGGAGGCCGAGCAAGCAAAACAAAAAATGTTGATGCTCGAGAAATATCAAAGTCGGTCAACAGTTGTTAATCCATCCATCAATAATGTTGACGTATTTTCGTGCCTGGATGAAGATGGAAGTTCAGTTTTTGTAAACTTTTTGAAAGTCATTCACGGTTCTATTGTACAGTCATATACATTTGAAATTCAACGACAATTAGACGAGTCGCGTGAAGATATTCTTCTCATGGCTATTGTGGAGGCGCGTGAACGTTTCCGAACCAACTCAAACGAAATTGTAGTTCCGTTTTGGGTTGATTATCCCGATGAAAAAGTTAAAATCACGGTTCCGCAACGTGGCGACAAAAAGAAACTGATAGAGTTATCGGAGAAAAATGCCCGATACTACAAACTCGAGCAGAAAAAGCAAAAAGAAAAAATAAATCCGCAACAAAAATTAGAGCAGCTTTTGCAACAAATGCAAAAGGAGTTGCGTTTGCCAACTGCACCTCGACATATTGAGTGTTTTGACAATTCAAACCTGCAAGGAACCAATCCGGTTGCCTCATGTGTAGTTTTCCGTAACGCAAAACCAAGTAAAAAAGAGTATCGGAAGTTCCACGTAAAAACGGTGGAAGGTCCCGACGATTTTGCTTCGATGTATGAAATTGTCTTACGACGTTATGGGAGAATGCTTGAGGAGGAGCAACCGCTTCCTGACCTTATTGTGATCGATGGAGGAAAAGGGCAGCTTAATGCAGCTCTTTCAGCGCTTCAGGAGTTAGGAATTGACAAACAAACCTCTATCGTTTCCATCGCTAAACGATTGGAAGAAATCTTCACCCCTAATGACCCAGTTCCACTTTACATTGAAAAAAATAGCCCAACACTGAAAGTTATTCAACACATCCGAAACGAAGCCCATCGATTTGGAATCACCTTCCATCGCAAAACACGCAGTAAACATTTTCTTGAATCGAGCCTTGACGGAATAAAAGGCATCGGACCGATAACCAAACAAAAGCTCCTGCAAACTTTTAAAAGTGTGGAAAGCATAAAACAGGCATCGATTGAAGAGTTGATAAAAACAGTGGGAAACGAAAAAGCAAAAATTATTCATCGATATTTTTCCGGGGAAAAATAACCACAAAATTTTCTATTAAATCGACCTTGATTGCCCTACCTGTAGTAAAATTACGCCAAAACATTTTAGCTTTGCCCAACCTAAAACAATTTATTATGAAAAAATTCATCTTAATTAGCTTAATGCTATTACTTTCAAACGCTCTTTTCAGCCAATTCTTTGGAGGGGGATCAATGGTTTTTAACACCAGCAGCAGTTCAAGAACCACCAGTAATACTTCTGCTGATGGTCCATCAACATCATTATTTCAAGTTATCCCGATGATTGGATATCATCTGGATGAGAAAATAGATGTCGGAACAGAAGTTTTGTTTACCTTCTTCAGTAATAATAACCTTAACACCCCAACTGCTACAAATGTTTTAGAACCGGTTATGGATTGAGTCCTTTTGTACGGTATCGACTGGTTGATTTTGGCCCTATTTCGCTGTTTGGGCAAGGATCAATTGGAATTGGATTTTCAAATACAAAAATTAAAACAGGCAACGAAACCAACCGTGGGGATAAAATATCTATCTTCGCTATTGGAATCAGACCGGGTGTTGCCTATAAACTATCCGACAAAATTTCGCTGGAGGCGTTCTTAGGTGGCCTGTATTATGATTTCGAATCCATTAAATCGCCCAATGGTGATAAAGAAAAAACACACACATTTGGTCTTAATGCCACATCAGCTTTGAATCTGGGATTTACCTACGAATTCTAAAAATCACTTTTAATCATATACCTAAGGTCATGCTCTAAAAGTATGGCCTTTTTTTATGGGAGAAATCAATGCTCTTACGAATAGATTCCCAATGAAATTCAAAAGATCTTTCTTTTGATAGCCAATCCCATTTTATGGGCTATATCCTTGATCAAAAAGAACAGGATTAATCAATTAATTTTATATTTATCTGATATTCTGATATTTGTGATTTTTATTAAAAATTTTTTCATTATTTGTTAAATTTTTGTTAAAAAAAACATTCTGATTTTCCAAAAAAAAATTTATGTTTGATAGCACAGAACTTAAATCCAATTATTAACCTAAAAACGAGACCTACATGAAAAAGATCGGAACATTAATCTTCACCCTTCTTTTGCTGGGCACAGTTCATGCTCAACAAAAGAAAGTGAGCGGGACCGTTACGGATGCTCAAGAAGGAACCCCCATTCCCGGCGTTCAAATTGTGGTGAGAGAAAGCACCATCGGGACCATTACCAACACGGATGGGAAATTTGAGATCACAGCTTCACCGAGCGACATTCTTGTATTTAAGTACCTTGGATACAAGACAGAGGAAGTGGTCGTTGGGGAACAGACACAAATCACTGTAAAATTGTGGCCTGACATTGAAACCCTTAGCGAGATTATTGTTGTTGGTTACGGAACCCAAATTAAATCAAAAGTAACCGGTAACATTGCTAAAGTGGTCGGCGACGAAATTAAATCCATTCCTGTTCCATCGGTTGAATTAGCAATACAAGGTAAAGCTGCGGGAGTCTTTGTTGAGTCAGTTACCGGAAAGGCAACTAGTGCCACCCGGGTAAGAGTACGCGGAGCTACCTCGCTTACTGGAGGAAACGACCCATTATATGTTATTGATGGAGTTCCAATGAATCTAAATGCCATGAACCAGCATGGAGGGGCTATCAACCCACTTGCAACCTTAAATTTTAACGACGTTGAATCAGTTGAGATTTTAAAGGATGCTGCCGCCGCTGCTATTTACGGTTCGCGTGGTGCTAACGGCGTTTTTCTGATCACTACCAAGAAAGGGAAAAAAGGCGATGCAAAATTCAATTTTAATTACCAAACCGGGGTTTCTACACCATCTAATAAGCGCGAATTCATGAACGCGGAAGAATATATAAGATACTTCCGCGAAGCAGGCTATAATGCTGACCGTTATGAAGAGCGTATATATGATACTATCCCCCCCAGGATCTTCCACCTATTGGCAAACCGAAGTAGAATATCGTTTAAAACGATATTCCGGTCATGCAGCTATTCTTGATTCAAG
>DAOTAV010000157.1:0-6283 GCA_035382785.1 Salinivirgaceae bacterium | reverse complement strand
TTATATTTGAAACCAAATTTAACTTACATTACACACTTTTAGGGATACTACCTAACTTTGCCGGACGCAAAAAAACGAAACTATATGACACTGAAAGAAATTTTAGCAGTATCCGGACAACCCGGTTTGTACAAATTAGTTGCATCTGCCAAAAGAGGGATAATTGTAGAAAATATCGAAACCAAAAAGCGTGTTTCCGTGGCAGCGTCGGCAAAAGTGAGCTCATTGAACGACATAGCTATCTTTACGACAGGAGAAGATAAGCCACTTGTAGAAGTTTTGAAATTGTTTAGAGAGAAGTTTTTCTCGGGGCAGGCCATCAGCCATAAATCTGATGAAAAACAACTTCGGGCTCTCTTTGTAGAAATATTACCCGACTACGATCAGGATCGTGTTTATTTATCGGATATTAAAAAAGTAGTTCAATGGTATAATCTGCTTCAAGCTACCGACTTGCTCCATTTGCTCGACGTGAAAGAAGAAACGGCCTCCGGCAGTGAATCCGACAATAAGTAAGAATAGGCTTAATTGTTGATAATCCGGTGTACAAATTACCGGATTGTTTGTTTTCGGAGCATAATGTTTTTAAATCATGGGCATCTATTCTTCCATATCCGATAAATTTGACAGCTACTATCGGTATTACTACGCGCGTCAACATGAGCAGTCGAACCTCGATATGCTCCAATTGAAATACGAACATTCTTATAAAGTATCCGAGTGGTCACGTTTGATCTCTGAAAAGGAAAATTTATCGGAAAATATTGTTGAAATTGCCGCGGTGGTTGGGCTACTTCACGATATTGGTCGTTTTCTGCAAATCGACACCTATTCCACGTTGGATGATTTGAAATCGGTAGATCATGGAGATTTGGGAGCCGAAGTATTGCTTCAAACCAAAATGACGGATGGATACCCATCCGAAATTCAAACAGCAATCATTTTTGCAGTTAAAAACCATAACAAGCGAACCATTCAAAATTATCCTAATCGGGAGGCTGAGGTTTTAACGAAGATTGTACGAGATGCCGATAAAATTGATGTTTTTCGGGTAATGCATCACCATTTAGCCAACGGAACGGAGGAACAAAAAAAGTCGGTTCTGTTAAATCTTCAGGAAAGCAACACCATTTCACCGCAGGTCGATGATTTTATTCGTCAGAAGGTTGTGGTCAATAAATCGATGGTTAGAACCACACTCGATTTTAAACTGATGCAATTAAGCTGGATTTTTGATTTCAATTTCGGTTCATCGTTATCAATCATTCGAACTTCAATGCATTATCGATACTTGCTTGATGATGTTGCTGCTATATCAGGGTGTGAAGGAATAGCCGATTTAATCAGGAGCTATTTGAATGAAGTGAAAAAATGTGAAAGTTGAATAATGTACGTTTAATTTTTCTTTCTTTGTATTCGGAAATTTGCATTATAAACCATAGAAAATCATTGAATTATGCAACGAGTTATTTTATTTCTAATGCTTGCGGTTATCGTTGTATCGTGTAACCAAAAGGAGCTTGAGCAATTGCGCGAAGAAAATGCGAAGCTAAAGAACGAACAAAGTCAGAACGAAGAAGCACTGTATGAATTTGCTCAATCGTTCAATTCGATTCAATCCAATTTTGACAGTATTATGGTTAAGGAGGGACTTGTTACCAAGATTACCACTTCGGGCGAAAAATCAAAATCGGCTCAGGAGATTGTTAATGATCAGGTTAATGCCATCTACGATTTGTTGTTGAAGAATAGGGAAGAGATGGAAAAACTGCGCCGCAAATCGGGTCAACTCAGTAAGAAAAATAAGGATCTCGAAATGATTATTGAACGATTGAATCGCGAATTAGAGGAGAAAGTTGTGGAGATTGAGATGTTAAGAGGGCAGTTAGCTCAGATGCAATATCAAATTACAGGGTTGAATGAAAAAGTGGATAGTTTGGGAGCAGTAACTTATCGGCAAAAACAAGTTATTGAAAATCAACAGACAAAAATAACGGAACAAGACTCTGCCTTGAATACGGTATTCTATGCGATTGGCACCGAAAAGGAACTTAAAGCGAATGGAGTCATCACAAAGGATGGAGGATTTCTTGGAGTTGGAAAAAGCAATAAAGTTACCAACGATTTGAATTTGAATTATTTTCAAAGCGTAGATAAGCGAAAATTTCACTCTTTAAAGATTGGAGCAAAAAAAGTTACGCTCTCCACACCGCATCCAACCGGAAGCTATCAACTACATGGAGATAAGGTTATTGATAGTTTGACGGTAGTAGATCCTGAACAATTTTGGAGAAATTCGCGCTACTTGGTAATTATTATTAAACACTAAGGTTATATTCCCTTGTTTGACAAATTAGGGAAGGATATAAAAAAACTGCCTGAAACAATCAGGCAGTTTTTTTATGATTTGTGGTTTATTACAAATGGGGCTATTTGTTGAAGAGGAAGGACATGTAGGGCAGCTCCGAGTTTTATGGCTTCTTTAGGCATTCCAAAAACTACGCACGATTTTTCATCCTGAGCAACGGTAATGGCACCTGCCTCGCGTAATTCAAGCAACCCTCGGGCGCCATCGTCGCCCATTCCGGTCATTAAAACTCCAATGGCATTGCTTCCGGCATACATAGCTGCACTGCGGAAAAGGATATCCACCGAAGGGCGGTGACGGTTGATGAGAGGACCGTTGGTTACCTCAACGTAATAGCGTGCACCGCTTCGTTTTAGGATCATATGATGGTTTCCTGGGGCAATAAGCGCTCTACCACGGATAATTGAATCGTTGTTTTCGGCCTCCTTGACAGAAATTTGACAAATATCGTTAAGTCGATCGGCAAACGAACGGGTGAAATGCTCGGGCATGTGTTGAACAATAGCAATTCCCGGACAATCGGGGGGCATGGCCATTAAAAATTCCCGTAGAGCCTCGGTTCCTCCGGTGGAAGCTCCAACAACGATTACCATTTCTGTGGTCTTAATCATGGATTGACCTTTGACGAATGGAAACATAGCATCGGCACTCAACTTCGGCTGAACTTCCATGGGAGAATTAAATGTGCGTTTGGGAGGTTCAGAAGTGTATTCTACTTTGGGCTTTTCAATAGGTTTAGGAATGGCAGCCGGTCGATCGGTGGGTGGTTGAGTGGTGTTTAGTCGTTTAAGTTTGGCACTGGCTGCAGCCTTGACAGCATCGGTAATCCGAATTTTTGATTCCTCAAAAAATTCTTTAGTGCTCATGTTCGGTTTGGTGATGATATCAACGGCTCCAAATTCCAATGCACGCATGGCTGTTTCTGTGCCTTTGGCGGTTAGCGAGGATATGATAATTACCGGAATGGGGTGTTGTGTCATAATTTTCTTAAGAAAAGTGAGCCCATCCATTCGTGGCATTTCAATGTCGAGAGTTATCACATCAGGAACAATTTCTCTGATTTTATTGGCTGCAAAATATGGATCAGAGGCAACGCCAATGACTTCGATCTGTGGATCTGAACTTAATACAGAGGCCAAGGTCTGACGGACAACCGCGGAATCGTCAACAATCAACACTTTTATTTTTGATGAAGCTGTCATTTTTCATTTGCGTTGTTGGTGATGGTTCGTTGAATAAATTTCATCATAACCGCACCGGTTAGGGTGTTAAACTGAACTTTTCTGCCCAATTTTCCTCCCGTATCCGAGGCAGCTATTTTAATTCCCATATCGCGCAGCATGGTTTCGGCAATCTCAATATTTCGTTTTCCTATGTTAAACATATTGGTTCCGGCATCAATAACTTCACCTCCGCCAAAAACCTTGGCAATAAGGTTTTGTCGTGAACAACCGGATTTTACCATTTGTTCCACCAGTTTTTCAATGGCAATATTCCCATATTTGGGAGAAGCCAACCCTTGCCCGTTCCAATATGGAAGCATGTAATGATTCATGCCTCCTACTTTGAGCGTTGTATCGTACAGACAAACAGCCACACAGGAACCCAAAATGGTGTTAATTAAATGGGGCTCTTTAGAGAAGAACAATGCTGCAGGATATAAATAATGGGTCGGTAATTCTTGTTGTGTCATTTCAAAAAGTTTGGTTTTCACCATCGTCAAATAAAAATTCATTGCCATCGAACGCAAAACCTTGCGGGTCAATATCAGGTGGCTTGGGAATGCTGATAATAATTAAGGTTCCGGCTCCAAGTTCACTGGAGATATCGATTCTACCCCCTAAAATATCGAGATAAGCTTTGGTAACGGATAATCCTAACCCGTATCCTTCGTTAACGGAGTTGATCTCTTTATTCCCTTTTTCGAAACGGTCAAAGATACGATCAAGAAAGTCTGATGCGATGCCCCGTCCGTAGTCGCGTATGGAGATGAAAAGTTCATTATCAATTATGCCCGCATTGATTTCAATTTTGCTGTTTGCCCCGCTGAATTTAATACCGTTATTAAGCAGATTGGAAAGAATCACTTTCAGCATCTCTGCGTCGGTAGGGAAGAAGAAACTTTTTTCCAGAGCCTCGATGGTAGAATAGTTTAAGTTTATTGAAAGTTTTTTTTGTCTGATTTTAAAGTCGTAAGTTTCAACCACGCTTCTAATCAAACTGTTGATATCAACTTGATTTATTTCAACCATAGTTTGGCCGGCTTCAACACGAGCAGCAGCAAAGATGTTGGTGAGTTGAAAGTCGAGATTAAAAGCTTCGCTATATATGAGTTGTGCTAAGGGTTTTGCTTTTTCAAAATCGTTTGGTCCAATGGCCATAATGGCTTTACTAAGCCCCATAATGGATGAAAATGGATTAACCATTTCATTGGCTACATTCGAAAGAAAGTGACTTTTTAAAGCCTCGCTTTCGTTGAGTTTTTTATTGGCGATTTGCAGCTCTTTGTTTAATTCTTGCAGCTGACGTAAGGCTTCTTTACTTTTTCGCATTCTGAGTTTTAGTTCCTCAAGAAGCTCTTCATCGGTAAGTTGCTTAAATTTGCTCATGTGTGGATAAAATTTGTTGGATGAGTTCGACCAATGAATTTTCGGTAAATGGTTTTTCAATAATAGCGTCGGCTCCAAATTCAGCAGCCATTTGTAAATACATTTTGGCAGATCCTCCACCGCCGCTTGATGTGGCGATTACTTTCACGGAATTGGGCTTGGCTTTTATCTCTCGTATTAATTCCAGTCCCTCTTTTTCGGGCATGATTATGTCGGTAAGTACAACGTGATAATTATTTTGCTTTATTTTTTCCATTCCTTCCCAGCCATTGGACGCTTCATCGATGATTATCGGATATTCCATTAAGGCATCTTTCAGAATTTCTCGCATAATTATATCGTCGTCAATAATCAACAATCGGATTAACATTTTATTTTCGTTTAAAGATGGTGGGTTTTAAATGCATTAATGGGACAGCCATGTTTGTAATCGATTCTGAGTGTCCAAGAAAAAAATATCCGTTGGGACGCAAATGTTGGCAAAGTTTATTAATCACTTTTTCTTGCGTTGGTCGATCGAAATAAATGAGTGTGTTTCTACAAAAAACTATGTCGAATGTTTCATTTATGGGATAGATATCGTCCATGAGATTTAAACGACCGAACTTAACTTTTTGGCGCAATTGGGGGACAATACGTACTAATTTTTTCTCCGGATCTTTAGATCGAAGAAAATATTTCTTTTTAATTGAAAGCGGAAGATTTGCAATTTTGTCTTCTTTATAGATTCCCTCGATAGCGGTTTTTAATACTTGTGTTGAAATATCGGTTCCTATAATTTGAAAATCAATGGGATTTTTGGTTTCCGCAAACTCGCTTATAGTAATAGCAATAGTGTAGGCTTCTTCACCACTGGAACTCCCTGCACTCCAGATTTTAACAGAACGTTGTCCGTTGGCTACCAGCTCAGGAAGGATGGTTTCACGCAAGAAGTCGAAATGGATAGGTTCCCGAAAGAAATCGGTTTTGTTGGTTGAAACTACGTCCATCATGTGAATTACCTCGTTGCTTCCTTCAGCGCTAAACACATAATCGCAATATTCTTTGAAGGAGCGCATTCCCAGTACTTTTAGTCGTTTTTGCAGGCGACTTTGCAACATTACCTTTTTAATGGGCGGCATTTTTATCCCATATTCGTTGTAGATAAACGAACTTAGTAGATTGAACTCCTTATCGGTGAGTTCAATGTTGTAGTAAAACAAATTACGTTCTTCGTCCATTGTAAAAGGTCGAGGAGTTTGGGTTGCTTCTTGGAACCGATTTCAAGAATTGGTTATTCTTTTACGTCTTCGGGAGCTTCTTCGGT
>DAOTAV010000156.1:0-6342 GCA_035382785.1 Salinivirgaceae bacterium | reverse complement strand
CGACAATGCTACCAATGGCGATATTTTTGTTCAGAAAGCACCTGCCGCAACAATTGAAACTCTGGCTAAAGCTCTGATTGAACTCTACAATGCCAAAACCGAAATTAAAATTATTGGTACCCGTCACGGAGAGAAACTTTACGAAACCCTGGTTAACCGTGAAGAAATAGTAAAAGCCGTTGACCTTGAAAACTACTACCGAATTCCGGCCGATACGCGAAACTTAAACTATGATATCTATTTTAGTGAAGGGACAGCAAAAGTCTCCGAAGTAGAAGATTATACTTCCCATAACACACAACGACTCGACGTTGAAGGGATGAAAAAACTTCTGCTCAAGTTACCCATGATTCGCCGCGACGTGTTGAACGAAGATGTCGGTGAAATATATGAACCTTAGTTTATAAACAAATTTTTGAAAAATAGCTGTCATTACGAATGATAAAAATTGGCATAACCGGTCAGCGGGGCTTCATTGGGACTCATCTAACAAATCATCTAAACCATTACCCGAAACAATTTCAAATAGTTCCATTTGAGGATAGATACTTTGAAAACTATTCACAATTGTGCGACTGGGTACGTCAATGTCGAGTAATTGTGCATTTGGCCGGAGTCAATCGCCACACCGATGCCGAAACCCTTTACAGAGAAAACTTAGATTTGACGCAAAAACTCATCGACGCTTGCGAACAAACGGAAAGTAAACCTTACATTCTGTTTTCATCATCGATTCAAGAAGAACGAAATAACCATTACGGAAATGCCAAACGTGAGGCCCGATGTCGGTTAGAATCGTGGGCATCGAAAAACAACGCGCAATTTTCCGGTTTGATAATTCCCAACGTGTTTGGTCCCTTTGGGCGTCCATTCTACAATTCTGTAGTAGCAACCTTTTGCTATCAACTCACCCACAACCAAACTCCAAGCATCGATTCGGATAACCAACTCAAACTGATTTATGTTGGAAATCTGGCAAAACAAATCATCCAACTTATTCAGACAAAATGCTCCGAAAACGGAAAAATAATTTCAGAACCGTTTGCTGAAACGAAAACTATTCCACACGATGCCACAATAAGCGTCACGGAGCTTTTGAAAATCCTACAGAACTATAAACACAGTTATCTCGACAAAGGGAATATCCCATCGTTAGAAAATCCGTTTGAAAGAGACCTTTTCAATACTTTGGTTTGTTACCGAGAATTAAGCACTCTCAAGGCTATTCCACTGACTCTACACAACGATTCTCGTGGCGATTATGCTGAAATAGTTCGCTTCGGAAGTAGCGGGCAAGTTAGCTTCTCCACCACAAATCCCGGAATTACAAGAGGCAATCATTATCATACCCGTAAATTTGAACGTTTTGCGATAATACGTGGAAGCGCTCGCATCCAACTTAGGCAAATAGGAACCGATAAGATTCATGAAATTGAGTTGCATGGCAACCACCCTTCTTATGTGGATATTCCAATATGGCATACCCACAACATAACCAATATCGGTACCGATACTCTTCTAACTATCTTCTGGATAAACGAACATTTTAACCCCGATAATTCCGATACATTTTTTGAAAATGTTTAAACTGTTATCATGAAAAAACTTAAGGTAATAACCGTTGTTGGAACCCGCCCCGAAATCATTCGATTATCGCGAGTATTGACAAAACTCGATCAATCCGAAGCGATTGAACACATAACCGTACACACCGGACAAAACTACGACTATGAATTGAATCAAATCTTCTATGAAGATCTGGAAATCCGAAAGCCCGACTTTTTCCTGAATGCTGCCGGACAAACCCCGTCGGCCACCATTGGTCAAATCCTTATAAACATTGATCCCATTTTGGAAGAGGTGAAACCCGATGCCTTTTTGGTTTTGGGTGACACAAACAGCTGTCTGTGTGCAATTCCGGCAAAAAAACGTCACATCCCCATTTTCCACATGGAAGCCGGAAACCGATGCTTCGATCAAAGGGTTCCTGAAGAAACCAATCGAAAAATTGTTGACCACATTGCCGATATCAATCTTACTTATAGTTCCATTGCGCGAGAATATCTTCTTCGAGAAGGACTTCCCGCCGACCGGATTATTAAAACCGGAAGCCCCATGAGCGAGGTTCTCCATCATTACATGCCTAAAATTCTGGCTTCCCCAATATTACAACGACTTGGGCTTGAAAAAGAAAAGTATTTTGTTGTTTCGGCACATCGCGAGGAGAACATCAACAATGAAAAACATTTTAATAACCTTTTGCTTGCCTTAAACCAAATTGCAGAAAAATACCAACTCCCGATCATTGTAAGCACCCATCCACGAACACGAAAGAAGATAGAAAGCTTACAGATTCAAGTAAATCCATTGATTCAATGGCTTAAACCCATGGGATTCAGTGATTACAATAATTTGCAAATCAATTCATTGGCTGTTTTGTCCGATAGCGGAACCATCAACGAAGAGTCATCGATATTGAACTTTAGGGCATTAAACATTCGTGAAGCTCACGAGCGTCCTGAAGCTATGGAGGAAGCATCGGTGATGATGGTTGGTTTGAATCCGGAAAGAATTTTTCAAGGACTTACCCAGTTGTCGCAACAACAAACCGGACAAAACAGAAATTTCCGACAGGTTTACGATTATAGTATGCCTAACGTCAGCGACAAAGTAGTACGCATCATTCTCAGCTATACCGATTACGTGAAACGAACCGTGTGGGGAGAATAAAAAAAAATCACTTTGAACCAAAATTTAATAATAGCCAAAAACACTGCGTATCTCTATCTTAGGTTAATCATAACCTCGATAGTAGGACTTTATTCCGCAAGGCTACTTATTTTAGAATTGGGCGCCGAGGATTTTGGTCTTTACGTAGTCATCGGTAGTATCGTGGCATTGTTCAACGTGCTAAACACTACAATGATAAACACAACCAACCGGTTCATTGCCATTGAGCTTGGGAAAAATAATGAAATTAAAATCAATAGTGTTTTCAATCAATTGCTACGCATTCATTTGGCTTTCGGGATAATTCTTTTATTACTTATCGAAACAGCGGGGAGATGGTATGTTAACAACTATCTGAATATTGATGCAAGCAAAATACCATCAGCATTGTTTGTTTTGCATACCGTTTCAATAAGCACTTTTTTCCTCTCTCTGTCGATACCCTATCAAGGCATATTAACAGCTATGGAAAAATTCAACGTCAGGTCGCTATTAGAGTTGACACTTTCGTTGTTGAATCTTCTGGCTGTTGCTTTATTACAATTGATTGATGAAAATAAAATTGAATTCTATGCCTTATTCATTTTAATAGGGCAAGTAACCATTGTATTCCTCTATTTTTATTGGGGAACAATCACCGGTAAAAGATTTACCAAATTACAAATCAAGCTTCGCTCAACAGACTATAAATCCATTTTACGATTTTTCTTTTGGCAACTAATTTATGTTTTTGGGAGCGTAGGAACGTGGCAAGGGATCGTTTTCCTAATTAATCGATTTTTTGGGACAGTGATAAATGCTGCTTATGGGATATCAGCCCGAGTTAACGATCTTGTATATTCCTTTGTAAAAACTCTTAATCAGGCATCAATGCCTCAAATTGTAAAAAACATCGGAATGGGTAATGAGAAAAGATCGCTATATTTGCTATACAACCTTCCTCGAATTACTTTTTTAATTATGATCATACCCTGTGTGCCATTATTAATTTTTCTGGATCCGTTAATATCGCTATGGCTTAAGCATGTGCCCGAGTTCACGACGTGGTTCATTGCCTTAAGAATTATTCATGGGCTTATTAGCACTCTACAAAGTGGATTTGACGCAACAATTGATGCAACCGGGCATATTCGTTCCACCAAAGTATTTTTTGCAGTTTTATTCTTAAGCATTATTCCTGCCGGATACTATTTATTCAGCTTAAACTCACCACCATACTTTATTTTGATAATCATAATTTTTGCAGAAATCATTTTCGGTTTGTTTCAATTAGGTGTTTTATCCAAACACACCGACTTTTCAATCAACACTTATTATCAAGAAAGCATAAAACCTATGGCCCGTATAATAATTCTTTGCTCACCACTTTTATTGTTCCGACTGTTTTTACCTCTAAGTATAATAAATCTTTTTCTTGCAACGTCTTTAATACTTATAATCACAACATTAATTGTGTTTTTCATAGGTTTAAAGAAAAATGAAAAAGAGGTAATCCTGAGCTTTATAAATAAAAAACAACTATGATACCACTCGTAAAACCATTTATGCCACCTAAAGATATGCTGATGCCACGTCTTGAGGCAATATTGTACAGTGGATACATTGCCGAAGGTGAAGCAACTCTGAAATTTGAAGAAACATTTGGTCAACTGATTAAAAATCCCCTGTGTTTGTCAACAAATTCGGGAACAGCTGCACTTCATATAGCGTTACTCTTAACTGGAGCGGGTCCAGGCACAGAAGTAATTAGTACTGCACTTACTGCCGAGCCAACCAATACAACCATAGCGCTAACGGGAGCAAAAGTGGTTTTTGCCGATGTAAACCCACGAAATGGGCTTATCGATCCTAAATCTATTGAAGAAAAAATTACAGAAAAAACCAAAGCAATCTGCGTTGTTCACTATGCAGGAATGGTATGTGATTTAGAAAAAATTTCCGCCATTTCAAAAAAATACAATATTCCGGTTATTGAGGATGCTGCACATGCTTTCTATGCCAAGTGGCACAATTCGTTTATCGGGAATATATCACCTTATACAATTTTCTCATTTCAGGCAATCAAACATATTACAACCGTTGACGGAGGCATGTTGTGTTTAAATAATGGAGAAGAATATACAAGAGCACGAAAACTCCGATGGTTTGGTTTAGATAAAAAGATTCCACGTCTTGAAAACAACATTACCGAACCCGGATATAAGTACCATATGAATAACGTAAATGCAACAATTGGTTTGACTCAACTGGAGCATCTTACAACAAACGTATTTCGATATATAGAAAACGGAAAATATTTTGATCAAACCCTGCGAAATATTCCCGGATTAACTTTGGTTGAATATTCCCCAAACAGCGAACCTAGTTATTGGCTATATACCGTTTTGGTTGAAAACAGAGAAGGTTTTATTCAGAAACTTCGTGAACATGGAATTGAATCTTCTATTCTTCATTTGAGGAACGATCGGCATGAGATTTTTAAAAAGAATATGAACTACCAACTACCAAACCTTGACTATTTTTATAACCACTTTGTCCATATTCCTTGTGGTTGGTGGGTTGATGAAAGCTCTCGTGAAATGATTGCTGAAACAATAAAATCGGGATGGTAATATGATTCCATTATACAAACCCTTTATGCCTTCCTTGCCTGAGTTAGACCAAATCTTGCATTCAGGGCAGTTGGCTTATGGGAAATATGGTCGGGAATTTGAGAACAGCCTTCGGAATTTCTTGGGCGTTGAAAATCTTATTGTCACAAACACTTTCAACATGTCTATCCTGGTTGCACTCACTACTTTAGGGTTAAAACCCGGCGACCGGGTAATTGCTTCACCTATGGCTTGTTTAGCCTCCACAATGCCACTTTTATCCTTAGGCCTGAAAGTAATCTGGGCTGATGTCGACCCTCAGTTAGGCACATTGGATCCCGATAGTGTCCGAAGTATAATAAAAAAGAATCCTAAAGTGATTATTCACAATCATTTTTGTGGTTACCCCGGCCACATTGATGAAATCAATTCGATTGGGAAAGAGTATGGGATCCCTGTCATTGATGATGGTATCGAAGCCTTTGGCAGTGAGTATAAAGGAAAAAAAATTGGTAATGTTAACACTGACATCACTATATTTTCATTTAATCCCGTACGCATTCCCAATACTCTAGATGGAGGAGCAGTAATATTTAAAGATCGTTCTCTCCATGAAAAAAGTATTTTGGTCCGAGACGCCGGAATTGATCGTGCTAAATTTCGAGATGAATTAGGGGAGATTAATCCCAAATGCGATATTAACCTTATTGGTCACAGTGCCACCCCAATGGAATTGGCAAGTTACATCGGAGTTCAACAAATGAACCACGTGGATAGAATTATAGATATCCAGCGAAAAAACGCACTTCGTTGGCAAGAAGTCTTAATACCGTTTCCAGAAATAATACCCATAGGAAATAGCGTTGCCTTACCTAATTTCTGGGTTTTCGGAATCTTAGTGCCGGAGAAAAGAGAATACCTACTCAAATTTAGGAAAAAAGGTTTCTATGCTTCCGGTGTTCATATTAATAATAATTCATATTCCGTATTTGGAACATCAAAGAAATTGCCCGGTGTGACT
>DAOTAV010000155.1:0-6346 GCA_035382785.1 Salinivirgaceae bacterium | reverse complement strand
TTTACCCTGGATCCCAACAATGTTGGTCCCCAAAAGTTGATTGTTTGATAGATAACAGATGCCATCTCCGGTATTAAGTTCTTCGGATGTTTCTAAAGTGACTTTTTTGCCTTCAATTGCAATGACCTTTCCAATCTTTTGACCTATCGATTTTGGAGTTAAAAAGTTTACCAGTGGACGGCTACGCCCAAGGTAAAAATAGGTTGAAGTTTTTCGGGAGAAAGTACGTGAAGGGTTGGGATCAAAATCGAAATTGCAAATACCAACAGATGATCTTCTAAATTGAGGATTTTGAGAAATGAATTGATTCAGTAATTGATGATAATATGCCGTGATGTTTTTTACGTATGAAATATCTTTTAAACGTCCCTCAATTTTAAACGAAGTAATACCGGCATAAATGAGTTTATCGAGAACATTTGTGGTTTCTAAATCGTAGGTTGAAAGAATATGTTTTTGTTCTATGATTTTTGTTCCATCGGGAAGGAAAACATCGTAGGGAAGACGGCAAGGCTGCGCGCAGTTTCCGCGGTTTGCGCTTCTGTGATTAATGTCGGCCGACATGTAGCAATTTCCACTATAACATACACATAGAGCACCGTGAATAAAAGCCTCCAACTCTATCGTTGTTTTTTCACGAATTGCCCCAATTTGTTCAATACTTAATTCACGAGCCAAAACCACGCGGGAAATTCCGGTTTTTTCCCAAAAGCAGATTTGTTCTAATGTTCGGTTGTTAGCTTGTGTGCTCATATGAAACCGAATCGGAGGGAGATTGAGTTCAAGAATTCCGGGGTCTTGAATGATTAGAGCATCAACGCCGGCTTCCCAAAGTTCAATAATAAGATTTCTGACTTCTTCGGTTTCATTCTTATAAAATATGGTATTGACGGTGGCGTAAACTTTGCCGCCAAATTGATGAGCAAAACTGACAACTTGCTGAATTTCTTCAGTAGAATTTCCGGCATTTTCGCGAGCACCATATTTTCGTGCTCCCATATAAACAGCATCAGCTCCGTGGTAGAATGCTGCAATTGCGGTTTCCTTATTTTTTGCAGGTGAAAGTAATTCTAAAACCGGCATACTTGTTATGGATTTTTCTTCTTCGACCGGAAGATAATTCGTGAGTTGTTTCCCGTTTTCCCAGAAGATTCCGTTCTTCGATAGTATTTAGGATACGATGTTGATAAATAGCTCAGAAACCGATCAAAATCTAAGCGATTATGATTTCCGAATTGAGCAGCAAACTTTGTGAAAAAACTTAAAGAATCGGGAGTATTCGGGGAGGTAAAAAAATAATCAATCTCAGGCAAAAATTGAGTTTCTGCGGAAATATTTTTAGGATCTATTTCAAAAATTGCGGTTAATGTATGGAAGTTTTTTAGGTTTTCGCTTAATATGGAAAGAAATGAGGTGTTGAACAACGACACTCGATTATCTTTCGCATCAATGGGATACCAATAGAGTTTATTGTCTTCGATTCGGCAATCTCCGTTAAAAAACAAAACCAAATGTGTAGGTTCTTGCGATGATAATTTTGATGGGAGTTCGAATAATAAAAACTGTTCGAGAGAGCGCTTCATAACGTCTTTTTTTTCAATTACCTTAATCGAATAGTCCTCATTTATTGAATCAATTGGTTGAATATCAGTCTTTTTCGTTAATTGTCGTTTGCCCTCAAAAATAATCCACAGAAAATTTTTTGATACATCGTTGAATGACACATTTTGAGAGTTCAGAATAATACTACGCGATGATCGATTTCCAAAAATATCCTCTGCCATAATTATGATTGTGTCAGTCTGTGGTATGGCCAATAGGGTATCGATAAAAACTGTCCGTTGAGAGTGGAGTTGAACATTAATATCATTGATAGATACTTTGCTTATAAAATTTTGATCTGCTACTAAAAATTTTATAGGAATGCGTGTTAACTCTGTAAAGGATTGAACAACCTCGTTAGAATCAACAGTTGGTGAGAATAGAATAATTTCAGGATTTATTTTCTCCCTTTCAACAATCAGGTAATCCCATCGAAAGATGTTTCCGTAAATATCCGAAGTTTGAACAATTACACTATCGTTTGCCGGCCGTTTAATTTTGACAACAAAATCGTTTTGCCATGGGGTAAAATTGAAAAATCGTGCTTTAATGCCATTTATGGTTAAAGATTGCGGTAATACATTTTTAGAAATTTTACCGCGAATGAGAATAGAGTCGCTAAAGCTTTCAAGTATCAAAAATTTCTTATCCTTCTCCAGTGGAAAACTAATCTTTAGCCGAGGCGATGCAATTTCTCTTTGGTACTGTCCGGCGATTTCTCTAGCTCTGGCAATTTGCCATTCGGGGGTCGTACTATCCGCCAGTTCTAAAAACCTTTGGATGTCATTGAAATTTGACGATTCATTGCCAAGTCGCATTTGTAAAACCGCCCTATTGAACAAAGTGGAAACCCTGTTAGGATCAACCGACAAAATAAAGTTATAATCGTTCAGGGCGTTAAGTAATAATCCTTGAATTTGAAAATATCGTGCGCGCTTTTCAATATAATCCAAATTCGACGTTAGATTGTAAAGGGTGGTGGCCAATGAAATTGCCTCATTCCAACGGAACTCAGATACAACCAAGGATAGTTGGATATCTAAAAAATACTTGTTTCGAAATAGAATGATTGCTTTGGGCAGTAAGCTTTTTATCGACTCAAGATCACCCTGACGATTCCACAAATCAACGAGCGATATATAGGCATTCTGATTCAACGAGTCGGCTTCAATGGCTTGCCGAAAATAAATCGCCGCATAATCATAAAGCTCAAGGCTATCTGCAGCCAAACCTTTGGCGTAGATTAGCTTCGGATGTTTTTGTTCGGATTCAAATTGATCGATAAGCCAAAGAGCCTCTTGGGCATTGCCCGAATAAATTAAACCTAGTGCAAGAAAATAGGTTAGCGTATCATTCTTAGGGTATCGATCAATTGCTATTTGCAGAAGATTTACGATAATCGAATAATTTTTCTTCTGGAAATGCAATTCCGATATTCGATATAGAGCTTCTTTGTTGTAAGGGTCAAATCTAAGTGTTTTCTCATAAAATTTAAGTGCTTCGTCAGCCTGTTGCTGCTTATCGAAAATTTTTGCCAACCCCAAATATGCCTGTGATTGCTTATGGTTCCACAATATTGCATTGTTATAATTGGCAATAGCTTCGCGATATTTGCCATTCCTAAAGTTTTCTTCTCCTTTCTGAATCAGCCTTTTTGAAAAGAACCCCCCGACGCATGACGAGAGAAGAAAAGTGGCCAGCAAAACCCATAAAAATGGAAAGCGCATCATAATTTCGGTAGGGGTTTACTCTGTTTCGCGATAACTGCTAAAGTATTTTTTACTAACGTATTGAACTGGATAATACGATAAAACAAAGCCTATGGTTATAATGGTAATGAAAACCAAAACAAAGTCGGTTGCTATCATTTTAACCGGATAAGTATCAATAATTAGTGCCTCGCTTGAACCAATTTTAATGATACCAAACGTTTCCTGCAAATAACAAACTAAAAAACCCATGAATAATCCAATGATAGCACCTACAAAAGTAATAGCGAATCCGTCAATCAGAAATAATTTCTTCAACTGACTTTGTTGTGCTCCCAAAACTTGTAGCGTCCGTGAATCTTCTTTTTTCTCAATGATGAGCATCATCAAAGTTCCGACAATTCCAAAAGAAGCAATAATCATAATAAGTGTTAGAATGGCAAAAATAATCCACTTCTCGGCTTGTGTAACTTTATAGTAGAATTCGTGTTGTTGAATTCGGTTCTTTACAAGGTAGTTTTTACCCAACAAAGTTTGCAGTTCTTTTTGAGTCCTTTGAGCATTGGCCGACGGTTTTATTTTTATTGCTAACGAAGTAAATCCGGAATCGGCATCTAATAAATAATTGACAAAATTATACGGAACAACAACATATTTGCCATCAATCTCGAAATGAATACTAAAAACCCCTGTAGGGAACAAAGTTTCTGAGCGGAACGAATTTTCTGCTGAAACTATTGGTCCATCACTTTTTTGGGGAGCAAAAAAACGAAGTGGATAAATAAAGTTTATTCCAAAATGCAAATTTGAAGCAAGACCATGCCCAATAACGCAAAATCTCAGGCTATCATATTTTGTAAAAACATCCCCTTCGGTAATAGTGCTCTTCACCTGTGTCACATCCCACCAACTTTTGTCAACACCCATTACTCGTGCCGGATAGGTGATTTCGTCGTATTGCACCAATACGTTATCTTCCAACACACGACTAATGGCCACCACATCTTTGCTCGATTTAACCATAAAAATAATCGAATCCGATTTAGTGAAATATTTTCCTTTCACAGGTTCTATCGAAAAATCAGTGTCAAATTTCCCGTACAAGTCAAAAATCAGCGAGTTAAACCCATTGTAAACCGATAATATGATAATCAAAGCCATACTTCCAATGGCAATCCCCGTCACCGAAACCATCGAAATTCGATTTACAATCGTTTTACGCTTCCTTGAAGTGAAATATCGAAGAGCGATAAAAAGCTCAAATGGCATATTATTTTTTCAAAAGTTCATCAATGCGATCAATATAATCTAAACTATCATCGATAAAGAAACGCAACTCAGGTACAATTCGAAGTTGCTTCCCTACTCTTTTGCCTAATTCGAAACGAATCTTGGAAGAGTTCTCGCGTACCTTATGTAACACAGCTTCCTTATCGGTTGCCGGGAAAAGACTTAAATATACAGTTGCAATGCTTAAATCCGGGGAGATGCGTACAGTTGTCACTGTAAACATAACCCCAGGAAATATTTCATGCCCTATCCGTTGAAAAATTTCGCTTAAATCTCTTTTTAACAAACTCCTAACCCGCTCCTGACGATGTGATTCTTGATGGCTCATAATGTATTCTAATATTGTTTTTGTGGCAAAAATACTCAAACCTTTTAAAAAAATATTGTATCATAATCATTACTTTTGTGACGTTCTAAAACCAATTAAAAAATCACACCAATGAAAGTCAGAAGCATGTTTTTGCTCCTATTCCTATTTTTAGGAACTTTTGTCAAAGCTCAAGACCCGGCAAAAGAGGAACCAATGTTCAAATTTAAGTATTATGGTTATGTCAGTTATGAGGCATATCTCGATACCTATAACTCTGTCATTACAAGAGACGGAGAACTCTATTTGTATCCAAAGAAACCTAAATACGATTCCCAAGGGAATGATTTAAATAAGAACCTACAATTAAACATGTTATCCCTCCAGAGTCGTGTTGGTTCAAAAATTCAAGGGCCAGATGCTTTCGGAGCAAAAACTTCAGCCCTAATTGAAGCGGATTTTTTTGGCACTGCTGAAGAATACAAAAACCTGCTAAGGATACGTCATGCCTATATGAGTCTGAAATGGGAGAAAACAACACTATTAATGGGGATGTACTGGCATCCTTTGTTTACTCCTGAATGTTTTCCATCGGTTATCGGATTTGGAGCAGCCGTTCCCTACAATCCATTAAACCGTTCCCCGCAAATTAGGGTTGATTTTCAGGCGACGGATAATTTGAAGATTGTAGCCGTAGCATCCGAACACTCACAAGGCTATCATCATTCAGTAGGTCCAGAATTTTCACAGCGAAGCGCTGAAATACCCGACATCCAACTGCAAACGCACCTAAAAATAGCAAATACACTTTTGGGATTCGGAGCAGGATATTTTCAACAACAGCCCCTTGTTGGCAATCCCAACAAACCAACCGATAAGAAGGTTCACAACTTAAATGCACATCTGTTTTTCAACACAAAACTAGAACACTTTACCCTAAAAGGGAAGGCTATTTTAGGACAGAATCTCACGCCTTTTGTAATGCTTGGAGGTTTTGGTCGAATCATCGATGACATTACAAACGACACCACCTTTCGCTTTACATCCATCGAAACCTACAGCAGTTGGATTGATTTCGGCTACAACCTAAACCCTAATTTGAATCTGGGGCTCTTTGTGGGAATTAGTGGGAATTTAGGGGCAAATAAAAAAATCAAAGCCCAGAACAACGCCTATTTCTATGAACGCAATGCAGACATTTATCAAATGTATCGCATCGGGCCAAGAGTGTCCTACACTGTAAATAAATTACAATTTGCATTTGAATATTTCTTCGATCAGGCACAATACGCAACAAAATTCAACGAATATTATAGACCAAAGTCAGATGAAACCCAAAACGGAACAAATCACAGGGTTCTTTTCTCAGCAAAATATTTCTTTGAATAAAAAAATCCCCCATAAATTTTGGAGATAAAAAAAATAGTTTCTACTTTTG
>DAOTAV010000154.1:1193-6392 GCA_035382785.1 Salinivirgaceae bacterium | reverse complement strand
GAGTCTTACCTGAGCGATGGCTTCGAAGCCGTAAAAGATGCCACGGTTCTGATTAAATACAACGATATTGTTGATACTTTGCAACTTGCTCCCGACTCGGTATTCGTATATCAACGCGATTTGGAAGGTAATATTTACGACTCGGTGCTTTTACCAAACCGTTCGGGTGGAGCTTACGGATACTATCAATCAAGGAATAATATTGGTTTTCCGGGAACACTATACATATTGGAGGTACTGTGGAACGGTAAATTATATACATCCCAATCGCGGATGCCACAAGCTGTTTCCATTGACTCGGTTACTTACGTTTATACGCAAGGCGAAATGGGAAAACCTGATTATTATTTGCCCCATATCTGGTTCCGCGATAATCCGGCCACAACCGATTTTTATCTTTTTAAAACATCGGGTGGTGGAGTATGGGGTAGGGCAATTTTAAGCGACAAGTTTATCAGCAATGAAATTACCGGCCTTAACGTTTTCAGGGGTGAATCTCCTAACTGGTGGATGACAGGCTATCCTCAATCAGGTGCATACTATTCTATTGAGATGCATTCTATTCCTTCTGAGGCATTTGAATACTATCGTGCACTGATTTCGCAATTCCGTAACGATGGTGGTGTTTATACACCCTCTCCGGCCTCACCACCAACAAATATTAGCAATGGTGCACTGGGTTTATTAATGGCATCAACGGTTGCCATTGTAAGTGGTATTATGCCCTATCCCGATTTTTAGATTGTAGTAATGGCTTCCAAAGTTATATGTTATATTGTGTTATATAGAAGAGATAGAGCAAAACGATATACGTGTAAAATAATAAATAGGATATAACATTAAAAAACAATAGTATTAGTCATTTATTTATATCCTATCCGTGATGGGAAGACCGTCTGTTCTTCCCATTTTGAACCAGAAATGCTATCCGCTTTCCCATTTTCGGAACCGTCCCACAGTGGGAAAAAATCGGAGAAGAAGCTGTTGAGCTTTCATTAGAAGCCGAAAATGGCACCGACCAGCGGTTGCTTGATGAAGCTGCCGATTTATTGTATCACATGTTTAGTGCTGCTCTCTTCTCGAAATCTCACATTCAACAACGTGATCGAAACCTTAAAATCACGCCATACGGAATCAAAAGTAAGCGCATGCGATGTGGAAAATTTCAAACGCGGTGAAAAACAATGGGGAAAATAACGGCGTAAGATTCTATTGAAAAGCACATAAAAATATCAGCTATCTACCAAGACGGCTTTAACGATATAACCGGATTTAAATCATTCTTAATCCGGTTATATCAAAAACATAACAATCTTAAATCGAAAGCTGCGTTATTTTTCTCTGCTGTTACACAACCGATTATCAGAATCGATTTGTTTAATAGTAACCTGGAAATCGAATTAGTTTTCAGACTTAGTGGGCAATTCAATAGTCTCACCATTGCGAAGAAATATTTTGGATACATCGGTAGGAATAGTTATTCCTTTTCGCTTAAATCCTTCAGCATTAAGTGTTGGGAAAAACAGATATTCCTTTCCATTAAAGCGGATTATTGCTCCATTTGATGTAATTTGTGTATGCCCTACATGATTATAAGACCTAGAGTAATGACTCGAAACTTTCCGCTTCAACAATTCGAAATTTTCCACCGAATCAGTACTAACAGTGCTAAAACTTTTCTTGGATACAAAAATCAAAGTTGGATTTTTATCTTTGGTTGAGTAAACATCCTCTATTTGAGAAGCAGAAAAAGAACGAAACAATTGATATCCTGCAACGGTAAGAATCAGCGCACTAGAAATTAATAACCGTTTATAAAACGGATAAGTGAAAAAACTATAAAGGTAGAGTAAAATCAAATAAAGTAGAATCAATACAACAATATCGAAAAAAATGTTTGAAATAACACTGGCAGGAAGAGTTTCAACCCACGCGGCATAGTTTAACATCACCTTGATTAAAAACCGAACGCCAAAAGCCAAAATATTCGCAATTGTTTCCCAAAAACCGAAAGCGAAAAACAATAAAGCCCCTTGAATAATAAACCCGACCAAAGGAACTATCAAAAGATTACCAAGAAGGAAATAGGTGGGAAATTGATGAAAGTAAAATAAACTGATTGGAGTAGTAGCAATTTGTGCCGCCAGAGACAATGCACACATACTCCAAACTTTAGTTAAAAAACTATTTTCTGAGGTTACCCATGCATTAATCGGTTTATAAAAAAGTATTATGCCCAAAACAGCAACATAAGAAAGTTGAAACCCAACATCGTAAATGAAATTTGGATTGAACAACGTAAGAATAAAAGCAGAAGCAAATAGAGAATTTATCGAACTGTATTTTCGATTAAACATTTGTCCGATAATCAAAAATGAGAACATTAGAGTGGCTCGTAGCACACTTGGAGTCATGCCTGTAAAAACAGCGTAAGAAAACAATAGTATAATAGCAATAATATTGCGAACATAAACCCCGCCACGAAAATTTTGGATAGGTTTTAATAAATAAAGCAAAATTAAATAGATAATGCCAACATGTAATCCACTCACAGCTAGAATATGCATCAATCCGGCAGCAGAAAAACTACTTCGGATGTTGTTATCTAGGAGCGATTTATCGCCGGTAGTTAAAGCTAATAGAACCGATTTTTCATCGGCAGCAAAACCATACCGATCCATCAACGACAAAATACTGTTTTTAATCTTAGATTCAAATCTCTTGAATATTGAAGGTTCGATATGGAAAACTGTTTGAGCCACCGAACTGTCAACTTGTGCAGTGTAATAAATACCTCTCCGGGCAGAAAAACCTTTATAATCAAACTCACCGATTTCGCCAATATTTTGTATAGGTTTCAAACCTCTTTTGCAATAAACCACATCGCCGGGCCTGATATCAACATTCCCAACAACGTTAAGTCGAGCTTTCATTTTTTTTGAGAACCTTCTATCTTGCTCTTGGTCAACAAGTTTTACAAGAAAACGTGATTTGCCATTACCGGAATATTCAACATTTTCTACTAAGGCATAAAACGGTTGGTTTTCCGAAACCTTAGGAATATCGCGTAGTGGAAGCGAGTTTAATCCAAGATAAAAGCCGGTAGCGATGAGTGCCAAATTTAATACAAAGCCCCCCAATAGATCTCCAAATATATCCTCAGTTATAAAGAATAGAATTAAGGAGAGCAAACCCAGGAATAAAGCGATAACAAAAACCAATTCGGTAGAAGGCTCAATGAACCGAGACAGAATAATACCGGTTACCGTCAGCGCAAAAATCCTGAAAAAAGGAGCTTTTCTGACAAAGTCAATCATTCAGGCTAATCCTCTCTTAAACGAATCAATTGATAAATAGCTTTTACATCAAATATTTTCAGTATCTGTGCCATAATTAGCGATAGAACACTTAACAAGAGAAGCTCGGCAAACCATGGTAATGTGAAGAAAGATGAAAGATAGGAAAAGATGATAATAGAAGCAATAAAAAGCAATACAGAAAGGTAAACAGACTTCTTAATGTTAATTGAAAATATCCTTTTAGCTATCAGGAATTGTACAACGGCAGCAAAAGTCTGCGTTGTCAAACTGCTTATAGCCGCTCCTACAGCTTGATATCTTGGGATTAGCACAAGGTTTAAAACGATATTTATGATAACCGCAAAAATAGCCATCAAATTAAGTTCTTTCAACGACCCATTGGCGGTTAAAAGAGTGCCGAAAATATAAGTTACGGAAATGGGAACAAATCCAAGAATCAAAATTCCAAAAGTCAGTGCGCTATATTCATCGCTGTGATGATATAAAGCCCCGATAATGTCACTTTTAAAGGTAAAACATCCTAAAGCAATTATTAACGCAGGTACTAAAAGAAAATTAGCCGCCAAACGTATTATTTGCCGAACATCTTGACGGTTCTTTATCATATACGCGAACATTGGCAACAACAACCCGGCAAATAGATAGGCGAACATATTTAAAGCATCAAGCACACGATAACCCTGAGCATATATTCCGGCGTGCTTATCGCCATTCTCTAACAAACGTTCAATAAATATGGAATCGAGTCGGTTATAAATACCCATCAGTAAGATTAATAGTGCATAAGGCAAACTCTTTTTTAAAATTAAAATTGAAAATAGATAATCGATTTTGACACTAGTAATCTTTATTTTTCTTATCAAAATTGTAAATGTAATCAATATGGTTAAAAGATAAGCAACCGATTGAGCCAAAATAAACCACTCAATTTTAAATCCGTTACTCGAAAATCCTCCCCATAGCAAATAGGAACATATTATGATCATTAAAAACCGATCAGTTATCGATAAAAAGCCGTCAGTTTTAAACATTTGTAAAGCGGAAACATTACTACGCAAATAGAGAATGAAAGAATTAAGAAATTGATTTAACGCCAAAATTCCTAGCAAGAATAGTTGATAACCTCGATAACCGACTATCAATCCAACCGAAAAAGTTACAATCGTATAAAAAACAGCTAAAATTACCTTCAAAATCACCATTTTCTCGAGGTGTTTAGCCGCAAGAAAATTATGTTGAGCAATATTTCTATTATTGAAATTAGTGATCCCAATATCAAGCAGGATATTCAGAACCAGCGAAAGATTAAATAAGGCGAAATAAACACCGTATTCGGCTTGCCCAACAGCGATTTGAACATTCCTATCAATGCCAAATACCCAGAAGGGTTTTACCAAAATATTAAGTAAAAGAAGTAAAAAAAGATTAAGAACAAATTTCCGTTTCATTAACTTTTTTTTCGTAAAGATAGAGTATAATTTGGCTTATTGTTTTGCAAACGTTTGAAACCTTACTTAGGAAAATATTGAAACATCATTATTCCATCGCGGAGCGGAATTATTATGTTTTCAAAATCACTATCGTTATGTACCATATCGTTAAAATGGCGAAGCGCAACTGTAGAAGCATCATTCTCCTTATTATCAATTACTTTTCCATACCAAAGGACATTATCAGCAAGAATCACCGCACCATGATTTAACTTTGGTTTAATAATTTTTAGATACTCACAATATTCTGGTTTATGCCCGTCGATAAAAACTAAGTCGAACGTTTGATTCAAGTTGGGCAAAATATCTAGGGCGTTCCCTATAACTAAGTCAATTTGGCTAGCAAAGGGCGATTGTTCAAAATTTTGCCGTACAATTTCCTCTAATTC
>DAOTAV010000154.1:0-1183 GCA_035382785.1 Salinivirgaceae bacterium | reverse complement strand
AACTTTCCTCCCTCCTTAAGGCCTTCGCAAAGACAAAGTGCCGAATACCCCGTAAAAGTTCCTATTTCGAGTATATGCGCAGGACGCTTTAAACGACTAATCATTGCCAAAAACCTTCCCTGAACGTGGCCGCATAGCATTTGTGGGTACAAAACCTTGACAAAGGTATTTCTTCGTAGAACTTTAAGATATTCCGGCTCTTCAGTGCAATGAGCCTCAATGTATTCATCAATAGTCATTATCGCAAAATTAGAGTGGATAACCGATCTTTGGAAAATAGATCCTGTGCAACCTTGAGCACATCATTGGGTGTAACTTGCTGAATCATTTCAAGAAGTTCGCCGATCGTATAAATTTTATTCTGCAGCAAAAGCGTTTTGCCCTTACTGAAAATGATGTTTTGGGTGTTTTCAGAGTCCAAAATCATTTGTCCGATAAGCTGTCGTTTAATTTCCGACAACTTTTTATTGGAAAATGAATTTTCGGCAACTTTGTGTAATTCCTCTCGAACGAGTGACAAACATCGGTCAGTGTTTTGATGATCGCAACCGAAATACACTCCCCATGATCCGATATCAGAATAGCCGTTATAGAACGATTCTATTTGATAAACTAAACCATGGCGTTCGCGCAAAAGTATGTTTAACCTACTGTTCATAGAGTTACCACCTAGGTAGCTATTGAGAATCCGTAAGGCCATGCTTCGGGAATCAAATGCCGGATATGCATCAACCCCTAAAATACAATGATTTTGGTGCGTATTTCTTTTCTTTAGGATACTAAACGGTTCTCCGGGTATTGGTTTTTGACGTTCGCATCTTGCGCCTTGCGGAAATTCCTTTTCCAAATTCGCTTGAACCCAATCAATAATTTTTTCAACCGATGTTTTACCTGCCGAACAAACAACAATTCGGGAAGGGTCGAGAGCTCTATTCCAAAAACTTTTGATAGAAGAATATGTAAAACTTCTCAACGATTTTTCAGTTCCAAGAATATTACGCCCGATCGGATGATTTGGAAACAACAATTCGTCATACATATCAAAAATATGCTCCGATGGGGTATCTTTATACATCTTGATTTCTTCGATAACCACATTTCGTTCTTTAATAATCTCCTGCTCCGGGAATGTGGAGTTGAATATTATATCGGAAAATAATTCAATTCCTCTGTTAAAGTATTG
>DAOTAV010000153.1:0-6438 GCA_035382785.1 Salinivirgaceae bacterium | reverse complement strand
ATTTTTCTAATGACCGCCATTAGAAATTCTGGCTAATGACAATTTTGGGATAATTCCTTTTTCAGAAACTTTCCGGTTAAACTTCTTGGATTATTTGCAATTTGTTCCGGTGTTCCGCAAGCTACAATTTCTCCACCGTTTCTTCCTCCAAGCGGACCAAGGTCGATAATGTAATCGGCGGTTTTGATTACATCCATATTATGTTCAATGACGATAACACTGTTTCCTTTATCGACCAAATTATTTAAAACATTAAGCAACAGGCGAATATCCTCGAAGTGCAATCCTGTTGTAGGTTCATCGAGGATATATAAGGTTTTTCCGGTGGAGGGGCGGGCAAGTTCGGCAGCCAGTTTCACTCGTTGCGATTCTCCTCCACTTAAAGTAGTCGAGGGTTGGCCGAGTTTAAGATATCCCAATCCTACTTTCTGCAAAGTCTCAAGAATAACTTTGATTTTAGGGAAATTATCGAAGAATTTTGATGCTTGATTTATAGTCATTTCTAACACATCGTTAATATTTTTCCCTTTATAACGAACTTCCAATGTTTCGCGATTGTATCGTTGTCCTCGACAAGTTTTGCACTGTACATAAACATCCGGCAGAAAATTCATTTCAATTACTTCAACTCCGGAACCTTTGCAAGTTTCGCACCTTCCTCCTTTTACGTTGAAAGAAAAGCGTCCGGCGTTATAGCCTCGGATTTGCGCTTCCGGTGTTTGGGCAAAGAGATTTCTAATGTGTGTAAAAATGTTTGTATATGTTGCCGGATTACTCCTAGGTGTGCGTCCCAAAGGAGCTTGGTCGATTTCTATGACTTTATCAATATTTTCTAAACCTTCGATGGATTTATAAGGTAATGGTGTTGCTAATGCATTGAAAAAATGTGCGTTCAAAATCGGATGCAGAGTTTGATTTATCAAGCTCGATTTTCCGCTGCCGCTAACCCCGGTGACACAAACCAACATCCCTAACGGAATTGAAACATCGACATTTTTTAGGTTATGACCAGTGCATCCAACTAAAGTGAGAGTCTTTCCGTTGCCTTTTCTTCGTTTTTGAGGCACAGGAATACTTAATTCTCCGGATAAATATTTTGCTGTCAGCGATTTTGATTCTAATATGGTTGACAAACTTCCTGCGGCGCAAATTTCTCCTCCTCTTATTCCGGCTCCCGGCCCAATATCAACAATATAATCGGCCGATTCAATCATTTCCCGATCATGTTCCACAACAATAACACTGTTGTTGCTGTCTCTCAATGCCTTTAATGATTCAATAAGGCGAAGATTATCGCTTTGGTGCAAGCCGATGCTTGGTTCATCGAGAATATATAAAACATTGACTAATTTCGAGCCTATTTGGGTTGCTAGACGGATTCGTTGACTTTCGCCACCCGACAGACTTCGGGAACTACGATTTAACGATAAGTATGAAAGCCCAACATTTAATAAAAACTGCAATCGGTTGTTAATTTCTTTGAGAATATCGGTGGCAATAGCCATTTGTTTTGCGGTTAACTTCTCAGGAAGACGTTGAAACCACTCTGCCAATTCTGCAATATCCATAGAACTCAATTGTGCAATGTTCATTCCATCGATTTTGAATTGCAGCGCTTGTTGGTTTAATCGGGTTCCATGGCAATCGGGGCATACTATGGTTTTGACAAAATGTTGAGTAGATTTATCGTCGTTTTCTGCTTGTTGATTCAAAATTTCAATAATTCCGGGAAACGATATGGCGTATTCCGAAAGCGATCCTAAAGGCGTGTGTTGAAGTTTTATGGGATGATCGGTTCCGTAAAGAATTTCATCGATCAAATCGTCGGGAAAATCACGAAGCGGTGTATTTATTGTACATTGATATTTGTGGCAAAGGGCTTCAATTTGCCAGAATATTACGGAATTTTTGTACTTCCCTAATGGGACAATAGCTCCCTGTGAAATGCTCAATTCTAGATTTGGGAAGATTTTAGCTTGATCAAATTCCGAAATCTCGCCTAGTCCTTTACATTTTGGGCAATATCCTGTCGGGAGATTAAAAGAGAAAGTGTTGGGTTGTGGTTCGTCAAACGAAATTCCTGATTCGGGACACATCAGGTTTTTGGAAAGATATTCGGTTTTATCAGAGTTGGGTTTGGTAATCATAACCACACCTTTGCCGTGTTGTAACGCTGTTTTTATTGAATTTTTCAGCCGATGATCATTTTCTTTAACAACTATTTTATCAATCACTATTTCGATGTTATGAGCGGAGTATCGATCAATTTTTAACCCGGGAGTGAGTTCCCTGATAATTCCATCAATACGGGCACTGAGGAATCCTTTGAGACGCATTTGTTCGAAAAGTTCGCGGTAGTGACCTTTCCGCCCCCGCACTACCGGGCTTAGAATATACACCAGTTGATTGTGGTGTCGTTCGATCAATAGGTTTATGATTTGATCTTCGGTAAATTTTACCATTTTTTTTCCGGTCACAGGGCTATAGGCATCACTGATTTTTGCAAACAGCAACCTTAAAAAATCATAAATCTCAGTTATTGTGCCTACTGTCGATCGAGGATTTTTATTGACGGTTTTTTGTTCAATACTGATGACAGGGCTTAAGCCTTCAATTCGATCTACATCAGGACGCTCGAGGATTCCTAAAAATTGGCGAGCATAGTTTGGAAAGGTTTCAATATAACGACGTTGACCTTCGGAGTAAATAGTATCAAAAGCTAGCGACGATTTTCCGCTCCCACTCAGACCAGTAATAACTACCAGTTTGTTGCGTGGAATAACCACATCGATATTCTTTAAATTGTGAACTCTTGCTCCGTAAACTGCTATCTGGTTCGACCGATCTGTAATTGGATCGTTCATTGTTTCTCCTCTTGATGAAATGTTTAGTAGATTAAATGTTGGTATTGGGTTCGGTAACTACGATCGGGAATTTCAATGTTGTAGGTTTGGTTGTTTTTCACCGGCAATTGATTTGTGCGTAACCATGGATTGAAAAACTTCAATTCACGATACGAAAAGCCTCTGTCTAAACTCCATTGCGCAAGATCATTAATGCTTGTTTTAATTTCAATTGGTTGTGTTTTGATAGCAGGGTAAAGATCGTTTTCTTCTAACTTAAAGCCATATCTTTCCGGGTCATTCATGATGATTTTCATGGAAAGAATTCGAAAAATATAACGTTCGGTTTCTTCGGCAAGCAAAAGGTTGTAGAAATTGTTATTTTTTTGGGTATCCATAAATCTTATAAGCGCTTTGGGGCCTCCGTTATAAGCCGTAGCTGCCAATGTCCACGATCCAAATTTGCCGTAAAGCCATTTAAAGTATAGACAGGCTGCTTGGGTCGCTTTTTCCACGTGGAATCGTTCATCGACATTTGTGTTGATCTCTAATCCATATTCTTTCCCGGTTTCTTCAAGAAATTGCCAGAATCCTGCGGCGTTTGCAGGAGATATGGAGTTTGTTAAGCTGCTCTCAATCAGTGGGATATATTTTAGGTCATCGGGTAATCCGTTTTGTTGAAGTATTTTGCTTATTCTTGGTAAAAAGCGATTAGCACGTTTAATTAATAGCATTGTGTTTGAATGCCAATAGGTATTCACCAAGAGTTCTCGTTCCAGTCGTTCACGGACGTCAAAATTTTCCAGCGGCACCGATTCTCCCGCAAAAGTCAGATGAATTGGGATTGGGACTGAATTAGCCATTAAGGACACTTTGGCGGAGTCGTTGACAAAATCTATGATTTCTGCTGGAGTTTCGGTTGGGGAAGTTATTTTTTTTAGAGTATATGTTGCCGTAAGGAATAAAAGGGCTGTTGCTGAAATAATTTTAATTTTTTGCATTCAATTTATTTTTTCTGTTTTACAAATCGTGTTAAAGAATAGAGAAAAACAAAAACCAGTACCGGGAAAATGGCAAACTGCAGAAGAGTGTTGATGTTCGGAGATGAATAATGAGTGAGCAAATACCCGGCTAAAAAAGTGGATATTAATGAAATGAAAATTAAAACCAATGCCACTTGCCGGTCGCTTAACCCAAGATAAGATAAATGATGAGTTGTGTGATCTCTTCCTCCAACAAAGGGCGATTTTCCTTGTAGTAGTCGGTTTATGCTCACAGTTGTTGTGTCGGTTATTGGAATTAGGTAGGTTAATACAATTAGGAGTAGAGGGGTGAATCCTCGGTGTGGAAGTTCTTCTCCGGGGATGTTCCAAACAAATAGAATGCCTAAAATTGCCAAAAGTGCTCCCAAAAACATGGAGCCATTGTCACCCATGTACATTTTTGACGGATGCCAATTAAATATTAAAAAACTGACTAAAGCATTTATTGCTGAGAGAATGAGCATTACAAAAAACCATCTGTCGTAACCAAAATCAATTGTGCATACCAAAAAAAGAATAAAACCAAAAATCACTGTGCTAATGCTTGATGTGATGGCATCCATATTGTCGAGCATATTGATGCTGTTCATCATTCCTACAACCCAGAATATGGTTAATAGGTAATTGAGCATTGGTACTTCAAAGATTTTAATATAAATGTTGAAATTTATCAGCATGAGGGCACAAGCTATCTGGCCGGCAAACTTAAAAGAAGGACTAGTGTTTAATAAATCGTCGGATAATCCAATGATGAAGGCCATGGTGACTACAAGCAGAATGCCGATGCTGACCGGATTGGTGAGAAAATTACCACGAATTAAAACCACATAATTGATAATCCCAAAAATAAAAAGGCTGTAGAATGTTAGGCCACCTAAAATGGGTTTCGATTGAGAATTCCAACGAATACCGGTAATGTTTGCTTTTCGTATCGTGTACTTTTCGTTTGAAGTTACAAGGTGGCGATGTAATAGAAACCCAAAAATAAAGGAGTATATGGCGAAAAGTATTGTGATAATAATCGTTTCCATAGCTTTACAATTTTGGGGTGCGTTACCATATTTTTAGTGATTTTACTCGCTTTATCCATTTTGACGGAATGTAGTCTTCTTCGTCGGAATAATAACCGTGTCCATAACCATAGCCGTAACCGTAGCCATATCCATAGCCGTATCCATAAGCGGTGCTTCTACTCCTTCTGAATTCAACTCCATTGAAGACAATCGATAGATTGGTAAGTTTTTTTTCTGTGAGTAGTGAATTTACGTTTTGAATAAAATTTCGTTTAGAAATTCCTGACTTGAACACATAAATGGGATAATTAGCGCGCTGCAGGTTTATTAAGGCATCGGTAACAATACCAATGGGAGGAGTGTCTATAATTATCCAATCGTAAACCTCCTCGAGTTCATCAAGCACTTGTTCCATTACTTCCGAATAGGCTAATTCTGCCGGATTGGGAGGAACAATGCCGCCTGTTATAAAATCGAGCCCGATTAAATCGGTCTTAGAAACACATTCGCTCCAATGAACCTGTTTGCTCAGAATAGCGCTCATTCCTTGTTGGTTATCTACGTTAAAACCGATATGCAACCTTGGTTTTCGCAAATCCATATCGAGAATAATCACCTTTCGTCCACTGATGGCAAAAATGCCAGCCAGATTGATGGCAATAAATGTTTTCCCTTCGCCTGAAACTGTAGATGAAACCGTGATGATTTTTGACCTTCCGGATTGCGAAAGGAATTGCAGATTTGATCGAATATTGCGGAATGCTTCTGTAAACATGGAGTTGGGATGTCGATCCACCAATAGCTGTGATACTGGAATTTTTTTTCGATAAACAGGGACAATCCCAATTATAGGGGCATCGGTGTATTGTTTAATTATTTCGGGGGTATTGATTTCATCGTAGAGAAGATATCGAAGAACTATACTTATCGTGATAATCATTAGTGATGCCAAAATTACAAAAGATATGATTTGTGTCCTATTGGGAGAAATCGGGACTCGGGGAGTTTCGGCTTTTTCAAGAATGATACTGCTCGGCACAAAACTGGCTTGGCTTATCATGTATTCTGCCTTTTTCTGAATTAATTGGTTGTAAAATCCTTCATTAATCGTATAGAGTCGTTGCAATTTTGAATATTCAATTTCATTGTATCCCGTTTGAGCAAACAATTTTTTCTCCATTTCGGTTATATTTGTCTGAAAAGAATCACGTTGTCTTAGGGTTTGCTCCATCATGGTTTTAATAAATTCAAAGACTTGTTGCTTAAGTTCGGTAATCTGATTATCGAGTTTTTGAATTCTCTGGTTATTAGGAGTGACTTCGAATAAAAGATTATTCCTTTCTTGCATCAGTCGGGTGAGATTGTTGAGCATCCCACTGATAACGGCTTCGTTTTTAGTTCCACTTAATAAGGCAACTATCTCTAAGGCGTTGGTTTCCTGTTTGTTATTCAGAAATTCAGAAATTTGTTTTAGAGTATAGTATTCATGATCAAGTCTTAATACTTCCGACTCGAGTTCCGTTATTCTATTGGCCAGGG
>DAOTAV010000152.1:0-6444 GCA_035382785.1 Salinivirgaceae bacterium | reverse complement strand
ATAATTCAATTCCTCTGTTAAAGTATTGATTGGGAAAACTTGCATTGAGCACGATGAACTCTTTGGTTGTGTAAGCATCTAATTCGCCTCCAACAAGTTCAATCCTATCAATGATATTCTTAAACGTCCGTTTTTTAGTTCCCTTGAAAAGCATATGTTCAACGAAATGTGCTAATCCGTGTTCATCCGGTTGCTCATCTCGCGAACCAATTCCAAACACAAATCCAAAATGTCCTGCCAAACTTTTTGTTTTCTGATGAATGATTCTCAGCCCCGATGGTAAGGTGTAAATTTCAGGGAGATCTTTTGTTGGTTTGATCATTTGAAATTTTGGGTTAAAAAGTAGCCCCGACAGGAATCGAACCTGTATTTAAAGTTTAGGAAACTTCCGTTCTATCCATTGAACTACGGGGCCGGATTTATGCTTTTTTAACTAAATACACCAAAGGGCATACATATTTAGAACCTTGGTTTCAAACTCATCAAGATTTGCAATTTTTTCTAGGATTTTGCGCTTCTCGAAAGATAAACCCCTATACCATTGATTCAGTTGGTTTTGATCGAGAGTAACATACATCCGAATTATCGTTTTATCTTCATCACTTAGCTTCTCGATTTCAGAAACAATGGGTGTTTTCTTATTTAATTTTTCATATAGCCGCTGTGATATTTCATTTTTCAAACTTTGGCGATTGTTTTTATTGAGAACGGTCATAATTTCTTGCATCACTAAATAAGCCATTTGTTCTTCCCTCAAATATCCGTTTGAAATAATCGGATCTTTGGTGGTAACATAGTTAAGTTCGTCAATAGTATTCAAAGCTGCCCTTTTTGTAATACTATCAGCATAGGCAAGGTCGCCCGCTTTATATAGAACATCAAAAACATTTTTTGAAAAATAATCAATGTTCATGCGCTCTAACGGAAGAATTTTAAAACCTTTTTTCAGGACTTCCTGGGCTTTGGTTATATCTCCTTCTGCAACTAAGCGATTAGCTAATGCAGTAAACTTATCGCGCAAGCTAACGATTCTTAATGTGCGTTGTTCGGTAAAATCATAATAAACATCCAAATTATCAAGATTTCGATACATGAATTTTTGAATCAAATTTTCATATAATATTTCGGAATTTATTCGAGCCTCACCACCTTGCTCATTTTTGATTGGAACAAGTCTAAAGGCAAAACCCTCGTCTTGTGTATATTTTTGTAATGATGCAAAAGTGCCACTTCCAACGGCTGTAAAATAGATCGGTCGTTCCCAATTATTTGTAGCAAAAATATCAAGCATCGCCAGATCGGCCTTTCCAAGAATGTTTCCACTCAATGTAAACACAACTTTATCGACAATCAACGATGTGTCTTTGGGATGTACAGTGCCATTGGCAATAACCTTTGCACGGTCAACCGGGATCAATAATTTTCGGGATGGAATATAATTTTCACCGTTTTGTAGTTTTGCTGCCCGGCTATCATCAGTAGCAAATCTAACAGCAATATCAATGGGAAGCGGTGCATTTGCGATCAAATCGTAGAGATTCTCGGTTTGTTTCGAAAGAAGCTCGGCTTCGTTTTTGTTGAGCTTATATTTCTCAACGTTTTCCGCTTTGCAAACCAAACGCCCCAAACTGATTAGCTGAGAAGGCTTTATGCTCTGTATATCTTTTGAGATAACATCCCAAGTGGCTTTTTCCAATGTAGGGAAATTGCTCCGACGAAGGATATCATAAATTAGCCTACAATAGTCTTCGTAAGCCGATTTTAATTCTTTTTCCGATCCTTGATATTTTTCGTTTAAAAATAAATCCTTGCGATCAAAAACATAAACCATATCTCGCGTCCCCATAACATATTTTTCGGGATCCATACTAAAAGGAACCGGAGGACTAAACCATACCTGACGGCGTAATTGGTCGATATACCAATCGGTACTAAGGTATGGAAGACACAAAACTCGAACATCGGTTCGAACTCCTTCAACCTCCTGAATATACCATATAGGAAAGGTGTCATTATCGCCATTAGTGAATATCAATGCATTCTTGTCACAAGAATTCAAATAATTATAGGCGAAATCCCTGGCCATATATCGACCGGTACGATCATGGTCTTTCCAATTTTCAGCACCAATAATCACGGGTACTGCAACAATACCGATAATCCCTGAAATAATGGCCGAAAACTGAGAATTTAAAATCTTATTAAACAATTCGTATAGGAATAAAACCCCCAAACCAATCCAAATAGCGAAGGCATAGGTGGAACCGGCATAAGCATAATCTCGTTCTCTGGGTTGCAATGGTGTTTGGTTTAAATAAACTACTATCGCAATTCCTGTAAGCACAAATAGCAACATTACAACCCAAAAATCCTTCTTGTTTCTAAAATATTGATAAACGGCGCCAAAAAGACCAAACAGTAATGGCAAAAAGTAATATCTGTTGGCCGACGGATTTTTCCATGATTCAGGCAATGCAGTTTGATCACCTAACCGTATGTTGTCGATAAAATTAATTCCGGAAATCCAATTGCCGTTTCCTGCCTCACCGTGACTTTGATTGTCGTTCTGTCGTCCCACAAAATTCCACATAAAATAGCGGAAATACATGAATCCCATTTGATATGAGAAAAAGAACCGCAGGTTTTCTCCAAAGGTTGGTTTTGTCCTAATCTCAGTGCCATTGCCGGTGTCGACCTTTATTTGAATACCTTTTATTTTTCCCCATTGCTTATATTGTTCAACGTGCGATTCGTTAGATGAATACATGCGTGGGAATAGCATATAAAATCTTTCATCATATTGAATATCATATCCATTAATAAATTCGACATATTTACCGTCTTTTTGCCTGTACGATATCTTTGGTGTAGAGCTTAAACCGGGGGCGGAATAAACCTGTCCGTAAAGTAAAGGTCTATCGCCATATTGTTCACGATTCAGATAGGATAGCAACGAAAACATCTGCTCCGGATTATTCTGATCCATTGGTGGATTAGCATTGGAGCGAATCACTATCATGGCATAGGAAGTGTACCCAAAAATGATCAGTGCAATGGAAAGTAAAGTTGTATTCAGAATAACTTTTTTATGGGTAAACGAATATTGAATTCCGTAAATAAGACCTCCTATAAGCAGTAATGCAAAAACTAGGAATCCGGTTTTGTAAGGCAACCCAAAGCTATTGACAAACAATAATTCAGATTTTGAAGCAATCTTAACAGTCAGAGGGATGATTCCATACATGATTCCGCCTAGGATAATACCGCTGATAAGAATAGCGTAAATCACCCCTTTGGTTGTGGGTGTATATTTTTTAAAATAATAAACTAACACAATAGCTGGAATGGCCAATAAGTTAAGCAAATGTACGCCTATTGATAACCCCATCAAATAAGCAATCAACAAAATCCATCGATTGGCATAGGGTTTATCAAAATCGTTTTCCCATCGCAATATTGCCCAAAAAACAACTGCTGTAAAAAGCGACGATAAAGCGTAAACCTCACCTTCCACGGCAGAGAACCAAAAGGTATCGGTAAACATATATCCGAGAGCACCAACAAAGCCGGAACCAATGATAGCAAGGTGTTTTCCTATATTTTCGTCGCTATCCGGATTTATAAGTTTTTTCGCCAAATGGGTAATTGTCCAGAAAAGGAACATGATTGTGAAAGCACTAGCCAGTGCATTCATACCATTGATCATGGCAGCAACATATTCCGGCGATGGCGCAAACATAGACGCAATTCTGCCTAACATCAAAAACAATGGGCTTCCCGGTGGATGACACACTTCGAGCCGATAAGCCGAAGCTATAAATTCTCCACAGTCCCAAAAGCTTGTAGTTAATGGTATAGTACTAAGGTAAACAACAGCGGCAATTAAAAAACTTAACCACCCACCTAGCAGATTTAATCTTTTGTAGCTCATGCCGTAAATTTTTGGAAGCGAAATTACAAAATTATTTTATGTAACTACTAATGGCGCCTATTTATTCATTGCTTTTCATTACTTTTGTTTTGAAATTTTTTTTAAAGACTGCTGAGAGAAATTTATGGAAAAAACACTTGCCATAGTTATTGATGTTATCAATTATTCTGATAATCAATCAATTCTCCAGGTGTTTTCCGATCAATTGGGCAGAACCTCGTTTATTTATTCAGGTGGTCAAAAAAGAATAAAACAGCACAAAACAATTCAGCCTCTTTATCAAGTAGAAATTCTTTATCACCCTAACTCAAAATCCTCGATAAAACGAGCCACATCGATAAATCTTTGGAGACCTTATACAGATATTCCCACCAACCATCGCAAGATTTTTATCTCACTTTTTATTTCAGAAATTCTTTCAAAAACCATCGTCGAAAACACACCGAATCCCACTCTTTTTTCTTTTTGTAGCGATGCTTTGTTGTTATTTGATCGTACCAAAAGCCATTGGGAAAGCTTTCATCTTTCGTTTATTGTTCATTTAATGAAGCATTTAGGAATTTTTCCACAGCCATCGATGTTATCCACCGATGCAACCCTCTCAGCGCTTTTATCCCAGATTTTTCACGGATCGGTAACTGATTTTTCTAAAATTTCATGTTCACGGGCTGAACGCAACCAACTATTGGCAATAATTTTAGAGCATTACGCAACTTACTTGCCCATTGGTGAGATTAAATCTCACAAAATTTTGCAGCAATTTTGATTATTTGTTCATAACGTCCAAATCGAAATAAACATCGCCATCGTGAAACTGGATGGATTTTATTCTGAAAGTGAATCGATTTAAAGAAACTCCCTCGTCTATTTTTTCCTGGGTGTAATTATAATTCTCCCCCATTTTTTTTACCTGCTCTGTTCTTAATCTGCTATATTCTCCCAAAGTTTGATTTAATTTGCGCAGAGCATTGATCCAAAGGCCATATCGATATACTTGCTCAACCGAATCTCCCGGATTTAAATATTTATAGTGGGTAATTGGTAGGGGAAACGTCTCATTGTTGATTTCAGTAAAAACCTCTTCGTTATTATACGATTTTATGTAAACGGTAGTCTCACCGGGGGTTTTCTGGTCTTTTATATAAAAGTCTAATACTTCAGAATATTCGCTGTAACCACCTATTTGATATTCTACCAAATAGCGATTAAGATTGAATGCAAATTCATTATCTTTAGTCGTTGCCGGGCTAATTATAACAACAGCCTCGTTAAAGGAGGTATATGCAGAATCAATCACAACCGCATCAAATATTTCTGATGAAATTGCCTCAATCTCGATCATAGATTCATAAGTACCGGAATTCCCTCTACGATACTCGGTATTAAAGCCTATGGTCAGATTTTTCACTTTAACACCATTTGATATGGCCATGATAGCCTTAGCTCGTTTCGTTGCCTGCAAAATAGCAGTTGCAGAATCAAGCCCTGGATCTGATATCCCAAAATATATTTCCTTGCTTTGATTGTTAAAGCCGATTAAAGATAAGGGAATTGGTGATGGTCTTGCCCCAAATCGATAATAGTCCTCATTAATAGCTTGGGTATAGCCGAAACATGGTATTATTAAACCAACTAGGAAAAGAAATAACAATCTCATAAGTTCGATATGTTTCGACTAAGTTACAAACTATACATCGACTATTTTCATAATTCTATATCTTTTTTCTTATCAAAAAGTTAAGTTTTTCTGTATCGTTTCCTGAATTTGTATCATGCGACCTTCCTCAACTTTGATTTTGGGCCTCATAAAGTTACAATCATCCATTGAGTTTATAGGAATTAAATGTAAATGCGCATGAGGTACTTCAAGACCAATTACAGAAACAGAAACTTTTTTGCATTCAAAGCTTTTCTTGATTGCTGTGGCGATTCTTTTGGAAAAAATCATTAATTCCTTCAACTCTTCGTCAGATAAATCAAAAAAATCATCCACCTCACGCTTGGGGATAACAAGGGTATGACCTTCCTTCAGTGGATTGATATCTAAGAAGGCAAAACAACGTTCGGTTTCAGCAATTTTGTACGAAGGAATTTCACCTGATACGATGCGTGAAAATATTGTAGCCATAGTATTAAAATATTATAATAAGGATACGTTCAAGATTTCAAACTTCAAAGTACCAGCCGGAACAGTAATTTCTACAGTTTCTCCAACCCTTTTCCCAATAAGTCCTTTTGCAATTGGAGTTGAAACACTTATTTTATTCTGTTTTAGGTCGCCTTCGCCATCCGGAACAATGGAATATTCAATCTCTTGACCTGTAGCTAAATTCTTTAAAGAAACCTTTGTGAGTAATTGAACCTTGCTCGTGTCAAAATCTTCGGCTTTAACAATTTTAGCTGTCCGAATTCGCTCTTCAAGTTGAGCAATACGCATCTCTAAAAGGCCTTGTGCTTCTTTGGCTGCCTCATATTCAGCATTTTCTGACAAATCTCCTTTGTCTCTTGCCTCG
>DAOTAV010000151.1:0-6493 GCA_035382785.1 Salinivirgaceae bacterium | reverse complement strand
AAAATTTATTCTTTATCTCCTCTGAAAAAGTTGCATTTATTTGTTGAATTTAGTAGCATAAATTGAATCGAACATTTTTTAATATTTTTTTTAACATACTTGACAAGTCGAAATTAATATGCTATATTTGTAATAGCATTTTAATATCATTAAAATTTATTCTTATGAAAACTCAAGAACAGAATTTTGACAACACAAAAATCAGTGGCATACTAATGCTTTTGGTCAATTTGACAATGATAGTTTTATCCATTTTTGTTTTGGTGCGCTCAGTATCGCAACCCTATGATGAAACTTTCCAAATCGTAGGAATTGTGGGGGCTATTCTATTATTCATTCTAACATTTATTTTTTGGTTTGGATTTTTATTGATAGAACCCAACGAGGCGGTTGTAATGCTATTTTTTGGCAAATATTCAGGTACAATAAAGGAGAATGGATTTTTCTGGGTTAATCCATTTTATAATAAAAAACGATTAACCCTAAGGGCTCGCAACCTCGATGCCGAACCCATTAAAGTGAACGACAAAACGGGAAATCCAATAATGATCGGACTTGTTGCTGTCTGGCGAATTTCCGACACGTATAAGGCATCATTTCATGTTGACAACGCCTCTATGTCCATGAATACAGCATCAACCGGGATAGTGAAACTCAACGAAAAAATGGCAGCTTATGAGAATTTTGTTAAAATTCAATGCAATGCCGCCTTAAGAAAAGTTGCCGGATTATATGCCTATGATCAAACGGGTGCTGATTCGGAAAGCGATCTCACCTTGCGGTCGAATGGAACTGAAATTAACCAGATTCTTGAAAAAGAAATTAACGAACGCTTATCCATTGCAGGGATTGAAGTTATTGAAGCACGAATCAATTATCTAGCCTACGCACCCGAAATTGCTGCCGTTATGTTACGGCGTCAACAGGCCGACGCTATTATTGCTGCCCGAGAAAAAATTGTAGAAGGCGCTGTCGGGATGGTTCAACTTGCGTTGAAACAACTTTCCGAGAAAAACATTATCGATCTCGACGATGACAAACGTGCCGCTATGGTAAGCAATCTCATGGTGGTTCTATGTTCGGAAGAATCAACCACTCCTGTTATCAACACAGGAACACTCCACAATTAAATTCTGTCCGATTCTATGAAAAAGCTATTTCACGAAATTCAGAAAATTCCGTTATGGATGGTTCTTACCGGATACAGCGCTTTTTTAATCATTATTTTTGCAACATACCATTTTGATAAAAACTTTCTGTTTCCGGTTCTTATAATAACTGCTGTTTGTGTTTTTCTCATTTTTCTGAAACTGGAAACGATTATCACAGCCGATTTCATTTATTATCGCTTTTTCCCCTATCACAAATCTTTCCGAAAAATACATTGGAATGAAATAAAAAGCGTAAAAGTGAGGAAATACAATGCCATAAGAGAATTCGGCGGTTGGGGTATTAACTATGGTATCAGAAAAAAAGCGTTTATGCTTTCGGGAAAGATGGGTATCGAGATCGAAATGCTCAATAATAAATTAATATTGATCGGCACAAAACGTCCTGTTGAAGTGGAAAAGATTCTAACCCAACTATTAGGTAAATAAAAATCGCGTATGTCAAAGAAAAAAACGTTTGTACTACGAATTGATCCGCAAAAATTCGATGCCCTCGAAAAATGGGCAGCCGATGAATTTCGCAGTACAAACGGCCAAATCGAATGGATCATCGACCAGGCACTAAAAAAAGCCGGACGATGGAAGCATGAGAATACCGAACCTAATCCATCAGAATCGGAAGAACCCACCTAAATTCTTATTTTTTAACCTTAAACTTCAAAATGTCATGAAAATATTCATTTCAATTATTTTTGTTGCAACAGTTTTTGTTTACAGTTGTGATAAAGGGGCCAAAACAAAGCATCCGCAATGGTTAGAGGAAGATGTATTTATCAGCACCACCAACGATACAATATTTGGCACACTCCTAAAGCCTATCAAGATTCAAGACTCCGTTGTTGCAATCATTATTGCAGGTTCAGGGCCAACCGATCGCAATGGGAATCAACCCACGATGGTTAACAACAGCTTGAGATTTTTAGCAGAAGCATTGGCTAACAGAGGAATACCGAGCATTCGATACGATAAACGGTGCATTGGTAAAAGCAAGTGTACAATTCCGGAATCGGAATTACGTATCGAAACCTATGCAGACGATGCCGTTAGATGGATCGATTGGGCACACAATCAACATTTTTCAAAGATTGTACTTATCGGACATTCTGAAGGTTCGTTAATTGCAATATTAGCCGCCCAAAAGCAAACGGTCTCCGGGTTAATTTCCATTGCTGGCATTTCAAAAAGTGCCGACGAAATCTTGATTGAACAGTTGAAAAGCCTACCGGAAAATCTTTTTAATGAAGCAAAACAACACATTGATGACTTGAAAAACAATAACCCAATTTCACAGGTCTCCCCTCAGCTGATGTCTCTATTTAGACCATCCGTACAGCCATATTTAAAAAGTTGGTTTCGTTATAATCCAAGCCTTGAAATTGGAAAACTTTCGATTCCCATTTTTATTCTTCAAGGTTCACACGATATACAAGTGGATACACTGGAAGCCTATAACTTAGCAAAATCTGCACTGAATGCACAACTTAAAATTATTTCGGGGATGAACCACATTCTAAAACAATCTCCAAAAGAGCGTTCAGAAAATATTAAAACCTATATTCATCCCACTTTACCAATTGATTCAACATTAGTAGAATCAACCGTTGAGTTTATTCTCAATAGCTGTCGTTAACTCTTTTCATGACTAAAAAATAAAGGGGCTATTTACAACTAATTTACTGCCAAAACGTTATAATGATAGTCCCCCTAATCATTTAACCTTTTGTGTCATGAAAAACATCATCGTAACCTTAAAAAAAATCTGTGGAGCAGTTATTTTCTTGGTCATGGGAATCACTGCCTACAGTCAAACGGCTGACTATGTAACATTTTCCGGAAAAATTATTGATGCAAAAAACCGAAATGAAATTTACTACGCCACCGTTTCTATCCCGGGAACCAATATCGCCACCGTTTCTAACAGTGAAGGAGAATTTACCATTAAATTTCCCCGATTGCCTCAACCAAACGAACTTGAAATATCGCATATAAGCTACGGGATACGACGCATACCCATAACATTTTTTAATCCTGCACAATCGGTAGTCATTGAACTTGAACCATCGGCCATAACTCTTTCGGAGATAAGAGTAAACGGAGCCTCGGCTAAAGATATCGTTATGGAAGCCATTCGTCGCATTCCCTATAACTACCCCGAAAATCCTATGATGTTAACAGGATTTTATCGAGAATCGATAAAGCAACGCCGCAACTACATTTCCATCTCTGAAGCTGTGGTTGATATTTATAAATCGTCGTATCGCCAAGGTTTTGATTCCGATAGGCTCAAGTTGAATAAAGCCCGCCAAGGTGTCAATGTAAAAAAAGCCGACACACTTGGAGTGAAATTTCAAGGAGGCCCCAACATTTCATTAATGCTCGATGTTGCAAAATATCCCCACTATTTGTTTTACGACTTAAAATTTGATTATTACGAATTTACAATAATGGATATGATAACTGTCAATAATCGTGCGCATTATGTAATCAGCTTCAAACAAAATCCACAGATTGTTGATCCGTTATATCTCGGACAAATTTATATCGATGCCGAAAACTATGCTATCACCCATGCCCAATTTCAGCTGAACCTCGAGAATCCCTCAAAAGCTGAGTGGCTTTTTGTTAGAAAAAAACCACTCGGTGTGCGTTTTGTGCCCCTTTCAACTTTTTATCTGGTAAATTTCACCGAGCAAAACGGGAAATACTATTTCAGTTATGCCAGAAACGAACTCTCGTTTAAAACCGTTTGGAACCGACGCCTATTTAGTTCAAAATACCATATCACGGCCGAGATGGTTATTACCGATAGGGATACAAACGACATTGTTAAATTTCCCAAATCTGAAACTTTTAAAACCTCAGAAGCACTGATTGATGCAGCCTCCGCGTTCACAGATGATGATTTCTGGGGCAACGACAACATTATTAAACCTGAAGAAGACATTGAAAAAGCAATTCAGCGATATGGGAAAAAACTTAAACGAACTTATCCATAAAAAAGGAAAAGAGGCTATGAGCCTCTTTTCCTTTTTAAAATCTAAATTTTAAACCTCCGAAGATTTTTATTAACGATTGAGGTGCTCGCGGTTGAATCCAGATAGATTCACCATAGGGAGCTGCTCCGTAATGTTTGGTATTTAAAACATTATCAACAGCTAAAGTGGCAGCAATATTTTCAGTAAAATTATATCCTGCATTAAGATATAGTATTACCGCCCCTGGAATGTTGCCGGTTACAACGCCGTTGCTTGCGTAAAACGAATTTGATGGTGCCGGCCAAATATCACTGTAATATCGTAGCGTTAAGCCTCCGAAAAACTTTTTGCTGGTATAGGTTACGTTGGTATTGAGCTTATGCTGCGACACCTTCGGAATTTTTGTGTTAGTTTCTTTATCTTCTCCATCGATGTAACTATAGCCTATCATGAACAAAAATCCACGATACTGATAATGTATATCCAACTCAAGACCTTGGGAATACATTGAACCTAAATTACTATTGATTTCAACAAAACCGGAATTTGGACTTTCGCCAATTAAGGTTCGCAAAGGATTATAATATGAATATCCATTCTCTTGAGCCGGAGCCGCAATAGGTCGAATGATATCGGTCATGTTATTCCGAAACAAACTGGTTCTTAGAGATAACGATTTTGTGGGATAAACAATAGCACTAAATTCATACGATTGTAATTTTTCGGGGCGTATATTCATATTGGGAATGTGCATAGCATAGGGATTAGCCCAATTTTCCCAACGATAGTAATTGGATGGAGCAATGTAAGCACTACCGGCCAATGCTTTCAAGGTTACCTTTTCCGTAACTTTGTAAATAACCCCTAGACGTGGGTTAAAGGTTTCTTTATAAATGCTGTTATAATCAAATCGACCTCCAAGAGTTATACTTAACTTTTGAATTAGTGAATATTGAGCTTGCAAAAATGTCCCATAGTTTTGAAAGTTACGTTCACCAAAAATAGAATCGGTTAACCCAAGCAATCCAAAAGTGTAGCCGTTTGGATCGACAAAATCGCTTAGGTCATCCTGTAACCCGGCATCAAGATGATAAGGCTCGGTGAGATTTTTAGTTTTTGGAAACGACTTAACATTATCGGCAGATATACCATAGATTAAATTAAGCTTTTCGGAAATTGTCCAGTCTGATTTTACTGAGAGTTGCACATAACCTGAATAACCGTATTTATATCCGGGGGAACCGGTATCAAGATATCCATCGTTATTCGTATCAATTGGGATATAAAAATTGGAAGCCGAATTAATAGCGTAGTCCCCTAAAGTTAGAGTTGCGTCTAAGTTAAATTTATCTTCTTTAACAATGTCATAAGTTGCATATAAGTGCCGAACATCTTGTCCCCAAACATTATTTCTAACATAAGCGTAGTTAGTGGGAATACAAGTTGGAGCATTTGACTCATATTGGTGTTGAAAATCAAAGCCGAGTAAAAGTCTGTTATATCGAATTTTTCCTAATAAGTTCCAGTTGCTAATAGGATAAACTTTTTCCAAATTACCCAAAGTGCCTCGATATTCATTCACAGCTCGATAATCGATAGAGTCGTCATAATATTTATGATAAGGAAAATCTTTTCCGTTATAAATTCTTCCATAAAGCAACACATCAATATTTTCGTCAATTTTCTTTCCAAAAGCCAATTGCGCATCCACAGCCTGAGTTGAAATATAGCCAACGCTTCCTGAAAAACCGTCGATATCAGCTCCATCCTTGGTAATTAGATTAACCACACCGGCGTAAGCATCAGCACCATACAAAGCCGAAGAAGGCCCATACACTATTTCTATTCGCTTATAAATAGAAAGAGGAATATTGTGGCCAAAAATAAAACGTTCTCCGGTGATGGCGTTCTGACGTTGACCATCTTGAAGAATTAATATTTTCTGATTACCCTCAACGCCCCGCATGGTTACCAAGGTCTTAACTTCGCCTTGAACATCGTACGAAACGTCAACACCTGTAACAGCCCTGAACATGTCTTTCAAATCGCGCCAACCGAATTGCTCAACTTGTGCAGCCGGAAAACTTATCACTGTTGCCGGAGCGTCAGAGATTTTTTGGGCTCGTTTTGAGGCGGTTGTAATTTCCACATTCATCAATTCTTCCAACGACATTGAATAGATATCTTTGTCAGGTTCTTGTGATTTTACTCCATGGCATAGAGCTAAAATGCCTAATAAGAGAACATTTTTTTTCATGGTTCCTGGTTTTAATTTTGCTTCACTAATTTAATGTTTGCTGAATTCAAGTTATAAATGCAACTTTTTGATTTAACAAATTTAGTAATAAA
>DAOTAV010000150.1:0-6511 GCA_035382785.1 Salinivirgaceae bacterium | reverse complement strand
AATCAAAAAACACACCGTTGGTTCTTGTGGGACACATAACCAAAATTGGAAACATTGCCGGACCAAAAGTTTTGGAACACCTTGTCGATACAGTCCTACAATTCGAAGGCGATTCCAATAGCGGACTTCGTATTTTACGTACCACAAAAAACCGATTCGGAAACACAGCAGAAATCGGAATTTTTGAAATGCAAAACACCGGACTGGTTGAAATAACTAACCCCACAGAATTTTTACTCACCCCACATAGCGAACAATTCTCCGGAACAGCTTTTGCTTTAATCAACGAAGGTCTCCGCCCACTTGTAGTAGAAGTACAAGCACTTGTGAGCAACTCGGGCTACAGCACTCCCCAGCGAACATCGAATGGCTACGACCCGAAACGCCTGAATATGCTTCTTGCTGTGTTAGAAAAGCGAGCCGGACTTAAACTTTCAACCCGCGATGTATTTGTCAACGTTACCGGAGGTCTAAAAGTAACCGACACAGCCGCCGACATGGCCATTGCAGCCGCCATTATAGGCAGTTATCTTGATATTGCAATTTCATCGCAAACCTGCTTTGCCGGAGAAATTGGTCTATCGGGCGAAATCCGTCCAATGAGAAACTTATCGTCACGGATTGAAGAGGCCAATCGTCTTGGCTTTAATTATATCATTACTGCTCCATCAAAAAAAATCAACCCACAATTTTCCTATATTCCGGTTAACGATATCCGTAATTTGGTTACTCTTATCAGCAAAAGTTAAAGAGAAGCTATCCATGTGTCATCGTGCCTTTATCGATGAATTTTTTATATCGACAAAGGCGATCAAAAAAATGAGAAAATTTCAATAAACAACTTTCACTCACAAATGTTAACTTTGCAGTTGTAAAGCTTACTTTTCAAAAGATATGAAAATTTTCATTGCAGCCGATCATGCCGGATATCCTATTAAATACCATTTGGTAAACTATCTTTCAAAAAAAGGATATATGGTGTATGACCTTGGAACACAATCCGAAGAGTCAGTAGATTATCCCGACTATGGTCATGCTTTAGCTCAGAAAATCGACGATCAAAGTATTGGGATTGCTTTATGCGGTAGCGGAATCGGTATCAGCATTACGTTAAATCGTCACAGGAACATCCGTGCAGCATTATGTTGGAACCCAACCATTGCCGAGCTTTCGCGTCTTCACAACGATGCAAACGTATGTGTATTGCCGGGTCGGTTTGTCACTGTACTACAAGCAGAAGCCATAGTTGAAGCATTTATTTCTGGAAGTTTTGAAGGCGGCCGTCATCAAAAGCGAATTGAAAAAATTAACCCCGAGATGCCATGATATCCAACGCCTGTCGATACGCCCTTCGAGCAATGATATACCTTGCCATCAACGAACCCGCTGAAACCATGATTGGCATCAGACAAATTTCGGCCGACTTATCCATTCCCCAACCATTTCTGAGTAAAATTCTTCAGCAACTGGCAAAAAATAAGCTCTTATTCTCTAGCAAGGGCCCCAACGGTGGTTTTATGTTGGCAAAACCTGCCGAAACCATTACCATAATGGATATTGTGACAATAATTGACGGAGCAGATTTTTTTGAAACCTGCTTAATTGGTCTTGGACATTGCACTGACAATGAGGAATATGCCCACTGCCCCATTCACGAAGATTATGGACCGATTAGGAGTCAACTGAAATTGCTTTTTGAAAACCGTACACTGGGCCAACTAGCTCAGGAAATAATAAAATCAAAAGGGTCTAAACGAATTTGAAACTATGCAAACCAAACCCTTAATTCTTTGTATATTAGTTCTTTCTACACTCAACAGTCAGATTAACGCCCAACCTGACTCCGTTCAAATACAAAAAGTGATTGACACTTTTATTGATGGACTAAACACTGCTGATACCGTCAGCATTAGAAAATGTATAGATCCCAATCTCGGGCTGTTAACCGTTTTTTCCGATGGTAAAAAAAATATTATTGCTGCTGAACTTCCGGAAATGTTTCTTTCGTCGGTTGCACGCCGTTCCAGACATCAATATCGTGAAGAACAATACGGCTGCCACATTGACACCGATGGAATCATTGCCTCTGTTTGGTGCAACTATGTATTTTACGATAACAATAAAATTGCTCACTGCGGTGTAAACGCATATCAACTATACAAAATCCGCAAAGGTTGGAAAATAATTCAAATAACCGATTCAAGAAAATCATTCGATTGCATCCCGCCTATCAAAGAAACGAATAATGAATGATTCCTCAAAAAAAATCGTCTTGAGAACCCGACTAATTCTGCTATCGGTTTTTGCAATTTTCTTCCTGGGCAATTGCGCCAAAGAAATGCTTCCCACCGGTGGAAAAAAGGATATGTTGCCCCCAAAAGTCCTGAAGACCCGTCCGAAAAACTATTCAACCAACATCTCCCCTACCAAAATTATTATAACATTCGATGAATTTGTAGAACTCAAAAATGCTCAGCAGCGAATTATAATATCCCCACCGTTAAACAAACCACTAAAAATCCACACCAGGGGTAAATCGGTAATTGTCGAGATAAAAGATATTTTAAAACCCAACACAACCTACAACATTAATTTCAACGACGTTTTACGTGACTTCAACGAAGGGAATATTTTAGAAAATTTCCAATATGTGTTTTCTACCGGAAACCATATCGACTCTTTGTATATCAGTGGTCGCGTTTTTGATGCCATGACCGGTAAACCCGTTGAAAATATACAAGTTGGTATTTATTCCGATTTCTCAGACTCTGTTGTACTAAAGCAAAAACCCGATTACTACTCCAAAACCGACAAAAAGGGATTTTACTCCATAAACAACATTCCCGGCGCAGGATTTAAAATATTCGCACTTGCCGATATTGACAACAACATGCGCTACAATCTTCCCAATGAATCTATTGGATTCCTTTCCGACACTATTTCACCAATGCTAATTCGGAAAACAACCATTGACACAATACGGGTTATCGCACAAATAAATCCTAAAACCGACGATACCCTCTGGAAAGATTCTATCTTAATAAACGAAAAAATTATATCAACCTGTGAAGAAATCAATCTTCGATTATTTACCGCTACTTTTGACAAGCAATTTGTGAAAAAGACAATACGGCCACGGAAAAATCAAGTTGCGTTGGTCTTCAACCGTCCGACCGCCAGAAACGTCGCCTTAATCAACGCAGAGAATAAACCCTTTCTGCTCTCAAATGGCTCTACTTCCGATTCGTTGGTCTTTTTCGTTCCCGACAAACAAAGTACCCAATCGGACAGTTTATTAGCCATTCTCTCCTATGAAGATTACGATAGTGTAAACATCCAAAAAAGATTTTCAGATACACTTACCTTCGTTCTAGAGCCCAATCAACAAGTAAAAGAAGATACCATTTTAGTGGTCAACCACAATATCGAAAATAAGACCCTTGAACTGGGGCAAGATTTTATTCTTCACTTTAGCCAACCCTTGTCACAATTTGACAGCAAAAAATCAACACTTTTTGTTTACGAAGATAGCATATCAATAAAAATTCCACATGTATTCGTTTTTGATTCAATAAAACAATCGGCCATCGTCAATGCTAAAATCAATCCCGACCAAGAGTATTCTTTTGCAATTGACTCCTCGGCCTTTATCGATATATACGGCAATACAAACCTTCCGCAAAAAATTGATTTTAAAACACCCGCTGAAATTGTTTACGGAGTATTGGTGGTTATACCTTTGTTTGACTTACCCGAAGGAACCGTTTTTCAGCTTACTGACAAAGATGGGAAAAAGGTGATTCGCCAAAATAGACCAACCTCATCCCAAAACATAACATTCAACTATTTAAAGCCGGGAACCTACAATCTTAGAATGTTTCGCGACCAAAACAACAATGACAAACAAGACCCCGGCAATTATTTTAAAGGCATTCAACCCGAATATTCGGTTCGATATGAAAAAGAAATAACCATCAGAGCCAATTGGGATACCGAAATCACGTGGAAATTGCAAACCAAGTAAAGAGAAAAATAGTCGTTATCGCGCCGCTAGATTGGGGTTTAGGTCATTTAACCCGAACCATTGCTCTTGCTAATTTGCTTACAAACTTTGGATACGAAGTTTGTTTTGCCATTCCATCGCATTATCAAAAATATCTGAAAGAATTTCCTTATCAGACTATTACTATCGCCGGCTATAATGTGAAATACTACAAACATTGCCATCCGATATTTTCTTTGATTTTGCAAATTCCAAAATTTGTGTTTACAATGTATCGAGAATGGATGGCAGCAAAAAAGATTACCCATAAAATTAAGCCCGATTTAATTATTAGCGATAATCGTCCATTTTTCAGAACGAAAGGCATACCTTCCTATTATATTTCTCATCAACTACAATTGCCGTTGGCAAAACCTTTTGACAAAGTTGTTCATTTGTTTTATCATTATTTAATCAATCGTTTCGACCATTGCCTTGTTCCCGATTTTCCGGACAGAAGGCTTTCCGGCAAACTTTCAAATCCTCAAAATTTAAAAATACCGGTTCATTTTTGCGGATTACTCAGTAGATTTCAATCCATAACCCTAAAAGAATCAAAAATTGAATATAAAATCTTATTCATAGCCAGCGGACCGCAACCAGAACGAAATGTCAACATCGATCTTATCAGCAATATTTTTTCAGCCCTTCCCTATCGATGTGCAATCGTCGGCTGCAGCAAGCCAACACAACAAATCCACAAAACGCCCAATGTGGACATTTTCAATCATCTCCCAATTGATTTATTCGCAGAATTAGCCCAAAAATCAGAAATTCTTTTGTCAAAAAGCGGATATACAACAATTATGGATGCCATTGCTCTTAATAAACCACTTATCATGTGGCCAACCCTCGGACAGTGGGAACAAGAATATTTGGCAAGGCATTTGAAAGATTTTCCCGGAATTTATGTTTTACAAGATCCAAAGGAATTGTTGGGTTTTGATTTTACAAATATCCAGAAGCCAATAAATAAAACAACAAATAATTCAGACGAAATCCTAAAAAACATTTTTTTATGAAACAAAATCATGAAAAAAGCATAAAAGCTATTGTTTTTGATTTAGGCGGAGTGATTGTTAATGTCGATTTCAACAAAACGTTCGAAGAGTTTGAAAATAAAACCGGTTTAACCAATGAAGCAATAAAGGCTTCAACTTTTCTTACATCAACATACCACGATTACGAATCGGGATATCTGAACGACAACCAATTTCGTGAACTGGTGTGCCAAAATTTCGGTACTTTTTTACAATCCGATTCGTTTGATTCTGCGTGGAATGCCCTGCTCGGGAATTTTAATCTTGAAGCATTAAATCTTATTCGTGAATTAAAATCAAATTACGCTCTTTATCTTCTGAGCAACACCAACCGAATTCACTTTGAAGAATGCAATCGAAGACTGCAACAACAATACTTTGAAACATTCGAAACGCTGTTCAATGGACTTTTCCTTTCTTATAAAATTGGGTATCGAAAACCATCGGAACGAATCTTCCAGCACATGCTGTCTCGACTTGGAATGTCTCCACAACAAATTTTGTTTATTGACGATCTGGAAGAAAACATCAGGAGTGCCGAATCGTTGGGAATCAATGTGATACACCTGACTGATAATCGGAAAATAGCATCGTTGGTTCGCGAAAAACTTGCTGATTATGAGCTCCAAGCCCGATAAACGAATAGTACGTTTTATCCGTAAACACCATGTTTTGACTCTTTGTACCGAATCGAACGGACAGCCATGGTGTGCTTCCTGCTTCTACGCCTATAATGAAGATAAAAACCTTTTTTTCTACACTACCGACCCTATCACCCGACATGCACGCGAAACATCGGCTAATCAAAGGGTTGCGGCAAATATTGTTTTGGAAACCAGAATTGTGGGTAAAATCCAGGGGCTTCAAATGTCGGGAAAGACCTTTGCTGCAGAAGGCAACCTTGAAAAACTAGCGAGAGAGACCTATCTATGGCGTTTCCCCTACGCCCATCTTATTGATTTACACCTATGGGTTCTTGAACCCGATTTTATGAAACTCACCGATAATCGTCTCGGATTTGGAACCAAACTCATTTGGGAAAATAACACTATTTCTTAATCATTTGCTTATGAAGGCTGCAGTAACCGGAGCCAATGGTTTTGTGGGAAAATATCTTACCCGGATGCTTCTTGAAAAAGGTTTTTCGGTAAAAGTGCTTGTTCGATCATCCCAAAGCCTTGAAGAACTTAATTCGTTTCTCAATTATAAAAATCCTGTTGAGCTTACTGTTGTTACAGGCGATATTTCAGAAAAAACGGCAATAGCCCAATTGGTAGCCGACGTTGATTTGGTTTTTCACACCGCAGCCATGGTGTCTTTCAAAAAAAAAGACCGCAACAAAATGATTCGCACAAACATTGATGGAACGCGAGTTGTGGTTGACACTATGTTGGAAATTAACCCTAAAGCCAAACTAATTCATTTCAGC
>DAOTAV010000149.1:0-6514 GCA_035382785.1 Salinivirgaceae bacterium | reverse complement strand
TGGGGAATTAGAATTGGGACGCATCATTGGCAAAACCTTTACACTACAAAGATACAGCACTACAATGCTGTTCTCAAAGAGAAAAATCGGTTGTTTTGTGAAATGGCATGAAATATTATTTTATGCACAATGTTATTTTGTGAATCGGTCAATGTATTTATAACTGAACCAACATTTTTATTTGCACAACATCCTGTAAATGTGTCGATTAGCTAATAAAGTAACAAAACCGGAAAGAAATTTGTATCTTTAAAGTGTTTATTTGAGTAATTACAAACAAAAATGCTGAATGCTATGGAATTAAGTTTACATGAAATTATTTCGTACCTCAACAGCCAAATTCCCGCCTCGTATCAGGAGGGTTGGGATAATTCAGGATTATTGCTCGACACCCACGATCCTGTAAGAAAAATTATGCTTGCCTTGGACTGTACTGAAGAAGTCGTGGAAGAGGCAATAACCGAGCAGGCAAATCTTATTATCACACATCATCCGCTATTAATAACCGGGATAAAAAGAATGGTAGATTCTGATCGTACAGCCCGGATTCTTAAAAGACTCATTCGGCACAATATCGCTTTATTTTCAGCACACACAAACCTGGATTCTTTGCAAAATGGAATCAATCATTATTTTGCAGAAACATTGAATTTAACCAAAGTAAGTGTTCTTCGACCACTTCGCCAACAATTGATGAAATTTGTGGTGTTTGTTCCCGAAAGCCATGTTGACGTGGTCAGAAATGCCATGTTTGAAAAAGGATGCGGAAATATTGGGAATTACGATAGTTGCAGTTTTAATATTTCCGGACGTGGAACATTTCGTGGAAACGAACACTCCAATCCTTTTGTGGGAGAGCGAGGGGCACTACATTTTGAGCAGGAAGTAAGAATCGAGACCATTGTGGAGCGCAGGAATCTGCGGAAGGCCATTGAAAGCATGATAAAAGCTCATCCCTATGAAGAGGTAGCCTATGATGTTTATCCTCTTGAAAATGATATGCAAACTGTTGGATTGGGCAGAATCGGAATTTTGCCAAAACTGATGGACGAACATGAGTTGCTGAATTATGTTCAGAAACAGTTGCAAATTCAACATTTAAGGTTTGGAAAAATAACCGGACGTTCTATTGGAAAAGTCGCTGTGGTTGGAGGAAGCGGTTCGGGGTTAATTCAGGAAGCCATTCAACAAGGTGCCGATGCCATAGTTACAGGCGATTTAAAATATCATAACTATGTTGATTATGGCGATGACATTTTTATGATTGATGTGGGACATTTTGAGAGTGAAAAAATTTCGATGCAAATATTTTACGATATTCTTTCAAAAAAATTCCCTAACTTTGCGGTCTCAATTTCAAAAAAAGGTTCTAATCCAATAAATTACCGGTAATACTATGACAACCAACGAAAAAAAATCTGCTGTAGTTGAAACTGTAACCGAGAAACTAAAAAATATATATCGTTTACAGTGCATCGATAACGCCATTTTCAAGATCGAAACCATGAGAGGTGAGCTTCCTCTGGAAGTTCAGGACCTCGAAGATGAGGTGGCCGGTCTGGAAACCCGCATTAACAAAATCAAATCGGATATTAAAGCACTTGAAAACGAAATCGCGATAAAAAAGACCGAGATTCAGAACGCTAACGCCATTATTTCAAAATACGAAGAGCAACGCATGACCGTTCGAAACAATCGTGAATATGAATCCATCGAGAAAGAAATTGAATATCAACGATTGGAAATAATGAGCTACGAAAAAGCCATTAATGAGTTCACGGCAATGATTAAGAAAAATAAAGAGATATTGGAAAGAACCATGGCCGTTTTAAAAGGCAAGAATGTAGATTTGGAACACAAACGTGCCGATTTGAATTCTATCATTGCTGAAACAAAAACCGAAGAAGATAAACTGAACCAACTGCGCGAAAAAGTGGTTCTCACTATTGAGGAAAGACTATACAAGGCATACACGCGAATTCGTAATAACTCACGCAATAAACTAGCCGTAGTTACCTTTGACAGAAACTCGTGCGGTGGATGTTTTAATCTTATTCCACCTCAAAGAATGGTTGAAATACGTCATCACAAAAAGTTGATCGACTGCGAATACTGCGGCAGGATATTAATTGACAGCGAAACCGCAGAAGAGATAAAAGCAGAGATAGATGCCATAATCAAATAATCGATCGCGAGAAAACCTCAGGTCGTCTGATAAGCTGTTTTGATAAACCTCGGTTGAACACCCATACACCCGAGGAAAATACTTACAAAACCAATGTTTTTAAGCTATATCAGACGACTTTTTTTATTCTGTCAAACCAAAAAGTACTATCTTTGCGGCATTAACGTTATTTGGGAAATTAGCTGAGCGTTTGATTATGATTCATAAAAACCTATTCTGCCTTTTGCTTCTCATGACAATTTGCAGTCGGCTTTCGGCCCAAATACTTGAGATAAATTCTAATAAAAAAATATTGACGCAATATACAGGGTCAACGCTCCAAGACACTATTTATATTTTTTATGGTCCGAAACCCAATGGATGGAATGTTGATATGCGAGTCAAAGGAAGAGACTTTGAGAACATCGCTTCCGATTTTGTGTGGTTGAGATTAAATCCTTATACACAGGGATTTTGGGATACAATAAAAACAGAAACTAACGCTTTTTTCTCTGAAATGGTTACAACGCAGAATGGCAATTACAAGTTGCATATTACCAATTCTGTCCGCGATACCTCGGTTTATTTCTTACTCATTGCCGACAACATGATTTCCAATTTGTATTATCAGCCCGATTGCGATGAGCTAAAAATTCGAGGCATCTCCACCACAGGAGAATTTAGATATTACAATCGACATATAACTCCGCCGGTTCAGGAACGTTTATTGAATCCGGTTACATATAACTGGAGTATAGCTTACAAGAATACCGATTTTGATGCATGGTTGCCCGACACAGTTCAACGAACCTTTCTTCCTGTTTATTCTCCAAGAGTTCAACCCATTCCACGGGAATCGGAGCTTTACCGCATTGTGGTTGAAGTTTCCGACAGTCTTGGCCACACTGTTCGCGACACTTTATTTTATCAGGCAATCAGTGTAGAGGCTAACTTTGTGGCATCCATCGGCGGCAACGATTTTGAAGAATCGCAGATGAATATTCGCGGACAAGCTCCTTTGCGAGTTCAATTTAAGAATCGTAGTAAAAATGCAGTGGAGTATGAATGGCAATTCTGGAATCGGACAGAAACGATTCTGTCGTCAAACGATACCATTTGGAAGCGATATTTTTCGCTGATTCCGCCCGACTCCATTGAATATCGCGATGCCGGAAGTTATACGGTTAAGCTTATTGCAAAGGGACGAACCTTTTTTGTAGGGACGGTTGAAAAAGCTTGCATTGACGAAAAAACGGCTGAAAATTATATTACCGTGCAAAAAAGTGAGCTAGGCTCCCTGCCCAATGTTTTCACTCCATCGGGCGATAACATCAACGATTTGTTCACTTTTAATACCATTTCGGAGGCCGATGCAAAAAACGGCGTTTCAGGTAAAGGCACGCGCTCTATTGAACGGATGCAGGTGTTTATCTATAACCGCAATGGTGAGAAAGTGTATGAATACGATGGCGATGATGATGGATGGGAAGGCTGGGATGGTCGTAGAAACGGAAAGGGACCCAAGGTGTCACCGGGAGTTTATTTTTACGTAATTCATGCTATTGGTTATGATGGTGTGGAGCACTCTAGGCGCGGTTTTTTTCATCTCTTCTACTAAATGAAGTAAAAACAATAAGTGGTTTTGTTAATCTTCGAATCTGGTGTTATATCCCGATGATATAGAAAAAAAACTCGGTTTCGACGCGTTAAGACAGCGTTTGTTTGAGCATTGTCTTAGTCCTCAAGGTAGAGATTGTGTGGCAGCAATGCGGTTTATGGTTAATCCTGAATCCATCCGCGAAGCACAACAGTCAACGGCAGAATTTTTACAACTTTTACGCATGGGAGAGGAATTCCCTGACGAGCATTATTATGATTTGCGCCCTGTGTTAAATCGGATTCGTCCGGCGGGAACCTATTTGCAGCCCGAAGAAGTTTTTCAACTGAAAATGTCGCTGGGAACCATTCGTGAGATTATTCGTTTTTTCTCAAACAAAGAACGTCGTCAACGATATCCAAAACTTTCAGAAACAGCCGACCGCCTTCAGTTTCATGAAATTGTTTACGCCGAAGCCGATAGGATTGTGGATAAAACTGTCACAATTCGCGATAATGCTTCTACCGAACTGCAGCGCATCCGTAGAACAATTCAGCAAAAGCAAGATCAAGTTTCAAAAGTTGTTCACCAAATTTTTAAATCGATACAATCGTCGGGATGGACAGAAAAAGAATCTTTGCCCGTAATCCGCGATGGACGCTTGATGATTCCGGTGTTAGCGCCATTTAAACGGCAAATCAAAGGTATTGTTCACGATGAATCGACCACGGGAAAAACCGTATTCATTGAACCGGTGGAAGCCGTTGAGCTCAATAACACCATCAAGGAATATCAGGCTGAGGAAAAACGCGAGATACGACGAATTCTGATAGCTTTTGCCGATGAAGTGCGTCCCTATATAGCCGATTTAATCGAAACTTATCAGGAAATGGGCTTTTTTGATTTCACCCGAGCTAAAGCAAAATTGGCCAACGATATGGAGGCCAATGCGGTAGAGGTGGCAAATTTGCCCGTGATTCGATTAATAGAGGCAAAAAATCCTTTGCTGTGGTTTTCCCTTAAGCGTGAAGGAAAAACAGTGGTACCACTTACGCTCTCGTTAACCGAAAATCAACGGATCATGCTAATCAGTGGCCCGAATGCCGGAGGCAAATCGGTGGCGATGAAAACAGTGGGATTGCTGCAATACATGTTACAATGCGGAATGCTGTTACCTGCTCAACCCGATTCATCGTTAGGAGTATTTCGGAATATCTTTGTAGATATTGGCGATGATCAAAGTATTGAAAATGATTTATCGACCTACAGTTCTCATCTGCAGCACATGAAAACTATGTTGCGATACGGTGATGAAAAATCGCTGATATTGATTGATGAATTTGGAAGCGGGACTGAACCGGTGATTGGTGGAGCCATTGCAGAGGCTGTGTTGCATCAATTAAACAATCAAAGAGTTTTTGGGGTAGTCACCACTCATTACAGTAATTTAAAACACTACGCATCCCAAACTCCGGGTGTTGTGAATGCTGCCATGATGTTCGATATGCGACGGATTGAGCCAACGTTTCGCTTGGAACAAGGAAAGCCCGGAGGGTCGTTTGCTATTGAAATTGCGCATAAAATTGGATTGCCGGTTGAAATAATCAACGATGCCAAACAGCGAGCCGGAGAACAACATGCCAATTTCGACAAACATCTTAGAGAAATTCAGCGCGATAAGAAATATTGGGAGGAAAAACGAGATAAAATCCGCCTGGAGCAAAAACAACTGGAAGAGCTTCTTCAAAAACAAATCACTTATCTGGAGGAAGCAAAACAACTCAAAAAAGAGATTACCGAAAAAGCAAGGCAGGAGTTCGAACAACGCCTGAAAGAGGCTAATCGACAGATTGAAAATCTGATACGAGAATTACGAGAAGCACAAGCCAGCAAAGATAAAATTAAAGAAGTCAAAGAGAAGCTACAAGATCTTAAAAACACTTTCAGCAATTTGCCTGAAAGTGACGAAGATTCTATCTCACGACGTTTAAGCGGGGCCAAGAAAGTGGCATCAAAACATCAGTTATCGGTGGAATCGGCACAACCCGAACAAGAACAAAAGCCACTTGAAAAAAGTGATTACGTGAGACTCGAGGGTCAAACTACTATCGGACAGATTGTTGAGATTTCTGAAAAAACTGCGGTGGTGGCCTTCGGTCAATTTATCACAACCGTAGATCCTAAAAAACTTTCACCCGTTCCCGCTCAGGAGGCGAGAAAAGCATTACGACAGGCAAAATCCATGGAATATACGCGAGAGCTTTCCAAAAAACGACTTTCATTTAAGCCCCACATTGACGTTCGTGGTCATTATCCCGATGAAGCTCTAATGATTGTTAGTGAATTAATCGATAATGCTTTGATGTTTGGTGTGAAAGAAGTGAAAATTCTTCATGGGCGTGGAAATGGTGTTTTACGGAGCGTTATTCGTGATTATTTGAAAACACAGCCGAGCGTTATTGAATTTTCCGATGAACACGTCGAGTTGGGTGGTGATGGTATTACCGTGGTTCGATTGGAGTAGTCGGTAAATATCTTTTTCCCCATACATAAAAACAACGGGCTGTTCCTTATTGCAGGAATTTGTCTGACTTTTCCATGTTATGTTCAGAAATCATAAAAGCGCTTCATGGTAAAACCATGGGAAGTTCAACTATTACATAGCAAATAATATTTTAACATAAAAAATTGTTTTATGTGATACTGTCCCAAAAAGTGTGTAAAGTGAGTTAGTTCTTAAATTAGAGAAAAAA
>DAOTAV010000148.1:0-6592 GCA_035382785.1 Salinivirgaceae bacterium | reverse complement strand
CAACAGAAAAATCCAGAATTGAGTATAATCCTTGTTGGGTTAGTTTATTAACAATTGGCAAACACGACTGAAGATTTTCACCCCCTACAAAATGACGATAAAGCGTTGGTTTCAGAATCCAACCAACCGGAAGGTGCATCTTTAAGGCTGTATTCACCATAATTTTTCCGAATTTTACCACAAGGGGATATTTCAACATGCCAAATAAAATTCGTGCTTGCTGTAAATCTCGATTTTGTCTATGCTTGAAAGCTATTTCGGTATTGTTAAAATTCATAATCTGTAGAATTACGAGATAAATTTGCTAACAACTGTTGTGTAAAGATAAATAAAATGTGGAGACAATACTAAAACAAACAATAAAATCATAAGTTTTCAAAATGTCAGAAAAAAGTAAAAAAAACTACATTTGCAGAAATGTAAAAAAATGAACAAACAAGACTTCACAAAACCTTCCATTCATAAGATTTTAGTAAGCCGAACCGATTCTATCGGTGACGTTGTTCTGACATTACCTTTGATTAACCGTTTGAAAGTAGCTTTTCCAACTGCTACCATTGTTTTTATGGGTAAAGCATACACAAAACCAGTCATTGAATCATTCCCAATGGTTGATCATTTCATTGATTGGTCGGAAATGGAGAAAGAGTGTGAAGCGAAGATTGTTGAATCGCTACGGTCGCAACATTTCGACGCAATTATTCATGTTTTTCCCAACCGTACGATTGCCCGGATTGCAGCAAAGGCTCGCATTCCTATTAGAGTTGGCACAAGTCATCGTTGGTTTCATTGGTTGTATTGTAACCGCAAGGTCGAATTCTCGCGTCGCAAATCTGATTTACACGAAAGCCAATTAAACCTTAAACTTTTAGAAGGGTTGGGCTTATCGTCCGACTTTTCGTTGCAAGAAATAAGAAATTGGGTTAAACTCACTCCAAAACAGAGTTTGCCCCATGAAATTGAAACGCTATTAAATGATTCTCGTCGCAAAGTAATTCTTCACCCAAAATCGAAAGGAAGTGCCCGCGAATGGTCTTTAGAGAATTTTTGTACGTTGTCGTCGCTACTTAATGCACAAGGCTTCCTGACTTTTATTTCCGGAACAAACGAAGATCGGGAGATGATAGAATCTCAATTGGGAGGACAAATTCCCCATGCCATCGACTTAACGGGAAAATTAACCTTATCGCAATTTATTACGTTCATTTCGCGTTGCGATGCTTTGGTAGCGGCATCTACTGGTCCGCTTCACATAGCAGCAATTTTGGGAATTCATGCAATAGGAATTTTCCCACCAATTCGGCCTATGCATCCGGGACGTTGGGCTCCAATTGGTAATAAAACCACGGTTTTATGTATTTCTCGTGAATGCTCCGATTGCCGAAAAACACATCATTGTCATTGCATCAACGAAATTACACCCGAACAGGTAATGCAATCCATTTTGTCCGCTACTGAAAATAGCAACCCTAGTGTATAAAATGCTTAACAAGATTTTTATCAACTGTATAAAATCTTAACTTTGTTGACTTCAAAAAAAAATATTTGCTTTTAACTTAAAACTCTCAAAAACAACAGTTTATGAAACAATTTGAACATAGTTTAAATCCACTGGTGAAATTTTTGAAGAAGCCGGCGTATGAATTTACTCACCAAGACATCGTTCGTTATGTGGTTGAAAATCAAATCCAATTGATTAATTTTCGATATACTGCTGATGACGGTAGGTTAAAAACGCTAACCTTTCCGATGACCGATGTCGAATACCTGGAAACAATTTTAACTTGCGGCGAACGCGTCGATGGTTCTTCATTGTTTTCATTCATTGAGGCCGGAAGTTCTGACCTTTATGTGGTTCCTAAATATCGGACAGCCTTTCATAATCCATTCAGCGAAATCCCTTCTCTCGATATTCTCTGTTCATTCTACAATTCCAAAGGAAAACCCCTTGAAAGTTCGCCGAGTTACATTTTGAAAAAGGCAAAAACACTGTTCACCGAAAGAACCGGACTCACGTTTAAATGTATGGGAGAATTGGAATATTATCTTTCAATCCCCACCGAAGAAGAGAATTTATATCCCGCCCGCGATCAGAAAGGTTATCATGAATCGTCGCCGTTTATCAAATTTCATGCTTTTAAGGATGAAGCCATGAGATTAATTGCTCAATGCGGGGGGAAAATAAAATATGGACATTCCGAAGTAGGCAATTTTACCACTGATGAAGCATACTACGAACAGCAAGAAATCGAGTTTTTACCGATGGATCCGGAAGAAGCGGTTGAACAATTGCTCATCGCCAAATGGATACTTCGCATGCTGGCCGATCAATACAATATTCTTATCAGTTTTGCACCAAAAATTACTGTAGGAAAAGCCGGCAGCGGATTACACATTCACATGCTAGCCGAAAAAGACGGCAAGAATGTATTGATTGATCATTGCAAGCTAAGCGATACCGCAAAAAAAATGATTGCGGGAATCCTCGACTTAGCCTCAGCTCTCACTGCGTTTGGCAACACAGTTCCAACTTCTTATTTGCGATTGGTTCCACATCAGGAGGCACCAACCAATATTTGTTGGGGAGAGCGGAATCGATCATCGCTTATTCGAATTCCATTAGGATGGTTAGGCGATGCAGGTTTGATGGCAGCCAATGAAAACCCCAACGATCATAATATTAAACCTTTAAAAGAAAGCAAACAAACTTTTGAATTACGTTCAGGAGATGGATCGGCCGATATTTATCACTTCGTTGCCGGAATTATTGTAGCGGCACTTCACGGTCTTGAAATGCCTAACGCATTAGAATTGGCGGAAAAACTCTACAGCGATGTAAACATATTTAAGGAAGAACACAAAGACAAACGTGCTCAGTTTAAAGGATTACCGGCTAGTTGCGCTGAATCGGCCGACGCCCTCGAAAAAGCAAGAGATTATTTCGAAAAAGACGGGGTTTTCCCCCATGGAACGATTGATCGCTTTATAAAATTGCTTAGAAGTTACAACGACTTTGAACTCAGCGAACGTCTATATGGAAAAAACGACGAAATAAAAAAACTTGTACAACAATATATGCACTGCATGTAATAAAAAAGGGGCTTAAAAGCCCCCTTTTTTTATTCCTTCTTTGATTCCAACATTCTCTGTAACTGTTCAAGCTGCCGCTGCATTTGCTCCATACCTTTTAGGAAAGTTTCATTTGTTGATTCTAAACTACGAACTTTGTTTTTCAATTCCTCGATATTTTTTTGCTGTGTCTCAATAATAGTAAACAGCTCTTTAGTTGCATTCACATGGGCTACCAATATCGGGTGGAAATTAAAACTCAAATAACCGTTTGCATTGGCTTCAACTGCTTCAGGGAAAATCGGTTGAACATCTTGAGCAATAAATCCATAGCAATCTTTATCGGTTGTCTCAATGTTTAGAGCATTATCGGATTTATATCGATAAACTACCGTCTCAAGTTTTAAAATTTCGGATAAACCTTTACTATATTTTCCTTGAACAGTTTTCAGACGTTTATCGGAAGGCGTAAGCCAAGTAGATGTTGCTGTTTTAAATGCATTGTCATCGCCAAGTTGTAATGTGTAGCTCGGTGCTGCAGCTAATTTTATTCCAAGCCTATAATTTGAAAAGTCACCCCATATCAACTTTTGAGAGGAATTTGAATTGTGAATGATTAAAGTATTTGACACATTGCTTGCTCCGGAGTAATTGCCGATAAAAACATTACTATTGCCTGTACAATCAGAACCTGCACTATAACCCAAAAAAACATTATTATCACCTATAGAACTATAACCTACCCCATAACCCAAAAAAACATTATATGATCCTGTTGCACTATATCCGGCATTACTCCCAACCATAACATTGTTATTTCCAGCACCAAGATTTCCACCCGCCCAATTTCCGATCAAAGTATTTTGAGTTCCTGTAGTTAAATTCAGTCCAGTGTAAGAGCCGAAAATGGCATTTCCTACTCCGGTTGAATTCATTCCAGCCTTGATTCCTACAAATGTACGGTAACTAGCATTACCCGCATATTTTCCTGTTTGATATCCGATAAAAACATTGGTTGAGCCGGACGAATACACTCCGGCTTGATCGCCAATGATTACATTACTAAAACTTTGGTTACTATATCCGGCCGAATCTCCAATAAAAACATTGTATCCGGCGTTACTCATTAATCCACCTGCATTCCCTCCAATCAAAACATTACGATGTGCCCCCACTAACTCTTTTCCTGCCGCTGTGCCTAATACAACATTGTCGCTGCAATTATTTGAATTTAATCCTGCTTCAAATCCAATAAATAAATTGTTATTCCCTATGGTCAAGTTTCTCCCGGCATGCGATCCTACAAAAACGTTCTGATTTCCTTGGTAATTACTAAAGCCGGAATATGTGCCTATAAAAGTGTTATTCGCTCCATAAACATTTTTGCGTCCGGAATTTGTTCCAACAAAAACGTTGTCATTGCCCCACTTATTCGCATATCCTGCTTCAAAACCAAGAATCACATTTCGTTCAGCATTAATTATGCTATCCCCTGCCGATTCGCCGATTGCGATATTTCTTAATCCATTAATTGCGTCAGATCCTGCCTTACTTCCGATATACACGTTCCCTCCTCTGGAAGTATGTGCTTTACCGGCTTTATATCCGATAAATGTATTGTCACTGCCAACGGTATTCATACCAGCTTGATAGCCTAAGAAGGTATTCCAACTACCTGTCACATCCATCTTCCCGGCCTGATAGCCTAGAAAGGAATTGTATTTCCCTGTTGTGATATTTTTACCGGCTTCATAACCAATTAAATAGTTATCCTGCGTTAATTGCATAACATTATCATTAGCCTTGTTGGTTCCTAATCCACCAACGGCAAAGCCTCCCTTTGTCGATTTGGCTGCTGTGGTATCAAAAAATACACGTGTATAATCCGGCGTAACATTCAATAAATCGTAATTGCCTTTTCCGGTGGATAATCCGCCTACCAAAAATCCCCCCTTGGTTGATTTACTTGCATTTTCCTTAAATGTTATTTTCACACTGTCGGGCGTGACCTTCATGTACAACGTATCGTTTCCTTTTCCGTTTCCGATTCCTCCTACTGCAAAACCGCCTTTGGGAGCTTTGGCACCATCATCCGAAATATATACTCTTACTCCTTGCTGATATACCGCGAAGATCACTTGTCCATTTTTGTTTTTCACTTCAAATATCGGATCTTGATCTCCTGCTGATGGGTTACTAATTATAGCAACATTGGGATTAATATTCAGCGATTCTAATTGGGTCAGGGTGGACTCTCCCGCCCAAATTGCAATCTTACCTGCGGTTCCTGTTCCTGTTACTGCTGCTACCGCATCAGCACCATCCTGAGCCATGATATTCCAGCTACTACCATTGTAAATAAATGATTTCTTCAGTGTCGAATTGTAATAGGCTTGGTTCAACGAAGGATTGGAAGGGTGAGCCGGAAATGTTCCTAACCATTGAATAGACACTCCCTGTGTACCTTGTGGCCCGGTTGCTCCCTGCGGACCAACGAGAGAAATCCCTGATGGCCAAACACCGCCTGATTTTGGACCGAAGAGCATATTGGTAGCGGTGTTGATATAAAAGTCGCCGTTTTGCCCTACGGAATTGCTTGGGTTAACGGTGCCATTAAGTATGGTACGACCATCCACACCCGCCGGACCTTGAGGGCCAGGGACTCCTTGTGGGCCTTGGGGACCCTGTGGCCCTTGCGGGCCCTGTGGGCCTTCATTCCCTGAAAAAGCATATAAAGCGTAGGGCACGGTAACTATCGGAGATAAACCCATGGCTATATATTCTCCATTCTGATAAAGTTCCACATCTAAATACACCTCCACAGTGCTCCATGGCACCGTACTAAAGTTACCTACCAATATCGTACCCTTGCCGATTTGCAAATTGACAATCCCTTGTGCATTTGTGGAAGTTGTCTGCAGCTCACGATAATAAACAGCCTGATGATTAACGTCTGTCAATGTAAACCGCATAGTTACTACCTGATTGGCCATTGCTGATCCATCATTGTTTCTGATGGATGCTTGATAATTGAAAGATTGTTGTGAAAACAACCGAGCAATGGTTAGAAACAAAATGAGTAGGAATAAAGATTTTTTCATGGCTCAGAAAAATTATTTATTTTCATTAAAAGTAAACAAATTGTCGATAAAAATCAAGTTTTTATTGGAGGATATTTTTAACTGAATAAACTTTTAATTCTTTTGGAACAAATCTTGAGTATTTCACAATAGGTTTCTACATTTGTGAGTGATTCTTCTTTATTCTCATGTCTGAATATAATTTGCCTTCACGAGTTTTAGAAAAAGCTGTTCACGAACTCTCCAAACTTCCGGGGATTGGCCAAAGAACAGCGCTGAGGTTAGCTCTTCATCTCTTAAATCAGAAAAAGGAAGATGCATTACAATTGGGGTTATCTTTAGTTGAATTGGTTGAGGAAACTCGTTTTTGTGAAAACTGTCACAATATTTCCGAATCGGATTTATGCCAGATATGCAGCAACCAACAGCGTGACCATTCAACG